>JAYVTU010000160.1:0-15215 GCA_043788485.1 Planctomycetota bacterium
GATCAACCGCCGCCAGAACCTTCAGTCGAAAGTCGTCCGAGTATGCCATCGTGGAGGCCTCCTTGCCTGGTCCACGCATCATAAGGCGGGGTCACAAAAAGCGCGAATTGCTCTAGCTTAAATTCTTGCCGTCGATGTTGGTCGATAGCCCGCAGCCATCGGCGACCCGCTCGACCGAGACGACGAACTCGTGTGACGGGGTATCACGCACTCCGCAAACGCCGGACCAAACATGGGCAGCACCCGAATCCGTTCGGTGACAGAAAGCATTACCATTTCCATTACACGCTCGCCTGGCATGGAAGCTCCGTAACCATCACCTTTCGCCGCGGCCCGGCACGAGGCACTGCCACATAATGTATAGCACACCCGCTTTATTCAGCGCACGATTTTTGCAAATAATTCTTGCCCGCTGCTACCCCCCACCCAATTTTCGGTCACGATCGCCGTTCTACATTCCGGGGCGGCATCGCCGATCGTGCGCAACCCACGCTGCCGCAAGCAGCAGCGCCGTCGGCAATGTAACTTGAGACGCAAAGGGGCCGATCATGGGCAGCGACCCGAAAGCATTTCGCAGACGCGAGTTTCTCAAAACCGGGTTGGCATTCGGCACCGCCGCGGCTCTGCCCGATGTCGCGGTGACACGGGCAGCGGAAGACGAACCGGCCAGTGAGCCGCCGAAGCACGCCAGCTCCTCCACTTGGAAAGCCACCGGCAAGCGCGGCGCCGTCGCCGGTGGCGGAGCGGCGGCGGTGAATGCCGCAGCCGCCGTCTTCGACCGCAACGGCAACGCCGCCGACGCCGCCGCCACCATGCTCCTCGCGCTCTGCGTCACCGACTCGACCAACTTCTGCTTCGGCGGCGAAATGCCGATCCTCTACCACGATGGCGCGACCGGCAAAGTCGAGGTCATCGCCGGAATGGGAACCGCGCCGAAGCTCGCGACGCTCGACCATTTCAAAAAAGGAATCCCGCGCAGCGGCCCCGAGTCCGCTGCCGTCCCGGCTGCACTCGATGCGATCATCACGCTCCTCGCCCGCCACGGCTCATTCACCTTCGCCGCCGCCGCCGCACCGGCGCTCGCGCTACTCGGCTCCGGCAAACAGGCGTGGCACGCCGACCTCGCATCGACCATCACGCAGCTCATCGCCGCCGAGAAATCCGCTGGTGACCGCGCCGCCGGTCTCCGCGC
The DNA here is from genome assembly GCA_043788485.1 of Planctomycetota bacterium. Classification (GTDB taxonomy): domain Bacteria; phylum Planctomycetota; class Phycisphaerae; order Phycisphaerales; family Zrk34; genus JAYVTU01. The sequence continues at coordinate 1,193 of JAYVTU010000160.1, forward strand.
CGTCGCCGACTGCTTCTACCGCGGGCCCATCGCAGCAGCGCTCGACAAGTGGTCCCAATCCAGCGGCGGCCTGATCCGCGCCGAAGACCTCGCCGCCCACGTGACACGCATCGAAGAACCCGTCACCGCCAAATACCGCGGCTACACCATCTGCAAATGCGGCCCGTGGACGCAGGGCCCCTGCCTACTCGAAGCTCTGCAACTCCTCGATGGTTTCGATGTGAAAGCGATGGGCCGGCAATCCGCGGAAGCCGTGCACATCACGATCGAAGCGATGAAACTCGCGATGGCCGACCGCGATGTCTACTACGCCGACCCGCTGTTCGAGTCCGTGCCGATCGAATCACTGCTCTCGAATGATTACGTCGCGATGCGCCGCAAGCTCATCGATGCGCACCACGCCTCGCTCGAACTTCAGCCCGGCGAACCGGTGAGCGGCAAACCACTGCTCGATCGTCACGACCCGCGCTTCGGCCCGCCGAGCAAGAGTCACGACACGACCACCTGCCTCGCCGCCGACGCCGCCGGCAACTTCGTCGCCGCGACGCCCAGCGGCTGGGGCGGCGTCCTCGCGGGCTCCACCGGAATCTGGCTCAACTCCCGACTCCAAAGCTTCAACAACTGGCCCCACAGCCCCAACCGCATCGAGCCCGGCAAACGCCCGCGCATCACGCTTTCGCCGACGCTCGTACTCCAATCCGGCAAGCCCGTCCTCGCCATCAGCGTCGCCGGCGGCGATGGCCAGGACCAGACCGCCCTGCAGCTCGTGATGAATCACATCGACTTCGCGCTACCGCCGCACGAATCGGTCACCGCCCCGCGCTTCGGCACCAATCACCACATCAGTTCATTCGGCCAGTCCCCGCCGTCGCTCGGCAGCCTGACCATCAATCCCGACCTGGGCGAAAAAACAATCGCCGCCCTCAAACAACTCGGCCACAAAATCCGCGTGAGCAACGGGGCACTCTGGAGCCCCTGCGTGATCGAGCGCACTGCCACCGGCGATTTCCAAACCGCCGGCGACCCGCGCGCCGGCCGCCACGCGGCAGCGGTGTAGCGGTGCGTCGTCGCGCCGCCGGGTGCAGCGCGAGACGCTGCGCATCCGTACAATGCCCTCCACGATGACCCGCCCCACCGCAGCCCAAGCCGCACGCGGCCTGCCCATCCGCATCGCCGGCGTGCACCGCACGTTCGACGCCGATGCGATCCCCGTCCCCGCGCTGGCGGGGATCTCACTCGACATCGAGCCCGGCGAATTCCTGACGATCCTCGGCCCATCGGGCTGCGGGAAATCGACGCTGCTCCGACTCATCGCCGGCCTCGACCATCCCGACACCGGCGAAATCCGGATCGACGACTCCGCCGCGCACCAACTTCCGCGCGGCCTCATCGGCTACGTCTTTCAGGATGCGAGCCTCCTGCCGTGGCGCAGCGTGCTGCGCAATGTCACGCTCCCCATGGAACTGCTCGGCAAACCGTCCGCCGATGCGCACGCCGCGGCGACCGAAGCGCTGCAGCGCGTCGGCCTCGCCGATGCAATGACCCGTTACCCCAATCAACTCTCCGGCGGCATGAAGATGCGCGTCGCCATCGCGCGTGCCATGGTCACCCGGCCGCGTCTGCTGCTCATGGACGAGCCGTTCGCTGCGCTCGACGAGATCAGCCGGCAGGCGCTCGACGATCAGCTACGCCAACTGTGGATCGAGACGCGTATCACGATTATTTTCGTCACACACTCGATCATCGAAGCGGCGTACCTCGGTCGGCGATCGCTGGTGATGACACCGCGCCCCGGCCGCATCGCGCTCGACCGCGTCCTCGATCTCCCCGCGGAACGTCCGCCGGAGCTGCGCACCGATGCGCGTTTCGCCGCCGAGATGCGCAGGCTCTTCGACGCGCTCGCCTCGGGAGCCCCCGGAGGCGCCGCGTGAATCACCGCCTGATGCGAAACGTGCTCCCCCCACTGCTGACGCTGCTGATCTCCGGCGCCGCCGCCGAGATCATCATCCGCGCCCTCAAGGTGCAGCCGATCCTTCTGCCCACGCCGTCGGCCGTGCTCACTGCCGCATGGGACTCCGGCGATGTGCTGCTGCCCGCGCTGGGTCAAACCGCGATCGCAACCCTCCTCGGCCTGCTGCTCTCGACCATCGCCGGGACATTGATCGCCATCGCCCTCTCAACCTCGCGATGGGTCGAACGCGCTTTTTATCCCTACGCCATCTTCTTTCAGGTCGTGCCGATCGTCGCGATCGCGCCGGTGCTGGTGATCTGGTTCGGCATCGGCATCCGCTCGGTGACCGCGGCGGCGTTCATCGTCTCGGTCTTCCCGGTGATCGCCGGCACGCTCTCGGGCCTGCTTTCCGTCGAGCCGGGCTGGCGCGACCTGTTCCGCGTTTATCAAGCCCGGCGATTCGAGACGCTCGTAAAACTACGTATGCCCGCCGCACTGCCGCAGATGCTCACGGGCCTGCGCATCGCATCAGGCCTAGCCGTGGTCGGTGCGATCGTCGGCGAATTTGCGGGCGGCGGCGGGATCGGCGAAACTCTCCTGACCTACATGCGTGCGCAGCGGACGGACGTGGTGTTCGCGGCGATCGGGTACGCGGCGGTGCTCGGGCTTGTGCTCTTTGGCGTCGTCGAGGCGGTCAGTTGGCTGGCGCTAAGGCGCTGGCACGCGTCGGCCCAATGAATCGGAAAGGATGCGGCATGAACTTCCGTCGGTTGATGATGATCCTCGGCTGCCTCACCGCCCTGGCCGGCTGCTCCGATTCGGTCGAGGACAATCACGCGAAGATCGCACTCAACTGGGTCGCCGAGCCGGAGTTCGGCGGCATCTACGAGGCGAAACGCCTGGGCCTCTTCACTCATCACGGCGTCAACGTCGAGATCACCGGCGGCGCCAACGCACCGGTCATCCAGATGGTCGCCAGCGGTCAGGTCGATTTCGGCATCGCCTCCGCGGATGAGGTCGTCATCGCGCGCGAGCGCGGCACGGACATCGTCGCACTCTTCGCCACCTACCAGACCTGCCCGCAGGGAATCATGGTCCACGCCGCACGCGGGCTCAAGACGATCGACGAAGTCTTCACCACCGGCACGCTCGCCGTCGAGCCCGGCCTGCCCTACGTCAAATTCCTCGAATCGAAATACGGCTTCGGCACCCTCAAGGTCGTGCCCTACAACTACAGCATCGCGTCCTTTCTCGACGACAAGAATTTCGCCCAGCAGTGCTTCGTGACCTCCGAGCCGATCGCGGCGCGGGCCAAGGGCGTCGACACGCAGGTCTTCCTCGTCGCCGACTCGGGGTACAACCCGTACACCGCTGTCGTCATCACGCGCATGCAGACCATCCAGCAACACCCGCGCATGGTCCACGCATTTATCGCCGGTCTGCGTGAGGGATGGACGAGTTATCTGGCGGGTCCCGATGAAGGGAATCGGAACATGACCAAGCTCAACCCCGCGATGGACCTGCCGACGTTCAATCTCGCAGCCAAGGCGCAGTGGTCGCTGATCACCGGCGAGCCGGAGCCCCAGCCGATCTTCCCGCCATCTGCGCTTAAGGGCGGTGACGACAGCACGCCGCTGCCGCGCCCGGTGCTGACGGCTCCCAAGGCGCCCAAGATTCCGGTCGGTTCGATGACCGCCGAACGCTGGGCGACGCTGATCAAGCAACTGGTCGATCTGAAACTCGTCACGAAACCGCCGCGTGCCGAGGATTGTTTCTTGAACGCGGACAAACTCCCGCTGCCGTGAACCGGCGGCGCGGATGGGTGGTTAAAGTTTCCTGATCACGAACGCACCGGCCACAATACAACTCCAAGGCCACCCGCGGGACTCGAACCCGCGACCTATGCTTTACGAAAGCATTGCTCTACCAACTGAGCTAGGGTGGCAAGCGGCCCTTGCGGACCAGGGCAATACTTTAGGCCATCGGCGGATTGTTGGCAACGGTTGAGCGTCGCATCAATCAAACCGCACGCAATCGGCGTACTCGACCAGACGCTCGTCGATCTCCGCCCGGCTGATCTCCATGAGACGCTGCAGGCTGAACGCTTCGATCGTGAAGCTCGCGACCATCGTGCCGTAGGCCAGCGCCCGCTTGATCGCCGGAAGATCGACGCGGCCGGTCTGCGCCAGGTGCCCCATGAAGCCGCCCGCGAAGCTGTCGCCGGCGCCCGTGGGATCGACGACGTTGAGCGCCGGATACGCGTGCATCACAGCCAGGCCATCGGTGTGGTTGAGCAGACAGCCGTGCTCGCCCTTCTTGATCACGACGAACTTCGGGCCCATCGCGATGATCTTGTGCGATGCAGCGACCATGTTCGTCTCGCCGGTCATCAGGCGGGCCTCGGAGTCGTTGAGCACCAGGCCGTCGAGGCGCTTGAGCAGCGCATCGAGCTGCGGACGCGCGATGTTGATCCAGAGGTCCATCGTGTCGGCGACGACGAGGGCCGGGCTCTTGAACTGCTCGAGCAGCGCCATCTGACCGGCGGGGTGCGTGTTGGCCAGGAAAATGAATCGGCTGTCGCGGAAGCTCGCCGGCACCGCGGGCAGCGCATCGCCCAGCACGTTGAGCTGAACATCGACGGTGTCGCGGTCGTTCATGTTCTGCTGGTATTTGCCGGTCCAGCGGAATGTCTTGCTCCCCTTCCGCTTCTCGAGTCCCGCGGTGTCCACATTGAAATGCTTGAAGACGCCCATGTGCTTGTCGGGGAAATCTTCGCCGACCGCCGCGACGATTCGAACGGGCGTGAAGAAACTCGCCGCCGCAGCGAAGTAGGTGCACGATCCGCCGAGCACTTCCTCGGCTTTCGCGGTTGGGGTGATGACGGTGTCGATGCCAATGGAGCCGGTGACGATGAGTGACATGCGATTCTCCAGAAGACCCGCCGGCTTCCGCCTGCGGCTATGAATGAGCAGTTAAGCGATCCCGCCGAGTTTGCAGATGATTTTCCACGATTTCTCGTCCACGGGCGAGACGGAGAGGCGGGATTGCCGGACGAGTTCCATTTTTTTCAGCGTGGCGTCCGCCTTGATGGTTGCGAGCGTCACGGGGGTTTTGAGCGGGCGGATCGCTTTGACATCGACCATGACGTAGCGGCCGGTCTCGTCGGACGGGTCGGGATATAGGCTTCGCGGACGATCTCGACGACGCCGACGATTTCTTTGCCTTCGTTGGAGTGGTAGAAGAAGGCGAGGTCGCCGTGTTTCATGGCGCGGAGGTGCAGCGCGGCGGCGTTGTTGCGGACGCCGGACCACGCGGTCGTTTTCGCGGCAACCATCTGGTCCCATGACCACGCGGAGGGTTCGGATTTGACGAGCCAGTGGTTCATGTTGTTTTCAGGAACGCTGCGCGAGACAGCGGCGGATGCGCGTCAGGGTTTGGTCTTTGCCGAGGATGGCGAGTGTCGCGCCGATCGGGGGGCTGACGGTGTTGCCGGTGACGGCGACGCGGATGGGCTGGGCGACTTTGCCGAGGCCCAGGCCGGACGTTTCGGCGAATTGTTTGACGGTGTTCTCGATCGGCTCGGGCGACCAGTCGGTGATTGCTTCGAGCACGGGCAGGAGTTTTTCAAGCGCGGCGTAACCCTCGCCGCCTTTCAGGACTTTTTCGACGGCCTTCGTTTCGAATGCAATCTCTTCTATTGGCGTGATGAAGAAACGCCCAGCCACAAACGGCTCTTTGAGAGTTTTTGCACGAGCACGATATGCTTCAGCAAATAGCAAGAGCTTTGTCGGATCATCCAAAATCGGCTTGAAATACATGAAGGCAAATTGATTCGTGAGGTGCCCAGCGAACTCTGCGAGGGGCATTGATTGAATCGCAACCGAGTTGAAATTTGATAATTTCTCGCGGTCGAATTTCGCGTTTGATTTACCTATGCCATCCAAAGAGAAATTCTCGGCGAGCCATTTCCTATCGAATTTTTCAACGTCGCCGCCTGGAGACCAGCCCAAAAGAGATAGATAATTGCACAAGGCTTCCGAGAGGTATCCCGCAGCAAGGAAATCGTGAACGTCGATCTCTGGAAGGTCAACTTTGAGGACAAATGATATCCGATTCGTCCAAGTAACTGAGTCGCTTTTCCCGGCAATAAATTCTTCCAACGTGCTGTCTGTGTCGGGTCCAAAATCCATTGCCCGAGCAGTGATAGGAACGTCCAAACGTGCACGCAGTTGATCGATTGAGTGCTCCCTCAAATATTGCTTCGCAGCATTACGTGCAGCTTTCGCCTTGTCGCGTTTGGACATCTTCGTGCCGTCGGCGTTGAAGATGAGCGGGATGTGGGCGTATTGCGGGGGTTTGATGCCGAGCGCTTCGAAGAGGGCGAGGTGTTTGTGGGTGTTGTTGAGGTGTTCCTGTGCGCGGATGACGTGGGTGACGCCCATCGTCGCGTCGTCGATGACGTTGGCGAAGTGGAAGGTGGGGAAGCCGTCGGACTTTTTGATGACGAGATCGATGATCTTGTCGGCGGGCGTGGTGACGTCGCCGAGGATGAGGTCGTGGACAGTGATGTCCTTGCGCGGCATCTTGAAGACGATGGCGCCGTCTTTCTCGTAGGCTTTTTCCTCGCGGACAAGTTGATTGATTTTCTCGTTGTAGATCGCGAGGCGTTTGCTCTGGGCATAGGGGCCGGTCGGGCCGATGTTCGATTCGATGGGGTTTGCGGATTTCGGGTCGGGGCCGTAGTCCCAGTCGATGCCGAGCCACTGGAGATCTTCGATGATGGATTTAGCGGATTCGACGCTGGAACGGGCGGCGTCGGTGTCTTCGAGGCGGAGGATGAATTTCCCGCCGTGGCGGCGGGCGTAGGCCCAGTTGTAGAGCGCGGTGCGAGCGCCGCCGATGTGGAGGTAGCCGGTCGGCGAGGGGGCGAAACGTGTGACAACGGGCGTGGTGGGATCGCTCATGGGGCGGGAATTGTAGCGGATTTCAGGGGAGAAAATAACCACAGAGGCGCAGAGGCACTGAGGAAGACGGGGAGAGGGGGATTTTTTCACGAAGGCGCGAAGGTGGAAAAGGCGCGAAGGAAGGAAAAAGCAAAAAAATCAGGTTTCAAAGACAAAGATCCTTGTCTTCCTTTGCGTCTTTGCGCTCTTCGCGCCTTGGTGAAAAATCCCCCTCTGCCTTTGTCTTCCTCTGTGCCTCTGTGGTGAATACTTCTTCTGTCAGTGCGGCGGCTTGGGGCGGGGCGGGTGCAGCGGGTCGAAGGTCGGGGCGTTTTGGGCGCTATCGGCGATGGCGGGGTCGATGACGTGGTCGGTGGAGGCGGAGGCGACTTCGACGCTGGATTCGTCGCCGGGCTCGGGGAGTGCGGCTTCATCGGGTTCGGCGACGTTGGCCCAGACCGAGCCATCTTCGCCGACGGTTCCGGGGATGACGGGGGCGGATTCCTCGGGCTCCTGCTGCTCGGCGGCGGCGTTGGCGGCGTCGCGGGCCTGCTGCTGGGCTTGGCGGCGTTTGCGTTTGCGGTAGCGGACGACGGCCAGTGTGCAGACGATCAGCGCGACGAGCCCCAGCAGGGCCAGCAGGCCCGACAGGAGTCCCATGAGGTTGTCGAACAACCCCTGATCGGACAAGATCGTCGGTTCATCCATCGAGAATTGGCCTCAAGAACGTGCCATCATACAGAGTGGATGGCCCGGTCAGGAAGCGGTGAGCGGTGATCAATAGGCCGTTTGATGGGGCTTGCGGGTTCCATCTATGGGGAGATTTGTGCAATGAGTGGAGAACATTGTAGAATCAGCCGATGTAGTAACTGCAGTTAGGGTGGACTTATCTACACAGACACGAACTGGAGGCAACGGATGACCATCGGCAAGAAACTCTCGGCTACTGTTCTCGGACTCGCATTCCTTCTGGGCATGGGCTGCGATCAGCGGCCGGCCTACACGCAGAGCGTGGCCAATGCGGACAAGGGCCTGGTTGCGGTGATCGATCTGGACAAGGTCGCCAAGTCGCTGGGCTGGACCGATGAGCTGACCAAGGACCAGGCCGAGGCCGACAAGGAGTTGAGCAATCGGCTCAACAAGTTCGGCGAAGAGCTACGCGCGGCGTATGCGGCGGAAGAGAAGAAGATCACCGCCACGTCGACCGACGAGCAGAAGGCGAAGCTGGCGCAGATGAAGGCGGCGCTCGATGATCAGTTCCGCAACGAGTTCACCAAGGCTCAGCAGCTGTCGAACCAGAACCGCGTGGCGCTGGTCGTCAAGTACCGCGACCGCATCTCGCCGGTGGCCCGCCGCGTGGCCAACTCGAAGGGGATGTCGATCGTGATGGTCAAGAACGACGCGATCCTCTCCTACGACGATAAGAACGAGATCACCAACGACGTGATCGATGAGCTGCAGAAGAGCGGCGCGGCTGCCAAGCCCGCTCCGGCCGCCACGACGCCCCCCGCGGCGACGACGCCGCCCGCTACCAAGACCCCGTAAATCACGGGACAGTTTGACCGATCCAAGACGCCCCGGAAATCCGGGGCGTCTTTTTTTTTTGGGATGTTTTGGTGCCACTGACAACCGGTTCCTCCGGTTGTCAGTGTGCCTTGCACTCGCGTGCGGGTGACGCTCACAAACGCCCATACCGGTCGGGTTGGGATGGTTTGACATGGCGACAACCATTCACTGACAACCGGAGGAACCGGTTGTCAGTGGCACATGGACGGGCATTGCGGCTTTGGATGATGAAGATGTGGAACGGAGTACGGATCAGTCGTTGGTGACGGTGACGACCTTGGGGGCGTGGGGATCTTCGGGGTTGGCGTCGGCGGCGACGCCGAGGTAGGTCAGGGTGCGCTCGACGACTTCACGGGCGGCGGGGGCGGCGACGGTGCCGCCGAAGTGGCCGATGGCGCGGTCAGGTTCGTGGACGGTGCACATGACGATGATGCGAGGCTGCGCGAGCGGGGCTCCGCAGATGAAGCTGGCGTTGAAGGCGCCCTCTTTGTAGCCGCGGTGGCCGGGGTCAGGAACCTGGGCGGTGCCGGTCTTGCCCCAGATTTCGTACTTGTGGGACTGGGCCTTTTTGCCGGTGCCTTCGGTGACGACGCGGCGGAGCATTTCCTTGGTCTGATTCGCGATCGCCGGCGAGAGGACGCGCTGGAGGAGCGGCGAATTGGCCTCGTCGGCGAGAAGGCTGGGCGAGACGATCATGCCCTGATTGGCAAAGACGCTGAACGCGCGGACCATCTGGAGCGGGGTGACGCCGATCTCCTGGCCCATCGGGATGCTGGTGATGGAGTAGGAGGTCCACCTCTTCATCGGGTTGAGGATGCCGACGGATTCGCCGGAGAGGCCGATGCCGGTGTGGCGGCCGAATCCGAAGGATCGCACGACCTCGTTCATGCGCTGGGGGCCGAGCTGCGAGCCGATTTTGCCCATGCCGATGTTGCTGGAGACGATGAGGACTTTTTCCCAGCTGATCACACCTTGGCCGTGCGCATCGCGGAGGCGGCGACCGCTGGGGGCGACCCACAAACCATTTTCGCAATCGACCATCGTCTCGGGCTTCGCAAGCCCCGCGGCGGTGGCGGCGGACCAGATGAAGGGCTTGAAGATCGAGCCGGGCTCGAAAGGATCGGTGATGCAGGCATTGCGGCGGGCGTCGTGATTCTGATCGGGGTTGGAGGGATCGAAGGAGGGATAGTTGGCCATCGCGAGGATCTGGCCGGTGCGGCTGTCCATCACGATCATCTCGCCGCGCTTGGAGCGGTACTGCTTGCAGGCCTTGGCCAGTTCCTCTTCGGCGATGTACTGGACGGCGGTGTCGATGCTCATGCGGACATCGACTCCATCGCGCGGCGGCGTGAAGCCGGTGCGCTCGACCCAGAGCGGATGGCGGCGGACATCGCGGAGCATGGGGACCGAGCCGTTGTCGCCCTTGAGGACGGGTTCGAGCGAGCGTTCGAGGCCGTCAAGCCCCTTGCCCTCGTAGCCGACGAAACCGACGAGCTGACCTGCGATGCTGGCCTGCGGGTAAACGCGGATGGGGCGGGGTTCGAGGCCGAGGCCGGGGGTCTTGGCGAGGCGGGCCTCGTCGAGTTCGCTGTCGCTCAGGAGGCGATCGAGCATGACGAACTTGCCGTCGGCGTGTGCGGCGAGGGCCTTGCTGATCGTCACGGGATCGCGGCCGAGGAGATGGCCGACGTGTGCGGCAAACTCATCAGGGTCGTTGATCATCTGCGGGTCGGCGAAGAGGCTGTAGCAGAGTTTGGTCATGGCCAGGGGCCGACCGCGGCAATCGAGCAGGGCTCCGCGGCAGGCGGCGATAGGCATGTTGCTGAGGCGGTCACCGGTGCGTGCGGCGATCTGCGGCTGGGGGTAAAGCTGGAGCTGCACGACACGGCCGAACAATGCGACGAGAGCAAGCGACAACAGCGCGACCGACAGCTTCGCCGACGTCAGCAGGCGTCGCGACTGGTCGGCGGAGGTTGTCAGGTTCGCAAGCGTCATGCGTCAGGGTGTATCGAAATGGGTGTGGCGGAGCGGGGACGGCGTGGGATCGCGGTGCGCCAGGCCGGTGTCCGGCCGGGGCATCTGGGGATCGACGGATTCAAGGGCGAGTTGCGACTGCGCCATCTTCTGGTAGATGCGATTGGGCTGCTGGAGCACGGCACTGCGGGAACGCGCATCCCACATCGCCTGGCGCGTCGTGATGATCTGCGAGAAGAGTTCGGCGTTGTCGTGGGCGAGTTCGAGGCGATGCTGCCTCAGCGCCAGCAGCGTGCCGGCGAGGCACATGATCATCAGCGTCAAACCGACGAGCTTGGGAAACATAAGCGCGGCCCTAAAACGGGACGTGGGAGACCGAGATCGCCAGCGTGGTTACGGGTTCTTGGGAACGCTGATGACTGTGCCGGGCTTCATGCGGTTGGGATTCGGGACACGGTCCTTGTTGATCGCGTACAGCTTCTGCCAGGCGGCCTTGCTGCCGTAAATCTTCTCGGCGATGGTTGAGAGCGTCTCGCCTTCCTGGATCTTGTAGTCGATGAGGGTGGCGTTGGTCTTGCCTGTGGCGCCGGTCGTGAGGGTCGTCGTGCCGGTGGAGGTGTTGTTCGCGGTGCCGTTGCCGGTGAGGGTGATGCCGTCGGTGATCAGGCCGGCGGTCGTGGTGCCGACGGTCTTCGTGTCGATCGCCTTCGTATCGGTGACCTTGGCCGTGTCGGTCGCCTTGGCGGGGATCACGAGGCGGACACCGGGGCGCAGCGAGTGGATGGTGGACATCTTGTCTTTGTTGGCTTCGTAGATCGCCTGCATGTGCATCTGGTCGCCGAAGTATTGGCGGCTGATGGCGGTAAGCGTCTCTCCATCCTTGACGAAGTGGACGGTCTGCTTGGGCGCGGTGTTGAGGAGGGTTGTACCGGTGTTCGTTGTGGTGCCGCCAGCGGTGACGCGTTCGAACTGGCCGCCGAGCCCGGCTACGGTGCCGGTGCCGGTGTTGCCCGTCGTGGCGTTGCGACTGGTAGTGTCGTGCGTGACGGGGCCGGTCGTGTTGCCAGTGTGCGCGTTCGGGTCGTTGTTGAACGTGACCGGGTCGTTGGCCGGGGGCGTGTAAGGCGTGGGCGGGACCGGCGGCGGCGCGACGAGGTCCACGACATCGCGGTGCGGCGCGGCGCCGTTGGGGACCGTCACGATGCCCGCGTTCACATTCGGACCGCCGAGGCCGCTGGGCACGGGCGGCAGCGTCTCGGGCTGCATCTGCGCGCCAGCCGATGCGAGCGGCGCCGACTGCTGCTGCGATACGGTTGAAAGGTGGTCACTGATGAGGATGCCGATCAGAATGATCACACCCATGCCGACAAACAGTCCGATTTTCGTCTCTCTGGTCATTGTCATTCATCCTTGAATTCAAAATCTTCGTTGAGCCGTCCTTGGCTTGAGCGGGATTGTACCCGACTCGTTTACTTGTTGAAACCTTCGCCCCACCGAAGCGCCCGACATTTTGCGGAGCGGCTCCGCGGGTTGCTCTGTCGCTCAAGCTCGTCGGCGACGAGCGGCTTCCGCGTCAGCACCTCGGCCCGGCCCTCCGCGGCGTAGGCCCGGAAGGCCTGCTTCACCAGCCGATCCTCCAGCGAGTGGAAGCTGATGATCACCACCCGGCCGCCGGGGTTCATCAGTTCCGGGATGCTCGCCAGCAGATTCTCGAGGCTGCCCAGCTCGTCGTTGACGGCGATGCGGAGCGCCTGGAATGTGCGAGTCGCCGGATCGATCCGCGACTGGTGCCTCGCTGGGCCGTACGCCTGCGCGCACAGCTCCGCGAGCTGCCTTGTGGTATTGATCGGATGACGCGCGCGCACATCCACAATTTTTCGTGCGATTTTCCGGCTCAGCCGTTCTTCGCCCCACCGCCAGATCAGATCGGCCAGCTCGCGCTCGTCCAGATCGTTGACCAGGTCCGCGGCGGTCGTCGTCAAGGTCGGGTCCAGCCGCATGTCCAGCGGACCGTCGCGGTTGAAGCTGAAGCCGCGCTGGGCGTCGGCGATCTGGCTCGAGGCCCAGCCCAAATCAGCCAAAACACCGTCAACCCCCTGCAAATCTAGCTCCCGGACCGCCCCCACCGCCCCGGCGAAGTTGCGGTGCACCAGGTCCAGCGCCACCGGGAGCTGCGGGTAGCGATCGCGCACAAATTGCAGGTTACCGGGATCCACATCGAGGCCGATATACCGGCCGCCCGGGGCCAGGCGCGGCAGGATCACGCCGCAGTGACCGCCGCGGCCGACCGTGCCGTCGAGCACGACCTGACCGGGACGCGGGTCGAGCAGCTGCATCACCTGCGTGACAAGCACCGGCACGTGCTCCGCAGCGGCGCACGCATCGGGGTTGGCGATGCCATCATCCTCGGACACTGCATCCTGCGGTTCGTGTTTCAAGCGGCTTTCATCCATTTGCGTTTTCCGATGCGATCGTCAGTATAATCCGCCAGCATGATCGAGCTCACCTGTCCGCAATGCAGCAACGAACTGGAGATCGACGACGGCTTCCGCGGCGGAGTCTGTCGCTGCTTCAACTGCGGCACGCTGATGACGGTCCCCGACGATCCGGCCCACGAAAAGGCAGAGTCGCTCGGCAGGCCCGATGCGCCCGGTGGCCGGCCCGATGCGCCGGGCAAGAAGAGCGGCTCGACGACATCGCAGATCCGTGAGAAGTCGCGCACGAAGGGCCAGAAGTTCGTCACCGCATCGGGCAAGTCGATCGATCTGTCCAAGGTGCCGACCGCAAAGCGGAGCCGCCGGCGCGTCATCGTCCGCACGACGATCGTCGCCCTATTCGCGGTCATCCTGATCTCGCTGATCGTCGTCACGGTCTACACAATCCGCGGCTCGAACACGCCGAAGGTCGAGAAGTCCGCCTCCGAGATCGCGGCGGCGGAATTCGGCTACGACCCGCAGATCAATCCGCTGCTCCTGGCCAAGCCCAATTTCATGGGCCTGCCGCTGGCCGGCCGCGTCGTGCTCATGTCCGATAGTTCCAGCACGATGCGCGACTCGCTCGATGCGATCAAGGCCGCGATCAAGCAGTCGGTCAAAACAGCCGGCGACCGCTCGATGCAGGTGGTGCTCTGGCGTGAGAAGGCGCCGTTTGTTTACCCGTCGCAGTTGCTGCCGTCCGATCAGATTTCCGCCACCGCACTTGCGTCCAAGCTTGATGAGACCGACGCAGCGGGCGAACAGACGGCCATCCCCGCGTTCAAAAAAGCCCTGGAATCCAAGCCCGAATTGATCACCCTCGTCGCACGCTCCATGCCCGGAAGCCGTGAGCAGAAAGAGCTGGCCAATCTGATGAAGGGCTCCGGCGTCCGCCTCAACGTCGTGATGATCGACCGCGATGACAACGATGCCCGCAAGCTCGCCGACGCCAGCGACGGCAAATACATCGTGATCGGCAGCGGCGATCTCCAACGCTGGTTCGAGCAGTTCAACGCCAAAAAATAATCTGGGTAGCTGCTTGACTCAAGTGATTACTACTGGTTGTGTTTTGGGGACACATACAGGTCTTTCACCGCGGGAGGGCGGGTGGTCAC
>JAYVTU010000161.1:0-19132 GCA_043788485.1 Planctomycetota bacterium
GCGAAGTCGCTTCCGCCCCCGACGCCGCCAAATTCTTCGACGCCGAAAAACGCCTCGAATCCCGCACCGGCAAAGACCAAGACGGCCGCCCCGCCGACGCCCCGCAAACGGAACTGTTTAAGCGCGAAGCCGAGAAACTCGACAAGCTCGCCGAACAATCCGAAGGACAAAAACAACTCGCCACCCCCGCTCCAACCGTCAAATCCGCCACTTCTTTAAAGCCCGGCGGTGCGGTCCCCCGCTCCGCCGCGGCTCCCGCCCCAGCTCCCGCCCCCGCCCCCATCGCCCCCGACGGCGTGACCGCCGCCAAACCGCACAACCTGCAAGACCTGCAGAAGAACTCTCCGCAATTCACCGATGCGCTCGATTCCGATCTCGTGGCAACCGACAAGAAAGGCGTAGGAAAAGCCACCCCCGCGCCAACCGCCGCCGCCGCCGCCGAAACCCCCGCCGCTCCCCCGGTCGTCGAACCGCCCGCCGTCGTCACCGCAACCCCCGCCCCCGTCCCCACCACCCCGCCCGCATCCCTCGCCCCGCGCCAGCTCGGCGAAGCCGAAAAGAAACTGGATGAGACCCGAGCGGAACCGCAGGCCAAGGGCGAAGACAAGAAAGTGCAATCCCTTAGCGACATCCGCCCCGAAAGCGGTCCCGACGTGAAGCTGCAGGAATACCGCAAGCAGCGCAACAACCTCGAAAAAGAAATCGCTCAGCAATCCCTCACGCTCGGCTCCGATCACCGCAACGTCACTTACGGCAAGAAACTCCTGGAAACCATCGACGAGCGCATCGCCGTCCGCGAACGCCAGCTCACCGACAATGAGAAACTTCAGGCCTCCAATTCCGAATTGGCGTTCAAGGAACGCGAAGGCGAAGACAAGAAAAATGCACCGGCTCAAGAGCAGCGGGCTGCCGAACCCGACGCCGCTTTGCCCGCCGCTGCGATGTTCAAGGCGCTGCCGGTCAATCCCTTCGTCATGACCGCCGCGGATCGTCTCTCCACCTTCGGCCTCGACACCGACACCGCCAGCTACAGCCTGACCCGCCGCTACATCCGCGCCGGGTTCGTGCCGCCCGCCGGCGCGGTGCGGACCGAGGAGTTCGTCAACACCTTCGACTACAACTACGAGAACCGCTCGGAAAACACCTTTGCACTCCACGCCGAGGCCGCGCCGCATCCGTTCCGTGAAGCGTCGGCGAACCTGACGCTGCTCAAGGTGGGTGTGAAGGCCAAGACCGTCGGCCGCGAGGGCCGCAAGCCGGCGCACCTGGTTTTCGTGATCGACGCCTCGGGCTCGATGGACAAGCCCGACCGCCTGCCACTGGTGCAGTACGCCGTGAAGTCGCTCGCGTCGCAGCTCGATCCGCGCGACCGCGTGACGATCATCACGTACAACACGCACGCGCAGCTCGTCCTCGAGGACGCCCCGGCCGGCGAGCCGCAGAAGCTCGCCTCCGCCATGGAGCAGATCCAGACGAGCGGCACCACGAACCTCGTCGAGGGTCTGACGCTCGGCTACGACATGGCCCGCCGCCACTACGAGCCGGGCGCGATCAACCGCGTGATCCTCTGCTCCGACGGCGTGGCGAACATCGGCGAGAGCGACGGGCAGGCGATCCTCAGCAAGATCGCCGGGCACCGGCGCGACGGCATCACGCTCACCGCCGCGGGCTTCGGCCTGGGCGCGTACAACGATGCGGTGATGCAGCAACTGGCCGACAAGGGCGATGGCAACTATGTCTTCATCGACTCCAGGGACGAGGCGAAGCGCGTGTTCGTGACGAACCTCGCGGCGACGCTGCAAACGGTTGCCCGCGATGCGAAGATCCAGGTCGAGTTCGACCCGGCGGTCGTCCGCCGCTATCGGCTGCTGGGCTACGAGAAGCGCGACATCGCCGACAAGGATTTCCGCAACGATGCGATCGACGCCGGCGAGATCGGCTCGGGCCAGTCGGCCACCGCGCTCTACGAAGTGGAGCTCGCCGACCCCGCCGCCCAGCGCCGCGAGAATCCGCCCGACCTCGGGGCCGTGCATGTCCGCTGGAAAGAGAACGACACCGGCAAGGTGCAGGAGATTTCCTACCGCCTGGCCGGTGACATGGTGCGCCCGCGCACGATCTCCGAGAACCCCAGGCTCTACCTCGCCGCCTCCGCCGCCCAGCTCGCCGAAGTGCTGCGCGGCTCGCCCTACTCGCGCAGCGTCGAACTCCCCGCGATCGAGCGCGTGATGACGGACGTGACCCAGAAGCTCCCTCTCGACAAACAAGCCGCGGAACTGCTTGACCTGATCCGCACGGCGAAGGGCCTGCCGGCGGCACCGTAAGACAAAGACATTTTTAACGCAGAGGCCGCAGAGATCGCAGAGAGAGAGAGAGAGAGAGAGAAAAAAAGAATTGTGTCTTAAAACCTCTCCATAGGTTTTCTCTGCGCTCTCTGCGAGCTCTGCGTTAAAACTCCCCTCCCCTCTTCTTGTGACAGGATTGTTACGAACGCCAGCCATTCCGCGTCGTCTTGGATGTAGAGGATGTTCTCTTCATTCCAGGAGCTCGCCATGTCCAGTTTCCGATTCGCTGTCGGTTGTGTCGGTTTGATGTTGATGCTCACCGGTTCGCTGCTCGCCGCGGAGCCTCGGGACCGCGGCGTGATCGACGAGATGCTCGTCGAGGGCCGCATCGAGGGGGCGAACATCAGCTTCGCGCTCGACTTTGAGATTCTCGATGCCGAGCGTGACCACGTGTATCCGCTGATCACCGCGGATGCGGTGTTGCAGAAGATCGACGCCGGGGCGGGGAGCCGCGCGATTTACGACGCCGCGGGCAAGAGCTACAGCCTGCGCTGGAGCGAGGCCGGGAGCCGCAAGGTGCACGCCGATTTCGCGGTGCGTCCCAGCGCGGTGCAGGAGGGCGGCGCGGCGGGATGGCGCGAGGCGACGCTCAGCGTGCCGGTGTCGCGCGTGCGGAACCTGCGCGTGATCTGCGACCGGGCGGACCTCGAGGTGCAGTTCCCCGGGGCGCTGCGGCTGGAGCGCGCGACCGTTGAGGGCAAGCTCGTCGTCACCGCGATCCTCGGCCCCGGCAAGCCCGTGCTCGTGCGGTGGAAGCCGCAGGTCCAGCAGCTTGAAGCGGAACTGATGCTCTCGGCGCAGATGAACACGATCGCGCGCATCAGCGCCGGCGCGCTGCGGCTCGATTCGATGGTCGCCCTGAGCATCTCGCAGGGCAAGCTGAGCGAATTGACGTTCGACGTGCCCGCCGGCCTGAGCATCACGCAAGTGCGCGGCGAACACATCCGCGATTGGAAGCTCCTCCCCGCCGCCGCGGTCGGAGCGGCGCAGCGCCTCAGCGTCCAGCTCAATCAGCCGCAGGCGCTGCGCTACGACCTGCAGATCCTCGGCGAGACCGCGCTGCCGAAATTCCCCGCGGCCGTCTCGCTGCCCACGCTCGCCCTCCCCGGCAACATCCGCACCGCCGGTCACCTGGCGATCGGCTGCGACAGCGCGATCCAGCTTGTCGTCAAGGAAACCTCCGGCCTGACGCAGATCGACGCCCCCGCATTCCCCCGCCAGGAGCGCGACCCGCAGCACCCGAGGCCGCTCCCATCGAGCAGCGCTTTCTACTACAGCTTCGCGTCGAGCAGCTACACGCTCCGCATGGCGCTCGACGACATCGTCCCCGCCTACGACGCGAGCCATCGGCTCGTCGCGACGGTGCGCGAGGATGACCTGATCGTCGAAGCGCAGATCGAGCTGGAGATCCGCGATGCGGCGATGCGTGGCGTGAACATCGAAGTGCCCACGGGCTACGCGCTGGCGTCGCTGACCGGCGATGCCGTGGAGGATTTCACCGCGCGGCCCGCCGTTGCCGCGGGATCGCCGAGCGTTGTGCAGGTCCACTTCAAGCAGCCGGTGATCGGGCGCACGCTCATCGCGCTGCGGCTCGAACTTGGCCAGAGCCCGCTGGGCTCGCCGCGCGTGGTGCGCAGCCCGAGCGTGCAGGGCGCCGCGAGCCAGCGCGGTTACGCCGTCGTAGTCTGCGAGGAAGGTGTGCAGCTCGACAAGCCCGAAGCGGATGGCCTGCGCGAGGTGCACACCGGCTCCGTTCCCATCACCGCTGCGGGGGCGCAGCTCGCCTACCGTTACCGCGACACCGATTGGAAGCTCACGCTCTCGCCGACGCGCAAATCCTCCGGCATCCGCGCCGAGGCGTTTCACCTCGTCTCGCTCGGCGAGGGCGTGGCGTACGGCAGCGTCGCGGTCAACTATTTCATCAGCGGCGCGCCGGTCGATGAGCTGCAGTTCACCGTGCCCGCGGAGCTCGGGGCGGTCGAGTTCGTCGGGCAGGATGTGCGCCGGTGGGTGCAGGACGGGCAGAAGTGGACCGTGAAGCTGAGCCGCAAGGTCGTCGGCGATTACAACCTCGGCGTGTTCTACCGGCAGCGTTACGGCGAGGGTGCGGCGCTGCTCGTCGGAGCGGTCGAGTGCGTCGGCGTCGAGACGCAGACCGGCTACATCGCGATGACCAGCCACCTGAACGTGCAGGTCGAGCCGACCGATGCGGCGGGCACGGGCCTCTTGGAGATCAGCCGCGACGAGGTGCCTGCGAACTATCGGCTGCTGCTCGGGGCGCCGGTGCTGCGCACGTGGAAGTTCGTGCAGAGCCCGCACCGCGCCACGCTCAAGGTCGCCACGCTCCCGCGCGGCGATCTGCCGCCGACGGTCGTCGAACTCATGCAGGCGCACACGGATCTCGCCGTGGACGACGCCGGCCGCGCCGAGTCCATCACGCACGTCCGCTACAAACTCAAGAACACGACCAGCCAGTTCCTCGAGCTCTCCATGCCCGACGGCGCGACCGTCTGGTCCACCGAACTCATCGACCAGGAAGGCACGCCCGGCGAGCGGCGGCAGCGCGTCATCTCCTCGTTCGACGCTGCGAAGAAGCTGCTGATGATCCCGCTGCCGCGCAAGCGCAACCCGAATGACCCGACCACGCTCGACCTGCAATACGCCCAGCCTCACGGATCGCTGGGCTGGGTCGGTCACCTCGATCTGGCGGCTCCGCGCAGCGATGTGCGGTCCACGTTCGCGAGCTGGAGCGTGGCGACGCCGCGCGAATGGTCCGTGCATCCCGTCGATGCCGCGGGCACACCGGCCCTCACACCCGAGCAGCGCGATACCCGCCACGGCAATCTCTGGCTCATCCTTCGCCGTGTCGGCGCGGCGTGGGAGAACGTGTTCAACACGCTCACCGCGTCTTATCTCTGGCTCTTCCTAGCCGCCGGGGCTGCGGGCATCGTTACGCTTGCCGCGCTGATCAACCGTGCGGCGATCGTGCCCACGGTGAAGCTGCTCATCCTGCTCGCCGTGGCGCTCGCCGGCATCATTGCCGCCAACGCACCGGGCTTCCTCGGCCAGCTCTCGACGCCCGATGACCTGACGCATCTCGCCTACTCGCAGCCGCTGAGCTTCGATCCGGCGCACGGTGTCACGATCCACGCGGCGATCGTCCCCGCCTGGCGTCAGCACGCGACGTTCACCGGCTCCGTGCTCGTCCCCGCCGCCGGGCTCGCCGCACTGGTCCTGGCCATGCTCATCCGCAAGCTCCGCGTCCCGCTGCTCGCGCTGGGCGCGACGGCGATCCTCTTCGGCCTCGGCGAGTTCGACGTGATCCGCATCGGCCAGTGGTCGCTGCCCATCGCCGCGATCATCGGGCACGTGCTCACGTGGGTGATCCCCGTGCTTCTGCTTGCCTGGGCCCTCGTTCACACCGGTCGCAAGATCGGTCACGCCGCGATGATCCGCCCCGCCCCCGGAACCGCCGCAACCGCAACGACCGCGCTGCTCGCACTCATGATGCTCACGGCTTCAGGCTGCGGCACGACGCCCATCATCAACGTCAACGTCGATAACACCGTTGTTCTCGATTCTGCCGAGTGCCATCTCATCGCCGACAAGGACAGCGTGCGGGTGAACTACAAGCTGCACGTCGTGACGAAGGACCCGCTGAAGTTCCAGCTCACCGAGGCCGGTGCGATTCTCAGCTCGCCGGCCCGTCCCGCCGCGGATGTGCATCTCGTCGAAGAGGACGGCTGGCACGTGGTGCATCTGGAACGCGGCGGGACGTACGATCTCGACATCCAGTTCCTCGCGCCGCTCGGCGTGCCCGGCGAGGATCTGGCCCAGCGTTTCGCCGTGCGAATGCCGCTGGCGCTGACGAATTCCGCCGACATCACGCTGCCGAGCACCGGCCTGCAGGTCGAGTCGCCGAGCGCGACGCGCTTCGAGCAGCGCGAGCAGGACGGCACGACGATCGCCTCGGCCATCGGCGCGCCCGGGGAGGAGATCGCGTTCAACTGGAAGCCGCGCCTCCGCCAGACGCATCTCGAAAAGACCGTCTTCTTCGCCGAGGTCACGAGCCTTTTCTATCTCGACACCGCGCTGGCCACCGCGCAGCACCGCATGCACCTGCAGATCGCGCAGGGCGAGCTATCCGAGATGCGCGTCAAGCTGCCGGCGGGAATGACGGTCGTCTCCGCCGCCGGGCCGTTGCTCGGGGCGTGGCGCTTCGATCCCGCGACGCACCTGCTCGAAGCACGGTTCGCCCAGCCCATCACCGGAGAATACGACCTGCGGCTCGTCACACAGGTCGCCGGCGGCGCGACACCCTGGAGCGCGACGCTCGGCGTTCCGATCGCCGTGGACGCTTCGAGCCATCGCGGGTCGATCGGTCTCGTCGCCAGCCCCGCCGTCTATCTGCAGATCGATGCGCACCCGCAGGCGATCAGCACGCAGGACTTCGCCCGCGCCGCCGCGGCGCTCATGCCGCAGCGCACCGATGGAACAAAACCCCCGGAAGTCCAATCCGCCTACCGCGCCGACTCGGCGACCGATCTCGTCACGCTCAAGGTCTTCGAGGTCCGCCCCGAATTGCGCAGCGCGCAGACCGGCACGTTCAGCGTCAGCGATGAGCGGCTGATCTACGGCGGTGAACTCACGCTCGACGTGGCGAAGGCCGGCGTCTTCGGCGCCGAACTGCGCCTGCCCGCGGGGTACGACATCGACACACTCTCGGCCCCCGAGGTCAGCCACTGGGACGAGACACTGGAGGGCGGCGTGCGGGTCGTGCAGGTTCACTTCCAACGCAAGCTGCTGGGCCCCGTCACGCTCAAGCTTGCGCTCAGTCAGCCCGTCAGCGAACTGCCCCCGCAGATCCCGCTTCCGCGCGTGCAGGTGACGGGCACGATCAAGCACACCGGGACCATCGTCGTGACGGCGGAGCGCGGCGTACGCGTTTCGATTGCCGAGCGCGACGGTGTCAGCGAAGCGAATCCCGCGGAGATGGGTATCGGTACTCCCGGCGCGCTGGCGCTGCGGCTTCTGCGGCCCGACTGGAAATTGACGCTCGCGACGGAAGTGCTCGAACCTCGCATCACGGTTGATTTTCTGCACGTCGCGCAGGTCAGCGAGGCGCTCGTGCGTCACACGCACATGCTTCGCTATCACTTGGCCAACGCGGGCGTGAAGGTTCTCGATCTGACGCTGCCACCTGGCGCGATGGGCGTCGCGATCACCGGGCCGCAGATCGCCAGCGTCAAGCAGGTCGATGCGGCGAAGGGGACGTGGCACATCGAGCTGGCCAAGAAATGGTTCGATCGGCCCTATCCGCTGACGGTGCGTTACGAGAAGCAATTCAACCTCGCCGCGGGTGCGGTGCCGATCGAGCCGGTGATCGCGGCGGGCGGCGACCTGTACCGCGGGAGCATCGTGATCCGAACGACCGATCAGGTGGAGATCACCGCGCAAAGCGTCGGCCCGACGCTGCAGGGCGGCGATGCCCGCAATATCGACCGGCAGTTCGGCGCGGGCGATCTCTCCGATGCGGCCCTGACGTACACGACGACGCGGCCAGAGTATCAACTCACGCTCGCGGCCCGGCGTCATGATGCGGCGGCGCTGCTGGAGGCGGATGTGCTGCGCACGGCGATTCAGACCGTCGTCAGTGAAGAGGGCCGGAGCATCACGAGCGTGCAGATGGACCTTCGCGTCGGGGCGAAACGGAACTTGGCGGTGCGTCTGCCCATGGGCGCTTCGATCTGGGCGCTGATGGTCAATCGCCGGGCGGTCGCGCCGTCGCTGGATGGTGACCGGCTGGCGATTCCGATAGCGCAGTCGGGTGCCGGTGAACTTCCGGTGGCTGTCGAGTTCATCTACGCACTGCCCGCGATGTCGCCGATGACGACGCCGCAGCAGATTTTCCAGGGGCCTCAGTTCGATGTGCCGCTGAAGGATGTCGAGTGGGTCTTCTACGTTCCGGCGGATTTCAAGTACACCCATTTTGAAGGGACGATGAACGTCAACCGCGAGCTCGTGCAGAACGCGCGATTCAGTTTGTACAACGCGGCGAGCTATCAGGCGGAACTGGCCAAGAACATGGCTGACGAGAACCGCATCGCGGTCGGATTGCAGGACCGCGGGCGCGAGCTGGCGCAGCAGGGCCGGCAGTGGGACGCGAAGCAGGCGCTGGAATCGGCGTACAACTATTCCTTCAACGATGCGGCGCTCAACGAGGATGCCCGCGTACAGCTTCACCGCTTGAGCCAGCAGCAGGCGATCGTCGGTCTCAAGAGCCGGCGTGCGTATCTGCGACCGCAGTCGGGCAGCGGGACCGCGACTCCCGGAACTGCCGATGCGCAGGACGCCGGTGATCGATTCAGCCTCTCCGATGCCGAGCGCGAGATCAGTTCGTTGGACCGCTTCGACAGCGAGAACCTGGAGCGGATCACTGCGCGGATCATCGCCGCGCAGGACGCCGCGGCCGGTCTGGCGGTGCCGCTGACGGTGAACCTGCCGGCGCGCGGGCGTGTGCTGCAGTTCACGAGGCCGCTGCAGGTGAAGCCCGACAGCGAGATGACGGTGTCGTTCGAGGCGAAGCGCAACATGCCGGCGGAGGTGACGAGCGCAGCGATGTCGGGCGGCGTGCTGTTCATCGCGATGCTGATCGTGATCGGCGTCGCTCCGCGATTGGTCAATGGGCGGCGGGCGGCGTGAGGACGAGGAGCGCTAAGCCTCAGGCGTCGGGAGCGGTATATTGGTTGGACCATGAATACTCCCACCGCTTCGCTCCGCGTCCACGCCGGAATGTTGCCCGTCACCTTGATCGCCCTAGTCTTGACCGCATCAGGCGGCTGTTTGGCGGGTGAGGCCGCGGTGTATGTTTCACCTACGGGTAGTGACGCGCACCCTGGGACGGCGGAGAAACCGCTGGCGACGTTGACGAAGGCGCGCGATACGGTGCGGGCGGTGAAGGCGGACGGCCCGAAGTCGGTCGTGCTGATGGCGGGGACTTTTTATCTGAGTGAGCCGCTGGTGCTCGGGCCGGAGGATTCGGGCGGTGAGAAGGCGCCGGTGAAGTGGACGGCGGCGCCTGGGGCACAGGTAACGATCAGCGGCGGGACACCGCTGCAACTGAAGTGGGAACCGTTCAAGAATGGCATCCTGCACGCGACGGTGCCGGGCGTGAAGGAAGGCAAGCTCGATTTCGATCAGCTCTTTGTTGATGGCAAGATGCAGGTGCTCGCGCGTTATCCCAACTACGACGCCAACGCGAAGCATTACAACGGCTCGGCGGCGGACTGCATCAGCCCGGAACGCGTCAAGAAGTGGGCCAATCCCGTCGGCGGTTTCGTTCATGCACTGCACGCCCACGAATGGGGCGATTTCCACTACGTCATCACCGGCGTCAAGGATGGCGGCGCACTCGATCTCAAGGGCGGATACCAGAACAACCGGCGCATGGGGATGCACAAGAGCGTGCGCTTCGTGGAGAATATTTTTGAGGAGCTCGATGCCCCCGGCGAGTGGTATCTCGATCACAAGGATGGCACGCTCTACTTCATGCCGCCGACGGGCATGGATGTGAGCAAGGCGAATTTCGTCGCGGCGGGGATCAAGAGTCTGATCGAGTTTCGCGGGACACGGGAGAAGCCGGTGAGGTTCATCACGCTGCGCGGCGTGACGCTGACGCAGACGGCGCGGACGTTCATGGCGACCGATGAACCGCTGCTGCGCAGCGACTGGGCGATCTACCGCGGCGGCGCGGTTTATTTTGAAGGGGCGGAGGATTGCAAAATCGTTGATACGGACCTCGTGAATCTTGGCGGGAACGCGGTGTTTGTCAACAAATATGACCGGCGTCTCTCGGTGACCGGCTGCAAGATCGCGGAGGTCGGGGCGAGCGGGGTGTGTTTCGTCGGCGACATCGGGGCGGTGCGCTCACCGCTCTTTGAGTATCACCAGTCGCTGGAGCTGGAGAAGATCGACAGGACGCCTGGGCCGAAGACGGCGGATTATCCGGCGGATTGCGCGGTGCGTGACTGCCTGATCACGCGCGTGGGGCGGATCGAGAAGCAGACGACCGGAGTGCAGATTGATATTGCCGATTCGATCACGGTCAGTCACTGCAGCATCTACGACACGCCGCGGGCGGGGATCAACATCGGCGATGGTTGCTTCGGCGGGCACATCGTCGAGTTCTGCGATGTGTTCGACACGGTGAAAGAGACCGGGGACCACGGCTCGTTCAACAGCTGGGGCCGGGATCGCTTCTGGGTCCCGAATTACGCCGAGATGGCGAAGCGCACCGCGGCGGACATTGCGCTGGTGAAGCTCGACGCGGTCAAGACGGTGACGCTGCGCAATTCGCGCTGGCGCTGCGATCACGGATGGGACATCGACCTGGACGACGGCTCGACGAACTACCACATCTACAACAATCTCTGCCTCAACGGCGGGCTCAAGAACCGCGAGGGGTTCTACCGCGTCGTCGAGAACAACATCATGGTCAGCAACACGTTTCACCCGCACGTGTGGTTTCCGCACAGCCACGATGTGTTCCGCAGGAACATCGTGTTCCGCGGCTATGCACCGATCGGGCTCAAGGCTCCGTGGGGCGATGAGGTGAACAACAATCTGTTGCACGATGCGAAGAAGGAGAAGGCGGAGGCGTGGACGAACACGGGGTCGGGGCGCGATGAGCACTCGTTGACGGGCGATGCGATGTTCGTCGATGCATCGCGCGGTGATTATCGCGTGAAGGAAGGTTCACCGGCGCTGTCGCTGGGGTTTGTGAATTTTGCGATGGATGAGTTTGGAGTGACGAGCGCGCGGCTGCGCAGTCAGGCGCGGACGCCGGAGTTGCCGACCGGCGGCGCGGCGCCGGTCGCGGCGGAGCGCGCGGAACCGGTGATGGAGTGGATGGGCGCGAAAGTGAAAAAGCTCGGCGGGCTTGATGAGCGGTCGTCGGTGGGAATCGGCGCGGATGCGCGTGGCGTTCTGCTGCTCGACGTGCCGACGGGATCCGCGGCGGCGAAGGCGGGATTAGTGTCTCGCGATGTGGTGCTGAAATGGGCGGGGAATGATGTGGGTGATTTCGATTCACTGCAGAAGGCGTATCAGACGTCAGGCGGACCCGTCGAAGCTACGATTTATCGTGCGCAGAAAAGCATCACGCTACGGCTCACTGCGAAAGAATGACCGCGATAAAATAAAGATTTCTTACGCCGATCGATGCTTACGATGACCTGCCCACAGCCCATTTCGTCGCTAGCAATTTTTGTCATAAGGCACTTTACTATAATGGCTTAAGACCATACGTACACACATCAATGCCGCATGTGGCATGACCTCGGCGTGGCCGGTCCGATATTCGTGTGTCAGTTCCGGGTGAATAGGGGAAAATAAGGATTGATTAATCAGCAGGGTACCGATAACCTTCCGCGTCGTAGAGATTAGCGCACGGTGATGGCTCGGCTCGAGATACCGTCTCGAACACGACAAACAGTGTTCACCCCCGTCTTGATTGCAATCCATTGACCGATGCGTCGCGAAGCCCGCGACTGCAACGGAACGCGGATTGTCAAGACTCGATGCGAGCGTCGATCGTCTCCCAAAGACATCAGCTCGCTGCCCACAACCCTCAAGGAAGAGGAAAGGAAAGGACACGGTCGCTGGCCCTCGAAGCGACTGAACTATTTCCCTTCGCTCCCTGAACCGGCGCGTGCATCGATCCCGATGCGCTCCTCGGATACGCCCCAAAAGCCCGAGAAACAAAGGAACACGAGAATGCTCAGCCGCTTCCTCTTCGCCGCGTGCGCGGCCGTGATGTTGGCCTCCGCATCACCGCTGTCCGCCCAGACCGCCGGCACCGATGCGTGGTACACGCAGAAGGTGATCGCCAGCTACACGATCGGCGGCAGCTCGACGAGCGAGACCGATCGCCACGTCGGCTGGAACATCAAGGCCGCCGGCTGGTCGGGCTTCATCGATGCGCAGGTGATGACCTCGCTGAATTGGGGAGCGCGGCGCGTGGAGCTGCACCTGCCGTTCGGCACGAACAACGGAGAGACCGCGGACTTCGATGCCTATCTCGAATCTCAGACGGCGGGCCTGACCTGGCTGACCGACGGTTTCGTCGAAGCGTGGCAGCCCGTCGTCCAGGGCACGCGCACCAACGGCGAGCCCGTTGAGGTCATCGCCTACATGGGCAACCTCTACAAGGACCCGAACTTCATCGCGTTGCTGACGACCGCCAACAACAAGATCGTTGACAAGAACGGCGTGCAGGTCGGCGTCACCGGCGACAACCTCATCGCGCTGGACATGGACGGCAACGTCGTCGGCGCCGCGGTTCCCGGCGACCGGGATGGCAAGGTCCTGACCGACAGCGGCCAGCTGTTCGGCTACGCGATCGGCGGCACGAGCTGGCAGAACCGGGCCGATGCGAGCGTCGTGCCGCTCATCGCCGCGGGCATGAGCATCGCATTCGACAACGGCACCGCCTTCCCCCTGTGGCACCCCGGCTACGCCTTCATCCAGAAGATCAAGGCGCAGGGTGTCAAGGTCTACGTCCACAACTGGCCCTCCTCAAGCCAGGCCCAGTGGGCCGACGCCAACGTCATCGTCCCCAACACGACTTGGTATACCTCCTGGTTCATGACCAGTGGTTGGCCGATGCGCCGGGCCAAAATGACCGGCGAGCAGGTCCGTCTCATCAACGCCACCGGCGTCACCACCGGCTTCGATTCCCTGAGCAACCCCATCGGTTACACCGGCAGCAACACGCTCTGCCCGCTCCTGGACGGCACGCTCTACGAAGCCAAGCCCAGCTACCCCCTCGCCGGCCTCAAGCCCGTCAAGATTGCCTACTCCAGCGAGATCTGGCTCCCCGGTGAGGATCGCACGGAGCCCGACGTCGCACAGATCGCCGCCCGCGCGGCGACCTGGCCCACCGATCAGCCCGTCGCCATCGACATCGAGGTCTGGGCGACGACCCTGACGGCCATGCCGGACACCGTCCGCAAACTCTGCCTCATCTGCGACACCGTTCGCGCTGCCAACCCCAATGTGAAATTCGGCTTCTATGCGTCACTGCCCCTCCGCAACTACTTCGCACCCCAGCCCGACTACATGCCCGGCGGCAAGGTCTACCTCGATCAGCAGAAGAAACGCGGCGTCGGATTTACAGACTACGACTACTGGACCAAGAAGAACGAATTGCTCAAGGAGGTCGCCGCCAAGGTCGACTACATCTTCCCTTCGCTCTACACCTTCTACGCCGACCAGGCCGGCTGGGTCAACTTCGCTATCGGCAACATGCAGCAGGCCCGAATCTACGGCAAGCCCTGCTACCCGCACCTTCTGCCCCAGTACCACACCAGCGCCGCCCCGCCGCTGACCGACACCTACCTGCCCACCGATTACTGGAAGCTCCAGCTCGACACGGTCCGCCCGCTCGCCGACGGCATCGTCATCTGGGGCGGCGCTCACCAGACCTGGGACGAGAGCGCCCCGTGGTGGACCCTCTCCCAGCAGGCCCTGACCGCCAACAGCGGCCCGCTCACCTGGCCGCAGATCCACTACGGCTTCGATGAGGCCGTCACCTCCCTGTCCAACAACTACAGCGTCATGCTCAACGTCAATTCCATCGCCGCCCAGGGTTACACCCTCCCGGCTCTCATCAACGCCGCCAAAGCCCAGGCCGCGACACCCTGAGCGACAAGTCACACACCCCAGAATCAAAGAGGCGACGGACCCACAGGTCCGTCGCCTTTTTCTTGAAACCAATCGGCAATATCCGCGGCAGGGCTCGAACCTGCAACCTTCGGCTTCGGAGGCCAATGCTCAGGAGCCGGCCAGGACAACTACCACATCGCAAACGCCGATACCGGCGGATTTTGGAGAGACATGGAACATATTCGCGAACCCCGATCCGAACACCGTTTCCAGCGTGGATTTGCCACAAAATTGCCACAAATAATCACCTGGGGTTTCGCTCCTGCTGCAGCTCAAGGTATTTCAGGACATCGTCGAGCTTGAAGTAAACGCACCGGCCCACCTGGACGGCGCGCAGCCCGTATTTTTTCCTGGCGTTCTCCACGAATTTTTCGGGGAACCGCAGGTCCTGCTCGTCGACGCGGAGGAACCGCAGCAGCTCGTCGGCGGTCATCAGGTACGGCGCCGGGACGCCGGTGGGCATGCAGGGCGTGGGAATCATTTGTGGGGCTCGACGTGGTATTTGGTGTTGCTGCCGCTGCTGGCCATGCGGATGCAGAGGCCGCCGACGGGCTGATTGACGAACCGCCTCAGAACGCACCGCGTGAACGAGAGCAGCTGCCCGTGATCGGTCGGCTGGCTCAATGTGCCCATGAACAGGTCCATGCCGCGGGCCATCGCCATCACGTCGCGGGCCGACACCGATCTCCCGGCGTGGGTGTCGTGCCACGCCGTCACCAGTGCCCGCAGGTCGACCAGATCGGGATTGGCCCGCTCCGCCCAGTCGACGCGGTTGCACATCCACCGCGTGTAGCCGTGATGCGTGAGGATGCCGCCGATAGCACCGGCCCACGCCTCAAAGCCGCCAAATGTGTGCTTGCCTTTCATGCCGCCGGCGGCTCGCCAGTTCTGCACCATGCCCAGCAGGCACGCGAGCACCCTGCGTCGGTTCTGCCGCACGTAGGAGCGGATGTCGTGGTGCTGGAAGTCCTCGCGCGTCTCGGGCGAGTCGGACGTGGGCTGCAGCTCGATCAGCACGATCCGCTTGGCAATTTCGCCTGTCGCCTGCACGTTGTTGCCGCTGCCGACGACGGTCATATTGTTGTCGGCCTCGAAATCATTGCTGGAGCCCAGCAGCCGGCCACGGTAGCGGCTTCCGGTGAACAGCGACGCCAGCGGCGCGGAGTCGACGAAGTGTTTCAGGTTGTCCAGATGCACCAGCGACCGGCCGCTCTTGAGCAGCGACACGATCCGCTTGTCGTGCTCGGCCTCGTCATTTCCGAGCTGCATCGCACCCAGCGGCCCGCCCAGCAGAACGCCGCCGAAGACATCCTCGATCAGTTTCGTCTTGCCCGTGCGCTCAAGCGATGACATCACCAGATGCAGCGGCCTGTTGGATTCCAGCGCCGGCTCGACCAGCGGCGTCAGCAGCAGGCCGAAGAAATTCTCTCGATCCGACTGGCCCTTGAAGGGGAAGTCCACCACCAGGTCGTCGAGCGTGGAAACGATCGTCTCGACGTCGTTTTCCGGTTCGAGATTGGCCAGCTCGGCGGACTCGTCGAAGTAGAGCCCGCCCTCGTTCCAGCCCGGCTGCGCGATCGCCCAGCGGTAGTTGAAGACCGGGTACCCGGTGATGCGGTTGATGGGGCGGATGCCGTTCGCTCGCGACAGGTTGCCCAGCACTAAGCTGGCCATGTCACGCGAGCATGGCACGAATTCAGTCTGTCCCGACGGCTTGCCCTTGAACATGAGCGGCTCGTGCAGCTGCATCACGCGGTCGATCAGAACGCGCATCGAGCTGTCCGACGAACCGCTGAATTCCATCGAGCCCTTTTCGCCCACCAGCTCGCCGACAACTCCGCACCGCGTGTAGAGCATGCCCGCAGGGAGCGAGCGGCCAACCTGGTCGACGAACCTCGCGTTGCTGACCTGGAACGGCTGGCCAGTCTCGTCGACGTAGTTGCCGGGCACATAAACCTGCACCGGCGTCAGCGGCGCGTAACTCGCGGGGCTGGGCCGCACAATGGGTTTTGTAGCCGGCGGGGCCTCTCGCTCCGTCAGCCTCTTGCCCGCGTCGCCGCCGACTTCCTTGCGAGCCTCGGCGATCTTGTGGTCGAGCTCGTGCGCAGACCACGGCGGATCGCACCGCTGGTTGTAGCCATCGAGCAGGTAGCGGGCCTCGCTGTCGGAAAGGCCGAAGCGGATGCACTCACAGGCGGCGCGGAACGTGGCGACATGACCGCCCTGCCCCGAGACCGCCGGGGCAAGGTGCTGCAGATAAGCCGCCGCCCGCTTAACCGGGGAAGCACCGTCAACTACCACATGCTTTTTGGGCGGCGGAGGCAATGGCGCGACCTTCGCGGCGGGGGCCTTTGCCGAAAACAGTTCCAGCGGGAACGCCGCCAACTCGACCTCGTCGGGGGAGTGAGCGGTAAGCCACTCGTAGGTTTTGCCGGTGTCGGGGTGCTTGGAGCCAACGAACACGACCTGCCCGCCGTCGCCGCGGACATTGACGCCCTTGGGCAAGCCCCACCGCTTCTCGTGGTTGCCGATCTCCAGCCCATCGGGCACGCGGTAGTAGTGATGCGTGCCGCCACCGCCCGTGGCGACGATCACCGTGCGTGGCAGATCAAACGTGAGGGCCTTGACGTCGTCGACGTCGATCACGACAACACCCGACGCCGACCCCGTGCGCAGGCCCACGTTGCCCGATGCCGCCCATTGGCTGGCTTCGTCGAGGCTTTCGCGCGCGGCAGCCTGCCAGCCCCTGTTGAGCGGCACCTTGCCGTTGAGCGGAGTGAACGACCACCCGCGCTCGTGCCCCTTGATGACTTCGTCGATCAGGCTCATCACCGGTTCTCGCTTTAGATATTAGAAGCCAAATCCCTTTGGCCTGCGTGGCCGACCGAACATCAAGGCCATCGCCTCGGGGGATTCCTTCCCCTTGTCGGCGACAATGAACCGCATGCCGTCGACCGACGTCACCCGCAAGTAATGGGCGATCAGAAGGGCCTCCGCCCTGCCGTCATCCATCGCCCGCTTGAGCTCCGATTCTGCAGAGGGGAACAGTTTGCGGGCCAGCCGCAGCGACGCGTTCTTGCGTTCAACGCGGGTGCAGTAACCCGTAAGTCCGAGGTGATGCTTCCACTTGTTGGGCGCCACCTCGCTGAACACGATGCCCGCCGCCGCCATCGCCATCCGCCACACCTCGACACCGACGCCGAATTTAAAGGCCCTGTGCCCGCCGTCTGTGGGCATGCCACCGACGAGCTCGATGGCTACGGTGCGTGGCTCAAGTCGCCTGATCTTGTCGACGATGTAGAGGATGGTGTCACGCTGGTACTTGCCGTCGAGCCCGATCGGCGAGTCGCGGATGAACAAGGGAGCCCCGTCGATCGCCAGCGCGCCGACCGCGCCGTGCATGCCGGGATCAATGCCCACAAAATTCATCGGCGACTCCAGAGGGGAAAATCCCACGCCGCATTTCTGCGGCGTGAGACGGAGGGAATCAAAGGATCAGAAAGGGATTTCGACGCTGTCTTTGACCATCTGCCAGTCCGCGGCGGTGAACAAGCCCTCAGGCTTGCCGATCTTGGCGATCGCCTTGAAGACGATCTCGTTGAGCTGGTCTTCGGTGGTGGCCTTGCCGGGCTTCATGTGCGTCGCGCGGGCGGCGGCGAGGCAGCTGGCCTTGGTCTCGCCGCCGACATCCGTGGCCGCAGCCGACTTGTTCTTCCACTTGGCCGTGAAGACATCGGCCAATCCGCTGTCCACGTCGCCGACATCGCCCCAGCTGGCCAGCTCCCAGTCTTCGCGAGCCGAACCGTCAGGTTTGGTGCCGGCCTTGCAGATGACCTGCACGCCCTCGGTCTTCGCCTTGTCGGAGAAGTCGGGGGCGTGGAAGTTGCCGTTGAAGCCCATCGCGCCGAGCTTGGCCTCGGCGTATTGCCAAGCCGATTCGGAGCAGGTGATGTAGAGCGTCCGCTCCATCGCCGGCGACAGCGGCACCCAGCCGCCGCCCTGCAGGAAGTGGACGAGCCTCATCGACACGGCCATCTGCGGCGTGCCGGTCTTGGCCTTGGCGAAACGGGTCTTCTCGGGTTGGATGAGCGCGTTGTAGGTTCCGGGTTGCATGGGGATCAGCCTTTCGTGAAGTGTTTGGAGATGGACGACCACATACCGGCGGGGTCCTTGAGCAGCGGGATTTCCGGCGGCATGCCGAAGCGGTTCTTGGCGTCGAAGGCATCGCGGCGTTCGGTGTAGACGAGGCGATCGGTGCCGCCGATGCCCTTATCCTTGTCGACGATCGTCTTGAACGTGCCGAACAGCAGCACGTCGGCCCACGCCCGCAGAGCCGGCCAGGTGTGCGCCTGGTTGACGCCGCCGACGTAGCGGTCGAAGTCGCTGCCCATCGGGTTCTTGAACGTCGCCTTCTCGGCGTGGCACAGCAGCACCGTCGTCACGCCCCTGTCACTCAACCGCTCCAGCTGGAATAGCAACTGCAGGAAGTCCGACATGGATGTCTCGTAGCCGCGGCGGAAGTTGAGGAACCCACGGTCGCCCCAGTCGCCGCCGTACTT
The DNA here is from genome assembly GCA_043788485.1 of Planctomycetota bacterium. Classification (GTDB taxonomy): domain Bacteria; phylum Planctomycetota; class Phycisphaerae; order Phycisphaerales; family Zrk34; genus JAYVTU01. The sequence goes on from JAYVTU010000161.1 coordinate 18,626, forward strand.
GGAGTTGCAAACGTGCTCGTGGCAGAGGTGCTCGAAGCCGTCGATGCAGTCGAGCACCAGCGTCTGGATGCCCTGCGGATCGGCGGTGAGGTCCGTGACCCAGCTCATGGTCTCGGCCCAGCCATCAACGCGGTAGGCGGGCACGGCGGGGACACGGCCCGCGGAGAGCAGGGTCTCGTACCCGGTCTCGCCGCGAGACATGAGGATCAGCGGCGACGGCGCGAAAGCGCCGAAGGTCGTCTTGCCGAACCCCTCGATCGCCGAGAGGATCACGCGTGGTGCGATCTTCCTCGGCGTCATGGGCTCGATGACTCGCTTGGAGGAGGCCGTCGGCGCGACTGCTGCTGTGAATACAGCAGGCGCGGTTGGCGGCGGTGGAGGTGGAGGTGTCTTGCTCATGTGGGGCTAATACGGATCGTGATTAGTGCCCGCGCGCCCGCTATCGCCATTCGGATAGATGGCTTGGAATAGGGCCTCAACGGTCGAGCGCGTCGAGTAATCACGATC
>JAYVTU010000162.1:0-7816 GCA_043788485.1 Planctomycetota bacterium
TCCAAGCCTTCCACGACCTGGCCGCCGCGCTCATCTGCTGCCGAAAACTCCGAGACACGTCGTGAGGGTTTTGAAACAGCTTCTAAGCCGCATGCGGCGGAGGCTCGGATCAGCTACCGATCAGCGGCTGGATGACGAGGTGGATGAAGATGTAGGTGATGGCGGCGATGAAGGCTGAGCACGGGAGCGTGAGGATCCAGGCCATGATGATGCGCTGTCCCCAGATCCATCGGACGGAGCGGACGTTCTTGGTGGTGCCGACGCCGAGGATGGCGCCGGTGATGGCGTGGGTGGTGGAGATGGGGACGTGGCCGACGGTGGCTGCGATGATGGTCATTGCGGCGGCGGATTCGGCGCAGAACCCGCCGACGGGCTGGAGGCGTGTGATGCCCGAGCCCATGGTCTTGACGATGCGCCACCCGCCGAACATGGTGCCGAGCGCGATGGCGGCACCGCAGCTGAGGACGATGGGCCAGCCGTATTCGTGATGGATGCCCATGACATCGGGGATCGCGCCCCAGTGCGCCCAGGAGTTGAGCTTCGCGGCGGCGAGGAGTGCGACGATGATGCCCATGGTTTTCTGCGCGTCGTTGGTGCCGTGGCCGAGGCTGAAGACGGCGGCGGAGACGAGCTGGAGGCGGCGGAAAAGCTTATCGACGCGGTGCGGCGTGGAGCGGCGGAAGATCCAGGAAGTGATGATCATGTTCAGCGCGCCGAGGATGAACCCGATGAGCGGCGAGAGGACGATGTAGAGCAGGACGGGGACCCAGCCGGAGGGGATGACGGCGCTGAGGCCGGCCTTGGCGATGGCGGCACCGGCGTAGCCGCTGATGAGGGCGTGCGACGAGCTGGTCGGCAGCGCGAGGAGCCAGGTGATGATGTTCCACACGATGGCTCCGAGCAGTCCGGCGAAGACGACGTAGACATCGACCTGCGTGATGTCGATGAGTCCCTTGCCGATCGTCGAGGCGACGCCGGTGCCGAACATGAAGACGGCGACGAAATTGAAGAACGCGGCCCAGACGACGGCCTGGCCGGGGGTCAGGACGCGGGTCGAGACGATGGTGGCGATGGAATTGGCGGCGTCGTGGAAGCCGTTGATGAAGTCGAAGACGAGCGCGACGGCGATGATGACGCAGACGAGCGCGAGCATCCGCGTGGTGATCGGTGCATCGGGGGCGGCGGCGGCCTCGGCGAGAAATGAGGTGAGCATCATGGTCGGCACTCGTCGGGTCGGGGCGGCTTAGCCGTTCTTCAGGACGATGCGCTCGAGCGTGTTGCCCACGTCTTCGCAGTTGTCGATGGCGGTCTCGACAAGGTCGTAGAGCTCTTTCCACTTCATGACTTCGAGCGGTCCGGTGCGGCCGTCGAAGAGCTGGCTCATGGCGGCGTGGTTGTTGTCGTCGCCGACGTTTTCGAGGCGGTGGATCTCGATGAGCGACGCGGAGAGGTCCGAGAGCTTGCGGCTCTTGCGGAGCTTGAAGACGGCCTCGCTGAGGGCCTCGGTGGCCTTGATGAGGACCTCGGTCTGCTCGATGAACTGGGGCTCCATGGTCTGGACGTGGTAGAGCATGAAGCGTTTGGCGAGGGCGTCGATGGTGTCGACGATGTCGTCGAGCCCGCCGACGAGTTCGTGGATGTCTTCGCGGTCGAAGGGGGTGATGAAGGTCTGGTCGAGGCGATTGAGGGCGGCGTGGGCGAGTTCATCGGCGTCGTGTTCCGATGCGCGGATTTTCTGGATCACGCCCTCGACGTGCGGGAAGCTGGTGGCCAGGTCGCGGAGGTGGTGGGCCGCCGCGATGGCGTGCCGGGACTGCTTCTCAAAAAGGTCGTAGAAGACCGTATCACGAGGCAGGAGATTGAACATGTGCCGCCCGTTAACTGGGGGAAAAAGTGTTGCGGGGATTGTACGGGCGGGCACTCAAGATGCAAATATCACGAATATGGCACACGCGGCTCACAAATGAGGGTTCGGGGTTCAGGGTTCAGGAAAAGCACGGAAAACGACTGCCGCGCCGATTGATCCTCTTCCCCTCCGATCCTGAACCCTGAACCCCGAACCCTTTCCTCAGATCCTCGCCAGGGGTTTTGGGCTGTGGCGGATGATGTCGCCGCGGACCATGTAGACGACGTCCTCGGCGATGTTCGTCGCGAGGTCGCCGATGCGTTCGAGGTTCTTGGAGATGTTCAGGATGTGCATGAGCTGCGGGATCTGGTGCGGATTCTCGATCATGGCCGTCTCAACCTGCTGGTACATGCGGCGGTGCATCGCGTCGATGCGGTCGTCGGCGATTCGGACGCGTTCGGCCTTGACGGGGTCGAGGGCAAGCAGTGAGTCGAGCGACTCGGCGAGCATGCGCTGGACGCTCTCGGTCATGCCATCGACGAACTCGCGGAGATTCACCGGGGGCGCCTCGGCCAGGAAGCGGGCCTGCACGGCGAGGTTTACCGCCATGTCGGCGATGCGCTCGAGATCGTTGTTGACCTTGAGGACGGCGACAACGAAGCGCAGGTCGTGTGCGACGGGCTGCTCGAGGGCGAGGGCTTTGAGGCACTCCTCTTCGAGGTCGATTTCCATCTGATCGATGTGGTCATCGTCGTCGATGATGCGCTGTGCGGCTTCGGCGTCGTGGTTCTCGACGGCGGCGACGGCGCGGCGGACGGAGGTCTCGACCTCCTGCGCGAGGTTGCCGAGCATCTGGCGGATCGTTTCGATCTTGCGTTGCAGGTGGATCGTCATGGTTCTGTCTCAAATAGCCGGGCGGCTACCGCCGCCCTGGGCTTTCGTGTTTCAATCGCGTTTAACCGAACCGCCCCGTCACGTAGTCCTCGGTTTCCTTGACGTGCGGCCGCTGGAAGATGTCGCTCGTCGGGCCGTATTCGATGAGGCGGCCCATGTACATGAACGCGGTGTAATCGCTGGTGCGCGTCGCCTGCTGCATGTTGTGCGTGACGATCATGATCGTGTAGCGGCCCTTCAATTCGTAGATCAGATCCTCGACCTTGCCGGTCGCGATCGGGTCCAGCGCGGAGCAGGGCTCGTCCATCAGCAGCACCTCGGGCTCGGCGGCGATGGCGCGGGCGATGCACAGCCGCTGCTGCTGACCGCCGGACATGCCCAGCGCACTTTCGTGCAGGCGGTCTTTCACCTCGTCCCACAACGCGGCGCCGCGCAGGCTCCGCTCGCAGACCTCATCGAGCATGGCCCGATCGCGGACACCGTCGATGCGCAGCGAGTAGACGACGTTTTCGTAGATGCTCATCGGGAACGGATTGGACTTCTGGAACACCATGCCCAGGCACTTGCGCAGCTCGATGACATCGATGTCGCGGCCGTAGATGTCCTGGTCGTTGAAGTGCATGGAGCCGGTGATGCGGACGCCCTCGACGAGATCGTTGAGTCGGTTGACGGATCGGAGGAGCGTGGATTTACCGCAGCCGGAGGGGCCGATGAGGGCGGTGACCTTGCCTTTGGGCACGATCATGTTGACACCGTGGAGCACCTGCTTCTTGCCGTAGCTGAGGCAGAAGTCGCGGATGCTCAGTGTCGCCGTCTCGTTGGCCAGAGCGGCGTGGGTGTCGGTGACGCGCGGTGCGCTGGCCGAGGGCGGCTGGCTCGTGGCGGTCGGCCGTGCTGTGTTGGTTGCGGTCACTTGCATCTCGACGGGCCTCGTGGGGATCGTGTTGCGTGGGATTGTATCGGGCATGGGATCACCTCTCACCTCTTGTTAGGCTGCGCCGGCTTTGGGTCGGGCGACGAAACGGACCACCAGGTTGAGCACAAAGATCAGGGCGATGAGAACGAGGATTCCGGCCCACGCGAGCTTCCGCTCTTCGACATAGGGCCCGGTGGCGTAGGAGAAGATCTGCACGGTCAGCGAGGGCAGCGGCTGCGAGGGATCGGTCGTCAGCAGACGGCTGCCGAGTGCGGTGAAGAGCAGCGGAGCGGTCTCACCGGCGACGCGCGCCAGCGAGAGCATGATGCCGGTGATGAGGCTCCCGGTCGCGGCGGGGACGACGACCTTGAGGATCGTGCGGGCCTTGCTGGCGCCCAGCGCGATGGACGCTTCGCGGTAGCTGTGCGGCACGAGCTTGAGCATCTCTTCGGTGGTTCGCGCGACGATCGGGATCATGATGAAGGCGAGGGCGAGGGCGCCGGCGTAACCGTTGTAATGGCCGATCGGGACGACGACGAGTTCGTAGCCGAGGATGCCGACGACGATGGAGGGGACGCCGGCCAGGACATCGGCGATGAAACGCGTCGGCGAGGCGAGCCAGGAATCCGCGCCGTATTCGGAGAGGAAGATTCCGGCGAGCATGCCGATGGGGATGCCGACGACGCTGGCGAGCGCGATGAGGATTCCGGTGCCGACGAGCGCGTGCGCCATGCCGCCGGGGTAGCCTTCCATTCCGCGGGCCTTGGGCGTCTCGGTGAAGAAGGCGAGGCTGATCGAGGACGCGCCGAGGTAGAGCAGGTAGCCGGTGACGAGCACGAGCAGGATCAGGATCATTGCGGTGAAGGCGATGCATGCGGCGTGCATGATGGCGCTGATGGGCGCGGCGATGGTCTTGCCGCGGTTGCGGCGGGCGCCGGGCTGGATCAGATTGGAGTGGAGTTGCGCCTGCATATTTTCAGTGCCCTTTCGCCGCTGAGCCGCGGCCGACGATCAGCCAGCGGGCCAGGAGGTTGAAGGCGAGTGACATGACGAGGAGGATCAGCGCGACCTCGGTCAGGGCGGCGCGGTGGAGTTCGGTGCTGGCTTCGGAGAATTCGTTGGCGAGCAGACTGGACATCGTCTGAGCCGGGGCGAAGATCGAGGCGCGGATCTGGCTGTTGTTGCCGATGACCATGGTGATGGCCATCGTCTCGCCGGCGGCGCGGGCCAGGCCGAGCATCACGGCGCCGACGAGGCCCGACTTGCTGTAGCGGAGCATTTCCCACGAGCTCTGCCACCACGTTGCGCCCAGCGCGAGCGTGCCTTCAATTTGTGCGCGGGGAACGGAGCGGAGGACATCGCGGCTGATCGCCGTGATGATGGGCAGGATCATGATGGCCAGGACGAGCCCGCCGCAGAGCATGTCGCGACCGACGAGCGGGATGTCGCGGACGATCGTTTTGCCGTTGACGATGACGGTTTCGTGGAAGAGCCAGCCGAGGCCCGGGACCCATTCGAGCATGGATCGCAGGGCCGGTTCGATATTCTTTTGCAGGAGCGGCGCGAGGACGAAGAGGCCCCAAAGGCCGTACGCGATGGACGGGATCGCGGCGAGGAACTCGACGAGCAGCGAGACGGGGCCGATCCATTTCTTCGCGGCGATGCGCACAAGAAAAAGTGCGGCTCCGAAGCTGAGGGGGACGGCGAACAGCAGTGAGATGATGGCGCTGACGCCCGTGCCGTAGATCACCGGCAGTGCGCCGAACGCCGGAGGCGACATGAGGGTTTCACCGTCGACGATCTGGATGTGACCGGCGGCGTCGAGCTCGGGGATTTCGTTGGGCCGCCAGTCGCTGGAGATGAGGAACCTGGCGCCAAAGGTTTTGATGCTGGGCATCGCGGCGTAGGCGAGGACGCCGACGAGCGCGACGACCATGAGGATCACGGTGATCGCCGCCGCGTGCGTGAGGATCCACAGCACGGCGTCGGCGCCGAGCTTCTTGCCGGAGCGCACCAAGGGCCGCTGCTTCCTGATGAAGCGCGGCCCTGTGGTGACGGCGGTGGTGCTGATCTGGGTCATGGGAGGCAGCCACCCAAAGAGTCTTGTGGATCGGCGGCCCTTGAGCGACGGGCGGATTCCCGCCGCTCAAGAGTGATGCCGATTAGGTCTTAGTTCTTGGCCTTGATGGGCTGGCCTTCGCTGGTCAGCATGCCCAGAGCGGCATCGACCTTCGCGACCACGGCCGGAGCCAGCGGGGCGTAGTCGAGTTCGGTGGCGAACTTCTGGCCGTCGTGCGTGGCCCAGGTGAGGAAATCGACGAGGGCCTGAGCCTTGTCGGTGCCTTTGACGTTCTTGAGATCCTTGTAGACGATCAGGTAGGTGAACGAGGCGATGGGGTAAGCCTTTTCGCCGTCCTGGTTCCAGAGGTTCGCGGCGAGCACCGCGCCGGTCAGGTCCTTGACGGCACCTTCACCGGCGGCGGAGACAGCCTCCGGCGAAGCCTTGATGAACTTGCCGGCTTTGTTCTTGACCGAGCCGTAAGCGATGTTGTTCTTGTCGGCGTAATTCTCTTCGATGTAGCCGATCGAGCCGGGGGTGAGCTGAAGAATCTGGGCGACGCCTTCGCTGCCCTTGCCGCCCTGGCCGGTGGGCCACTTGACCTGCTTGCCGGCGCCGACGGTGGTCTTGAACGTCTCGCTCTGGGTCGTCAGGTAGTTGGTCCAGACGTAGGTGGTGCCGGAGCCATCGGTGCGCCAGGCGGGGGTGATGGCCAGGTTGGGAAGCGTCACGCCGGCGTTGAGCGCTGTGATCTTCGGATCGTTCCACTTGCTGATCGTGCCGAGGTAGATCTCGGCGAGGACTTCACCGGTGAACTTCAGCTCGGCGGTGACGCCGGGGATATTGTACGCGGGGACCACGCCGCCGGCGCACGAGGGAATCTGGACGATGTTGGCGGCACCGCAGGCGTCGAGTTCCTTCTTGTTCATCGGGGCATCGGAGCCCGCGAAGTCGACGGTCGCATCGGTGATGCCCTTGATGCCGCCGCCGGAGCCGATCGACTGGTAGTCGATCTTGACGTCGGGGTGGAGCTTCTGGAACTCGGCGACGAGCCGGCCGTAGTACGGGGCCGGGAACGTGGCGCCGGCGCCCTGGAGGCGGACCTCGGCGTTCGCAACGCCGCTGAGTGTGATGAGAGCCGCTGCCGCAAGACCCATGATCGAACGCTTCATAGTCGCTCCTTCGCTTGGCTGTGTGTGTTGATCGTTTTTGACAATCAAACGGTAAAGCGACCGCCTTAGCGGCGGGTTACTGAACTGTTAGAGTTGTGTTAGCAATACAAACTTCGTGAGACAGATCAGACGCCGTTTGCGGACCCGATCGACACCGAAGTCGCTCCGGATTCAGCACTTAACAGCGCCCCAGTGCCAGGACCCGGTAGATGGATCCGGAAAATGCTCCCCACACCCAGCGAGCTATCGACCGAAACGCGGCCGCCATGCGACAGCGCGATGTGCTTGACGATCGACAGTCCCAATCCCGTCCCGCCCAGCTCGCGGCTCCGCGCCCGGTCCGTCCGGTAAAACCGCTCGAAGATGCGCGGCAGATGCTCGTGCGCGATGCCGACGCCGCGGTCCTGCACCGTGAGCACGACCTCCGATGCGACCGACTCGGCCGCGAGCCGCACCGTCGCGCGCGGCGGGCTGTACTTGATCGCGTTCTCCAGCAGGTTGATCAATGCCTGCTCCAGCAGCGCCGTGTTGATGCGTGCGCGGACATTCGGCGGACAAACGACCTCGACGCGCGTCTGCCGCTCGTCGGCCATCGCCTGGCACGTCTCGACCGCAGCCCGCATCACATCGCCGAGCGGTGCGAGTTCCAGCGCAACGCGCTCGTGCTCCGTGTCCTGCTCGATCCGCGCCAGGCTCAGCAGGTCCTCGATGATCGCCTGCAGACGGTTCGCCTGACGCAGGATGACATTCAGGAAGTGACGCTGCGGATCGCTGTCGGCTGTCGCCCCCTCTTCAGCGGGCGGCGCGGAGTCGAGCAGCGTCTCGGCCGCAGCTTTGATCGCAGTCACCGGGGTCTTGATCTCGTGAGAAGCGTTGGCCACGAAGTCACGCCGCACCACCTCGAGCCGGCGGAGACGTGTCACATCGTG
>JAYVTU010000163.1:0-26740 GCA_043788485.1 Planctomycetota bacterium
CCATTTCACGGGACGCGAGGTCGGAGATTGGATCGTCACGCGCAGCAGGTCGGCATCGAGTTTGTGCGACACGGTCACGCCGGCGGCTTTGTCTTCATCGGAGATCGTCACGGGGGCGGCGGTCCACTGCTTGCCGCCGTCGCGGAGACCGGCGATGCGAAGCTCGTAGGGATCGTTCGCCACGACTTGGCTGGTCGCCGACAGTGTCCCGTCGTTCCAGGCCTCGCCGGTCACATCGACGATGCCCTGGGTCACGTGGCGCGAGGTGCTCAAGAGCAGCGGATGACCCTCGGCGGCGCGGAGCGCAATCACGCGGCAGGATTGCGCTGGGACCTCGAACTTGAACTCACCATGGAACTCGCCGAGCGACTGGTTGGACCAGAAGTCGAATGCGTAATACGTCTTGTTCGCGTCGAGCCCCGCCTTGGCGGCGTTGTACCCGATCGCCTGCGGCTTGCTCTCCCAGTTGAAAAGTCCCAGCACATCGCGGCGGACGGTTTGCCGCGTGTCGGTGACGAGCCAGATGGATGGCATGATCGTGTCGAAATAATCGACGGGCCGCGCGATGGCGCCGTGCGAAGGCATCGTGCGCTTCATGATGTTCAGGCGATCGGCGGGCAGGCCGGGGATCCAATCGCTGTTGAGGTTGAACGAGCCGCTGATCGCGACCCACGAGGCGAGCAACTGCGCCTCGCCGAGCGGGATCGAAGCGCGGACGTAGGAGGGATCGGGATCGTTCCACCAGACGCGGCCGTTGAGGAAGTAGAGGCGTGTGCCGCGCACCGGACCGGTGACGAGCGAGCCGGCCATTCGGCCGTTGATCTCCTCGTGGTAATCGCGCCACTTCTGTCCGTTGTCGGGCCCGATGCGCATCGAATCGACGAGCCCGATGGAACCGCTGAGCGACCGCATGTTCTGGCTCGCGCAGCAGCCGGAGAAGAAGACGTCGGGGCCCGCGGCTTCGCGCAGAAGGCGGAGGCCGTTGCGGAAGACCTCGACGTGCGTCTTGCTCGGATCATGGAACGGTTTCGCGTTGCCGATGTGATCGTCGACGTAGCCATCGTTGACGTAGACCTGCTCGGTCGCGGAGCCGGACCAGAGGCCGTCCATCTTGAAGTAGTCGTAGCCCCAGGAGTGGATCGTCTTGACGAGCTGCGTGAGGTGGGCCTGCACTTCGGGATTCGTCAGGTCCAGCGAGCTCGCGCCCCAGGGCGTTTCATAATGCTTGCCATCGGGGCGGTACATGAACCAATTCTGGCGGTCCTTGTACTCGGGGTCCTGCTGGTTGCGAGCGAAAGGAAGGAACCAGATCCCGGCGGTCAGGCCGAGCTTGCGGATCTCATCGGCGACGGGCTTCATGCCGTGGGCGTAATGGCCCTTGGGATTCACACGGTCGAAGCCGCGCGTCGGGCCGTTGTAGCGCCCGCCGTCCTGCCAGCCGTCGTCGATCTGGACGAAGGAGAAGCCGAAGGGCGCAAGTTCCTTAGCGGTGAACTTCGCGAGCTCGACGATCGATTTCTCATCGCCGGCGCCGCCGTGTTTATCGCTGTACCAGGTGCAGTATCCGTTGACCTCCGGGCGGAGCTTGATGTGATGCCGGCGGGCCATCGCGTCGGCGAAGAGTTCCTGGCCGAGGCGTGCATCATCGAAGACGCCGATGGCGAGCGTCTCGATCGCCGCGGATTGGCCCGGCGGGATGTGGAGATGGCCATAGTCGATCTGGCCGCGGAGTGTGACTTTGTCATCCTTGATGGCGGAGAAGACCGCGCCGGCCCCGCGCTCGTTGGTCAGCCACCCCGCGACGACGCCCCGCCGAGTCACCGGGTCGGCGGCGGTGAGGAAGAGATATGACCCGGGGTTCTTGTCCGCGGCCATGAGGCCCGCGGTGCCCAGCGTCGTGAGCTGATTCGCGGGCTTGCCGAGGTCGAGCGTGAAGCTGGCGGGGATCACGTGATTGATGTCGGTCTCCGCGGCGGCGGTATTCTTGATTGCCTCGCGCACCAGGACGAACGGCAGATCGGGGTAGATCTCCAGCGCCGTCTCGCCGCCGCTTGTGCGCGCGATCACGATGCGCCGGCCCGCGCCGAAGACCGGATCGGTCACCGCCTCTTCGCGCAGGATGTCGCCGCCGTCGTCGAGCTTGCCGCCGGTCACGAACGCTTTGCCGGTGACTTTATCCGTCAGCGTGAACGTGCGGCTCGCCGCGTCGTACTTCGCCGACACCGTGTCATTGGAGATCACACCCGGCGCGTGCAGCAGGGTGTCGGCAGTGGCCCGTCCCGCGCCAAAGAGAATGACAACGACCAGCGCGGCGAGTTGGAAGAACAGGTGCGGCGCGACTTCGTGTGACATGGAGATTTCCAGTGTGAGTTGAAGCCTGAAACAAAACACCCCGCGGAAACGGTCCCGCGGGGTGTTGATGTTTATGTTCGCTGAATCAGCGTGCTGCTTTCGCGCCCTTGGTCTCGACGGAGACCTCGACGGGGCCGTGGCCATTGGTGTCGAGGATCTGGCGGACCTTGCGGGCGATGCCGGCGGGGTCGATGCCGGCCTCGGCGAGCTGGCCGGAGCGCGAGCCCTGGTAGATCCACGCGTCGGGCAGACCGATGCGGTGGATGTTGCGCGTATCCAGACGCTGCTCGTTGGCGGCCTCGACGACCGCGCACCCGAAGCCGACGCCGACGTGGTGGTCCTCGACGGTGAGGATCGGCGTGCCGGCCTCGACGAGCTGCTTGACGAGCGCGATGTCCACGGGCTTGGCGAAACGGGCATCGTACACGGCGACCGAGTAGCCCTGCTTGGCGAGCTCATCGCGGCTCTTGAGGGCGTGGTTGACGGAGAAGCCGTAGGCGAGGATGGCGAGGTCAGCGCCGTCGCGGAGCTTGTGGGCCTTGCCGAGGACATAGGCGGGCGGATTGGATTCGACTGCCGGGGTCGGGACGCTGTCGCGCGGGTAACGGATCGCCGAGGGGCCGGCGTCGTACTGGCGCTGGAATTCCATGGCGAGTTTGAGCGTGGGCTCATCGATCGGGGCGAGCAGCGCCATTTTGGGGAACACGCGGAGGAAGGCGATGTCGCTGAAGCCGTGGTGCACCGCGCCGTCGCCGCCGACGACACCGGCACGGTCCATGCACAGGCGCACGGGCAATCCCTGCAGCGCGACCTCCTGGAAGATCTGATCGAACGCACGCTGCATGAAGGTCGAGTAGATGACGGCGTAGGGCTTCATGCCACTCTTGGCCATGCCCGCGAGCATCGCCATGAGGTGTTCCTCGGCGATGCCGACGTCGATGGCGCGATCGGGAAACTGCGAGATGACCTTGGTCAGGCCCGTGCCATCGGGCATGCCGGCGGTGGCGCAGGCGACGAGCGGATCCTTCTCCATCAACTCGATCATCGCATCACTGAACGCGCTGGTGAAGGAGCGGGCGCCGTTCTGCACGACGACGCGGCAGCCTTCGACGGTGAAGGGCTTGGGCGAGTGGAAGGTCGTCGGATCGCCGGTGGAGAAATCGAATCCCTTGCCCTTGACGGTCTTGCAGTGGATGAGCAGCGGGCGGTCGAATTCCTTGGCCTCGGCGAACATCTCGATGAGCGTCGTCAGGTCGTGGCCATCGATCGGGCCGACGCAGGTCAGGCCGAAGTGCTCGAACATGTGTTCGTGGTGGATGAGGGTTTTGGTGACTTCGCCGACGGCGTGATAGGCCTGCTCGAGCTTGGCGCCGAGGGGGAGGCGTTTGAGGACTTCGTGGGCGCGTTTCTTGGCGTCGCGGTAGACGGGATTGACGCGGACCTTGTCGAAGTAGGTGGCGATGGCTCCCTGCGGCTGACCGATGGACATGCCGTTGTCGTTGAGGACGACGAGGAACTGGCGGTTGAGCGTGCCGGCGTTGTTGAGGCCTTCGAGGGCAAGGCCGTTGACGATCGACGAATCACCGATGAGCGCGACGGAGCAGCGGTCGCCCTGGCCCATCAGTTGATCGCCACGCGCCATGCCGACGGCGGTGGAGATGCCGGTGCCGGCGTGACCGACGCTGAAGAGGTCGTAATCGCTCTCGCGCGGCTCGGGGAAGCCGGCCATGCCGCCGGCCTGACGCAGACGGGCCAGCAGCGGGTAGCGGCCGGTGATAAGCTTGTGGGGGTAGCACTGGTGGCCGACGTCGAACAGCAGACGGTCGTGGCCGAAGTCGAAGACGTAGTGGAGGGCGAGGAGCAGTTCGACGGTGCCGAGGTTCGGCGCGAGGTGCCCGCCGGTCTTGGAGACTTGATCGCAGATGGCCTGACGGATCTCGGTGGCGAGCTTCTCGAGCTGCTCGATGGACAGCTTCTTGATGTCGGCGGGGGTTTTGACGGTTTCGAGCAGCGGATAAGTCATCTTATGGGGTCCAAGGGGGTGAACGGGGCGCGGTCAGATACTCGTCACGTGCTGCATCCAGCGAGCGGCGGTCCCTTTAGCGCTGCGGCGTTGTCCGCGTTTTACCTTCATGGTGCCTGCTATTATCGGTCAGCGGGTTCGGATGGCAAGATAATCGATCAGGTCGCCGAGGTGACGGGCGGCGTCGCCGAGCGTGGAAAGGGCCGAGCGGGCCTCTTCGCAGAGGCGTTCGACCTCGGCGCGGCTGGCGTCGATGCCGTAGACCGCGGGGTAGGTCAGTTTGTCCTGCTCTACATCCTTACCCGCCGTCTTGCCGAGTTGTTCGGTGGTTTGCGTGACGTCCAGCAGATCATCGACGATCTGGAACATCAGGCCGATCGCGTCGGCGTAGCGGGTCAGGTCGGCCAGCTGCTGCGGGGTCGCACCGCCGCACATGGCGCCCATGCGGACGCTGGAGCGGATCAGGGCGCCGGTCTTGTTGTTGTGGATCGTGCGGAGCCGCGTGCCGGGATCGACGCTCGGGGCGAAGGCGGGCAGCGTGTCGTAGACCTGGCCGGCGATCATCGCGCTGGTGCCGCTGGCGAGTTCACGGACGAGGCCCAAGGCCAGTTGCGGCGTGCCGGGCTGACCCGCGATCATCTCGAATGCGATGGACATCATCGCGTCACCGGCGAGGATGGCCATGGCTTCATTAGTGTGCTTGTGGAGCGTGGGCCGACCGCGGCGAAGGTCGTCATCGTCCATCGCGGGCAGGTCATCGTGGACAAGACTGAAGGTGTGGATCAGCTCGATGGCGCCGGCTGGGGCCATGGCCTGCTCGGCGTGACCGCCGACGGCCTCGCAGCTTCGGATCACCAGAGCCGGCCGCAGACGCTTGCCGGGGGCGAGGAGCGAGTAACCGATGGCGGCGATGAGGTTCGCCGGAAGTTGAGCTGTTTCAAGGTATTGCCGCAGATACGCATCGACGCGCGCCGCCGGGATTCCCAGCAGTTCCTGCTCCGCGGTCATGCTCGATCCGGCTGCCTGCGTCATGGGGCGATTCGGTCCGTGAAGGAATGCGATTCCCGGGCCGGGAATCAAGCCCACAGTATAGAGGCAAAAATGGGATCGCTCAATCCGGCGTTACCCGCCTGCGGAGAATTGCCAGACGTCCGAAAACTCATCCGCTCCGCGCGACAATCGACATCGCCACGTCCATCAGCTTCTTCGCCCCATCCCCGCCGCCGAGTTTGAGCAGCTTCTCACGCATCGCGGCACGACGCCCAGCATCACCCATCAACTCCATCATCACCGGCCGCAACCGTTCCGCGTTCACCGCCGGGTCGATCGCATCCTTCATCAGCACCGCCGCCCCGCCGCGGCTCAGGGGCTCGACGTTCAGCTTCTGGTGCTGATCCTTGTGATACGGATAGGGCAGGAAAATCGTCGGCACACCATTCGCCGCGACCTCCGCCACGCTGTTGGCCCCCGCCCGGCTGATCGCCAGGTCCGCCCCGCCCCACGCGTGGCCCATCGTGTCGCAGAACGTCATCACCCGCGCCGGCACGTTCGCCGCACGGTACGCCTTCTCAAGTTCGTCTCCGACGCCCTCCCCCGCCAGATGCAAAACCTGCCACGCACCGATCGCGGCGCGGAAATCGTCTTGCTTCAAGAGCTCGACCATCGCCAGGTTGATCGACTTCGCCCCCTGGCTCGCGCCGGTGACCAGCAGCGTCGGCCGATCCGCATCCAACCCCATCGCCACGCGGTCCGTCCGCGCATCACCGTTGCTCAGCCCCGAGCGTCGCAACGGCAGCCCCGTCATCTTCACGCGCCCGCTCGGCAGCAGCGGCGACTCGTACACGCTGTAAAGCTCATCGCACCGCTTGGCCAGCCAGCGGTTCGCCTTGCCCGGCACGGCGTCGAGGTTCACCAGCAGGATCGGGATGCCAAGCGCCCGCCCCACCATCGCCGCCGGCACGCTCACGAATCCGCCCATCGCGACGATCAGTTTAACATTCCGCTGCTTGACGATCTCCCGCACCATCTTCTTCGACCGCACCAGGCTGAGCACAAAGCCCGGGATCGTCCACGGCCGCGTCGGCAACGGCTTCATCGGACACGCCGTGAAGTTCACGCCAGCCTTCGTGAGGATCTGCGCATCGATCGCGCGGTCGGACGCCAGGAAGTGCGCCGCAGGCGCGCCGGGGACGTCCGCGAGGCGCTGCGCGATCGCGAGACTGGGAAACAGGTGCCCGCCGGTGCCGCCGCCAGCGAAGAGGATGGTCGATTGAGAACTTTGCGTCACGTGATCATTTTCCAGGATGCAGGTACATCGGCGTTTCGCGGCGCGAATCTTCCGGTAAAATGAACTGAGTGTCCCGGGGGCCATTTCAAGAAGGAGTCTCGCAATGATCCGTAAACTCATTTGGGCCGCGGTCGGGCTCGTCGTGATCCTGTTGATCGCGCTGGGCGTGACGCTCCTCTACCTCGACTCGATCGCCCGGCAGGGCATCGAACGCGGCGCGACCTACGCGCTGGGCGTCCCGACGCACTTGGAGAAAGCCGGCCTGTCGCTGCTCAATGGCGTACTCACGCTCGACTCGCTGCAGATTGACAACCCAAAGGACTTCGACTCCAAGCATTATTTCACCACCGTCAAAAACTTCGACATCCAGGTCGTCCCCTCTAGCGTCTTCTCAAATGTCGTCGAGGTCCCGCACGTCATCATCGACGGCCTGGAGGTCTACATCGACGAGGCCAACGGCACCACCAACGCCTCGGTCATCTCGCAGAACCTCCGCCGTCTCTCAAGCGGCAAGACACCCGACACCGCGCCGCCCCGCCCCGAAGAGGGGCCGAAGGTCCGCATCAAGACATTCAAAATCCTCAACCTCACCGCGCACATCCAATCACTGCCCATCGCCGGCGGCCTCTCCATCCCAGCCCCGGTCACCGTCAAGGTGCCCGAGATCGTCATCAACGACATGACACCCGAAAATGGACAGGGCCTGGCCATCGCCGAGGTCACCAAGCGCATCGTGCCCATCGTCCTCGCAGCCATCGTCCAGAACGGCGGCAACCTGATCCCCGGCGACCTGAAAAACATGCTCAATGCCGACATTGCCGCCAACTTCCGGAACCTCGGCGCTGACGGCGGCAAGCTCATCGGCCAACTCGGCGGACAGATCAGCGGACAACTCGGCACGCAGCTCAAGGGCGTCGCCGGTGAACTCGGCAAGGGCCTGGGCGGCGTCACGGACGGTGTCGGCGGAATCATCGGCGGCGTTCTCGGCGGTGACAAAAAGCCCGCCGATCCCAAAGCGCCCTCAACTCCCGCCGATCCCTCAAACCCTGCCAACAACACCAAACCCCCCGCCGACAACAACCCGCTCAAAAACCTCGGCGGCCTCCTCGGCGGCGATAAAAAGTAACAGCCCAACATGCTCAACATCTTCCG
Source organism: Planctomycetota bacterium (assembly GCA_043788485.1). Classification (GTDB taxonomy): domain Bacteria; phylum Planctomycetota; class Phycisphaerae; order Phycisphaerales; family Zrk34; genus JAYVTU01. Next base: position 7,815 of record JAYVTU010000163.1, read on the forward strand.
GCGAAAACGAGCCGCCACCGCCACCGCCAAATCCTCGCCGATGAAATACAAGATGCTCGCCCTCGACCTCGACGGCACGCTCTTCGACTCCTCCGGCAAGGTGCCCGACATCCACCGCAAAGCCGTGGACCAAGCGCGCGACGCCGGCGTGATGATCGTCCTCTCCACCGGGCGCGGCCTGGCCGAATCGCAGGGAGCCGTCGCCGCCATCGGTCACCGCGGCCCGATCGTCCTGGCCGGCGGAGCCCTCGTCTCCGATCCGCTCACCGGCAAGACATTGCACCGCTCCGTCATCGATCCGACGCTCGCCCGCCAGCTCTCCGACCACATGGCCGCCGCCGGTCATGCGGTGCTCATCCTCCTCGACCCCGAGCCGCAGGACCACGACTACCTCGTCTCCAAATCGGTCCGCCTGACGCCCAACACGAAGTGGTGGTTCGATGTGATCAAGGCCGACGTGCGCTACGTCGATGACCCGACCGAAAAGGACCTGCACCACGTGCTCCGCGTTGGCATCCTCGCCGCGCCCGCCGAGATGGAAGCGCTCCAGGCCTCGCTCATCGCCACATTCGGCTCGCGAATCGAGGTGCAGAATTTCATGGCCGTGAAACAGAAGAACGAGGAACTGCACGTCCTCGAAGCCTTCGCCGCGGGCGTGACGAAATGGTCCGGCCTCACCTGGCTCGCCGCCGAGCACGGCATCGGCCTCCACGAAATCGCTGCGATCGGCGACCACATCAACGACGTCAGCATGATCAAAAACGCCGCATGCGGCGTCGCCATGGGCAACGCCGTCGATCAGGTCCTCAAGGTCGCCAAACACATCACCCACACCAACGACCACGGCGGCGTCGCCTACGCCATCAACCAGATGCTCGCCGGGAAGTGGTGAGCGACGTGTCGATTCATTCGATTACTTTTTGACCGCCATCAGCACCTTGCCCATCGGCCCGTTCTTGAGACGTTCAAACGCCTCCGGCAATTTGTCGAAGGCGTGCACGCTGTCGACCAACGGTTTTGCGTTCGTCTTGCAGAGCAGCGTGAGGATGCTGTTCCACGCGGCGTGGGCTTCGGCGCGGCCGTAGGTGCCGACCGCCACGCCGCCGATGCGGAGGCGGCGGAAGAAGAGCGAGGCGGTGTTGAACTCCGGCACCGGCCCGGCGAGCCGGCCGACGACGCTGATCCGGCCGTGATCGGCCATCACGTCGACGACCTGATTGAAGAGTGTGCCGCCGATGTTGTCCACGGCGATGTCGATGCGCTTACCGAGTTGCTGCTTGAGCGCCGCTTTCCACTGCGGGTCGCCGGGGTCCAACGTCACCGCCGCGCCGAGCTCGCGCAGCTTCACCTGCTTGGCGGCGTCGCGCGAGAGCGCCACGACCGTGTGCCCCATCGCCTTGGCGAGTTGAACGGTTGCGACACCAACGCCACCGGAGGCGCCGGTGACGAGCACGACGACAGGTGACGCGACATCGCCCCACTGCATCAGCGCCTGATACGCGGTGAGATAGACGAGCGTCGCCCCCGCCGCCTGCTCATCGCTCCAACCCGGCGGGATCGCGACGAGCGAATCCCCCGCGATAATCACGCGCTCCGCAAAAGTCCCGGCGCGTTCCACGCCCGTCTCGCCACGGAGCACCGACCAGCGCGTTCCGACTTTCAATTCCTTTGCCGCGCCGAGACCGACCGCGACGATCGTGCCGACGGCGTCGCGTCCCAGCACGTGCGGCATGACCGGTTTCGCCGGATACTGCCCTTCCGCCAGGTAACGGTCCGCGGGATTCAGCGCCGCGTACTTCACCTCCAGCACCACTTCACCCGCCGCGGCCACAGGCTCCGGAAACTCGGCGAGCCGGAGGTTTTCGATGCCCGTCAGTGAATTGATGATCCAGGCTTTCATGCCGGGATTGTATCCGCGCATACCAAGCAGCGCTCCCCTCGCGGACTCGGGTCGCGGCTAAACAATACGAATAATCCAGTCCAATCAGCGGATGATGTCGCTCGCCTTGTGCACGCGCTCGGTGACGGCGCCCAGCGCGTCCTTGAGACGGACGTTCATGAGGTGGTTGGCGACCTTGACCATGACGAACACGCTGAGCGCGACGATCAGGAACTCGATGACGGTGTTGCAGAACAGGCCCCAGCGGACGGCAACCTCGGGGATGGCTGCGGTGATTTCCTTGCCCGTGGTGGGATCCTTGACGGCCGCGACACCGGGCTTGAGGAGCACCTGCAGGTTCTTGAAATCGACGCCGCCCAGCAGCATGCCGATCGGCGGCATGATCAGGTCGTTGACCAGCGACTGAACGATCTTGTTGAACGCGGCGCCGATGATGATGCCGACGGCCATGTCGATCACGTTGCCCTTGAGCGCGAACTGTTTGAATTCGTCGACGAAACCCATGATGTGATCCCCTGTATGGAAGTATTGTCGTGACGTGTCAGATTGAAACGAATTTCGGGCTGCGGGTCAACCTGGTTGCGGGAAACGCGGATCAAAAAAAGCCCACGGACTCGGGTCCGTGGGCTTTAGGGAATCTTGGTTGTCGAACCGACTCAGCGGATGAAGAGCATCTCGGAGTAGGTCGGCAGGGGCCAGAGGTCGTCGGCGACGATGGCTTCGAGGCCGTCGGCGGCGGCGCGGACTTCGAGCATGGCGGGGAGCACTTCGTCACGGTAATGCTTGCAGTGCTCGATGACGGGGCCAGAGGCGTGGTGGCCGATGGAGCTGGTAAGCTTGGCGACAGCCGCTTCGAGCTGGCCGACGAGCTTCGTCACAGCGCCCAGCGCCGAGCCATCGGGCTTGAGACCGGCGGCGATCATCGAGGCGACGGTCGAGGCCAGCTCGCCCTGGTAACGGTACGCGGCGGGCAGGATCGACTGCTGCGCGATCGAGAGGCAGAGCTTGCTCTCGGTGGCGACATCCTTGCAGTAGCGCTCGCAGTAGATCTCGTAACGGCTCGTCGTCTCGCGCTCGGTCAGCACGTTGTACTTGGCGAGGACCGCGAGGTTCTCCTTGGAGATCAGCGCGGGCAGGGCATCGACGGTGTTCTTGAGATTCGGCAGGCCACGCTTCTCGGCTTCCTTGTGCCACTTCTCGGAGTAGCCGTCGCCGTTGAACACGACCGCCTTGTGCTCCTTCCAGATGGACTGGACGAGTTTGGTGGCGGCGTCGGCGAGCTTCTTGGGATCGCCCTTGGTGGCCTTCTCGAGTTCGGTCGCGACGTAGTCGAGCGACTCGGCGATGATGGTGTTGAGTGCGACGAGCGGGCCGGAGATGGACTGGCTGGAACCGACGGCGCGGAACTCGAACTTGTTGCCGGTGAAGGCGAAGGGCGAGGTGCGGTTGCGGTCGCCGTAGTCCTTGGGCAGCGGGGGCAGCGTATCGACGCCGACGGTCATGAACTGCTTGGCCTTGGGACCCTTGGCCTTGCCCTTCTCGATGGACTCGAAGACATCGGTGAGCATGTCACCGAGGAAGATCGAGACGATGGCGGGCGGGGCTTCGTTGGCGCCGAGGCGGTGATCGTTGGGGGCGTGGGCGATGGTGGCTCGGAGGAGCGTGCTGTACTTGTGGACCGCGCGGATGACAGCGGCGCAGAACACGAGGAACTGGGCGTTCTCGTGCGGGGTGTCGCCGGGTTCGAGCAGGTTGCCAACGTTGGGCCCGCCGAGCGACCAGTTGAGGTGCTTGCCCGAGCCGTTGATCCCGGCGAAGGGCTTCTCGTGCAGCAGGCAGCTCAGGCCGTATTTCTCTGCGACGCGCTTGAGCGTGATCATGATCAGTTGCTGGTGATCGGTGGCGACGTTGGCGTTCTCATAGACGGGCGCGAGCTCGTACTGCGACGGGGCGACTTCGTTGTGACGGGTCTTGACGGGGACGCCGAGCTTGAAGAGCTCGCGCTCCGATTCGAGCATGCAGGCCAGGACGCGCTCGGGGATGACGCCGAAGTACTGGTCCTCGAATTCCTGGCCTTTGGGCGGCTTGGCGCCGAAGAGGCTTCGGCCACAGATGGTCAGGTCGGGACGGGCGAAGAAGAAGTTGCGGTCGATCAGGAAGTATTCCTGCTCGGGGCCGGCCGTGGCGTAGATGTAGCCCGGGTCGGCGTGATTGAAGAGGCTCAGGACGCGCTTGGCCTGCGTGGCCAGGGCCTGCATGGAGCGGAGGACGGGGGTCTTCTTGTCGAGCGCTTCGCCGGTCCAGGAGACGAAGGCGGTGGGGATGACGAGCGTGGTGCCGTTCGGATTCTCGAGGATGTAGGCGGGGCTGGTGACGTCCCATGCGGTGTAGCCACGGGCCTCGAAGGTGGCGCGGATGCCGCCCGAGGGGAAGCTCGACGCATCGGGCTCGCCCTGGATGAGCTGCTTGCCGGTGAACTCGGCGACGGCTCCGCCCTTGTAGTCGGGCTCAAGGAAGCTGTCGTGCTTCTCAGCGGTGATGCCGGTCAGGGGATAGAAGACGTGCGCGTAGTGCGTCGCGCCCTTCTCGATCGCCCAGCTCTTCATCGCGGTGGCGACGGCGTCGGCGACGGTCGCGTCGAGCTTCTCGCCCTTCTCGATGGTCTTCTTGAGCGACTTGTAGATGGCCTTGGGCAGACGCTCCTTCATCTGAGCGTCGCCGAAGACGTTGCTGCCGAAGATCTCGGTGGCGGGCGTCGTGGCGAAGTTCAGCGCGGGAGTGCTGGAGGACTGGTAACCGGTGATGGCCGCAATGGCCCGGACTCGTGCATTGCTAACGCTCATGGCCTATCCGCTCCTGGTGAAGTGAAGAATGTGGCGTGTCAGCTCGGCTGTGCCCCGATCTTGGGCACCGTGCGCGAGAGTTGGTCCGTGCCCAATAGCAAGGCCTGTGCCGACCCCGGCCGCGGCAATCCGCCCGGGGCGAAGGCCCGCCCTTATACGAGAATCACGGCGAATCCGCAATGATTATGGGATGTGTGGATAAGCAGGCGGTTGACCGCAAAAGTGCATAGGAAGCGCGCATGCGGCTTATCTGTGTGCGCCGTTGCACAATTTTGTTGCACATTGCAATCATCGCAACGCAATCCGAACCCCAAGCCATCGGCCCAAACCCGCCGGGCCAACCCCAACCCAGCCGATAAAACCCCAAAATCACACCCGCCGATGCGTAATCCCCGCCGCCATTCGCGTGTCACCTCCAGCAACACGCTCGTGTTGTGACGTACTTCGCTTCACGCAAACCCCCGTCACCACTGGAGTCACCACATGACGCGCTCGACTCGCTGGATCACCCTCGGCGCCCTTGCCCTGATCATGGGCACCGCCGCCGTCACATACACCATTGCCGCACCTCCGGGCCAAGGCTGGTTCGGCCCCCCGCAACGCCCCGGCTTCGACCGCGACCGTGACGACGACCGTGGACCGCGCGGCCCGCAAGACGGCCCGCCCCGCCACCGCGATGACCGAGATGACCGAGATGGTCGTGGCGCCCGCAATGCACGTGGAGGCGACCGCAACGCCCCCCCGCCGCCCCACCACGCCGACCAACGCGGCGGACCCCGTGACCAACACGATGGCCCGCGCGGCTTCGATCCCCGCGACCAGCGCGGCGGCGAACGCGGCGGACCCCGCGGTTTCGATCCCCGTGACGGTGGCCGCGGCGGCGACCGAAACTTCGGCCCCGGTCCCGGACCCCGTGAAGAGCGCGGCGGTCGTGATGGCCGTGACTCCCGTGACGGACGTGATGGACGTGATGGACGTGATGGACGCGACTCCCGCGATTTCCGCGGCGGCCCCGGCTTCGGCCCAGGCCCCGGCTTCGGCGGGCCCCGTGAAATGCACGGCGGCCCGCGCGGCTTCGATCCCCGCGACCAGCGCGGCGGTGAACGTGGCGGACCCCGCGGCTTTGAATCCCGGGACAGTGGCCGCAACTTCGGTCCCGGCCCCCGCGATGAGCGCGGCGGTCCTCGTGGTTTCGATCCCCGTGGCGGCAACCGCAGCTTCGGTCCGCCCCAAGGCGGCCACGACTTCGGCGGTCCCCGCGAAATGCACGGCGGTTTCCACGGCTTCGATCCCCGTGGCGGCGAACGTGACAACCGCGGCGGCCACGACCCCCGTGACGGCCGCGATGGTCGCGATGACCACGACCAGCACGCCGGCCCCATGATGCACATGCACATGCAGGGCGGCTCACAGTCCTTCGATCCCCGCAGCTTCAACCGTGGCAACGACCGCAACAACGACCGCGGCCCCGGCCCGCGCCCCGAGCCCCGTGGCGATGCCCGCAACGCAGGCCCCCAACACGGCCCCGGCCCCGACCGCGGCGGCCCCGGAGGCCCCGGTGGCCCCGGTGGCCCCGGTGGCCCCGACGCAGGCCACCGTGAACGTCACGCCGACCCCGGCCCCGGCCCCGCCCCCGAAGCCCAGCACCGAGGCCCCGGCGGCCCCGATCGCAACGCCGACCGCGGCAACCAACGCCACCCCGGTGGCCCCGATGCCGACCGTGGCCCCGCAACACGCCCCCCCGGCCCCCCCAGCTCCAATGACGGCCCGCCCAGCCCCGACCAAGTCTTCAAATTCTTCGACAAGAACGGCGACGGCCAAATCTCCCGCGAAGAATTCCTCGAAGCCCACCGCAACATGATGCAGCACAACCCCGGCGGCCCCGGTGGCCCCGGAGCCGGTTCCCCCGACCGACGCCCCGGCGGTGACCGCCCCGCCCCGCCCCCCGGCGACCGCCGCGTCGACTGATCCCATTCCTCCCCAACCCAACTCTTTAAAGCCCCGCACCGCGAAGCTGTGCGGGGCTTTATTTCGCGCGCACCAATCGCGACCTCCCATCACCCCACCCAAAAATAATTTCCACTCTCCCACCTCGCCGCAAACCATTCCCCCAACTCATCCAGCGCCGACCGCTATTCCTCCTCCAACCACCCTCATGCGCACGATTGCGTCGCCTCCCCCTCTTATAGTTCCCGCGCCCGCACCGCGCGCCTCCCGCTCCCCTTCCCCCGCGCACAAACCCGCCATCGATACCCGCGCGTAACGCTCGTTTTTTAGATATTTGTTCGGTATCACTTCCCAATCCACTCCCCAAAACACACACCTTTTTTCCCAACCCGCGCCCGTTCCGCGCGCCTCACCCCCGCGCACCATCACGTCGCCAAAATCGCCCCGCGCCGCATCCACGGCGCGCAAATATTAAGCAGCCCATTTTCCTCTTGACACACCGCGACACCTCCGCGCGCAAAAACATTTCGCGGACATCGCCGCGTCGCCCCACTCCAAATTATTTAGCCGGCGGGCTCGCCCGCCGTGGGCCGTGACAACGCCTCACGCGACGCTACGCCGCTCAGCACCCTACGCAATTTGCAATTTGCAATGATGCCCTCTCACCCGCATCACGCCGGCTTCGCCACCGACATCGCGAACAGCTCCACCTCTTCCGCGGACAAGCCCGTCAGACCCGCGATGTCACTGCTCACTTTTTCGATCGCCTCGCCGCGGCCCAAGCGCTTGGCGATGCGGTCGGTGTAGGGCGTGAGAACGTCGATCGCTTTCTTCGACAGGCCCGACGCGGTCGCCGCCTGCGAGGCGGCGTGCTCGCGGATCGTCTGCGAGAAAGTCATCACTTGCTCGCGCGTCACGCCGGCCAGTGTCGCGATGGCCTCGCTGATCTCCTCGATCGGCTCGCCGCGCATCATGCGCTTGTGGATGCGGTCCGCGTACGGGATGAGCGCCTTGACCGCGCCCGCCGTCAGGCCCGTCACCGGCGCCGACGCGTCGGGCTTCTCCATCCCCAGGCTGCCGAGATAGATGAACGTGTTGTTGATGATGAAAATCGGCGCGAGGATCAGCGAGATCATCCCCCACGGGCCCAGGAAAAGCGTGGTCGGCGTGAATTTCCAGAAAGTGTCATGAATGCACGTTCGGCACATCTCACCGCTGAGCGACTTGGAAAATCGCATCACCAGCGCCCCGATGTTCTGGTGCAGCGTGACATTCTTCGTCGCCGCCTGACGCCCGCAGACCTGACAGGTGGACATGGGAACCTCCGGAAATATAAACGCAGAACTGCGAGGCGAGAACCATCGCCTCACGACACGCTCTCGTCTCATCACAGCCGCGGGCGGGAGCAACTCCCACGACGGGCGATATCCTCACCCGGCGAATTGATCCGGTCAACCGCGATCGCCGCGATCAGATGATTCAACCGGCGGGCTCGCCCGCCGTGGCACTATTTAGATTCTCCACGCCCGCATCTTTTGACGCACCGCTCTCCCGAGGATCAAATGAATGCTCGCGAACGTGCACGCGATAACGCCGTGACACATCCTCTTCATAAGCCCCGCGCATGCTCCTCGACACGCTGATCCGCGACAATCCGCAGTTCCACGGCCCGGCCGACGCCGCGCCGACAAGCTGGGCCGTCGGCGCCGAGGTCCTGCGTTTCATCCACGACCACGTCAAGCCCGGCATGCACACGCTCGAGACCGGCTCGGGCCACACCACCGTCGCCTTCGCCATCACAGGCTCGGACCACACCTGCATCACACCCAACGCCGCCGAGGCCGATCGCATCGCCGCGTACTGCAAGTCGCTGGGCCTCGATGACCGCATCCGCTTCATCCTCCAGCGCTCCGACACCGCGCTGCCGCGCGGCGAATTCCCCGACAAGCTCGACTTCGTCTTCCTCGACGGCGCGCACCGCTTCCCCCTGCCCATCATCGACTGCCACTACACCGAGCCGCGCCTGAACGTCGGCGGGATCCTGGGCATCGATGATTTCAACATGCCCTCCGTCCGCGTCCTCTACGATTTTCTGCGCGGCGAGAAGGAGTGGGAATTGATCCGCGAGGTCGCCAACACCGCCTTCTTCCGCAAACTCGCCGCCGTCACGCCCGTCAACGACTGGCAGGGCCAGCGCATGAACGCACCGGAGAATTGGAACCGCGGCGCCCAGCCCACGCTCTCCGCCGGCCTCATCCACCATCTGCGCCGGGTTCTCGGCGGCAGGCGGTGACCGAACCGCTTAGGTTCTCGTGCCGGGAGAGACTGTCGTTCCCGATCTCACCGCCGGAACGCGGTGCGACTCAACCGGTTCACAACCGCGCCAGCAACTTGTCGTATTCCGCGTGCGAGCCGATCCAGAACCACGTGATCGTGCCATCCTTGAGGATTCCCACAGCGCGGTATCCGATCCCGACCCGTGCCGAATACGTCGGCGGATTGTGCTCAACCTGCTTGAATCGCAGACCCGGATGGTGTGGATCACGCGCGAACATCTTGTAGGCTTCCCGCGCCTGCCGCTTCACATGCGCCGGCAACAACTTGAACATCTCACGAAATTCCCGGTTCGTCCGTGAGTTCACAGCTTCTCCGGGTCCAGCGGCTCGGTCCGGCCGGCCTCGTAATCCTCCAGCGCCTTGGCGGCGAGCTTGGCCAGCTTGCCCCCGGAGTTGGCAATGGCCTGATCGAAAGCGTCTTCCGCCGCCAGCTCTTCCAGAAGTCGGGACGCCAGCACATCCTGCTCCGCCTCCGGCAATCGGGACGCCTGTTCAAACGCTTTTTCAAGCAATCGGGTCATCGGCGATCTCCTGCAACAATGATAACGCCCGTCCGCTCCATTTCCCACAATTGTCTACCGGTCGTGACTCGAAGAGAGAGAGTGCCGGGAGAACCGCTTAGGTTCTCCTGGCGGGAGACATCCTTCCTATATGACTTATTCAACAGATCGTTTCGCGATGAGCAATTTCCTGTACGCATCGACCGTCATCGTTTCGCTTTGATTCGGATGAACTTCGACACAACCTCGCCATTCAGCGACCGATTGGTCATCGAGAAGCACGTCAGGCTTTGGCAAAAACGAAATAAAGCAGTCGGTCAACCCCAATTCACCGGCGACTTCGGAGGCGTACGCCGCACCGCCTGTGCTCCAGCAGTAGAGCACCGCGCCATCGCGATGAAGACTGCGTACATGCTTGACCACACCCGGGCTCGGAATTCGTTTCGATCCCACCGTTCGGATCAGCGTGTCGTCAACATCTACAAATATCACCAATGGCTTTTCAGATGGAGTTGTCATGTTTGGGAGAATATCGCCAATGAGCAGCGGACGCGCACACTCCAAGAACTGACCCGCCGGCTTCCGCCTGCGGCTATCAACGAGGCGGGAAGTAATCGTTGCTTGTGTTTTTCTTTTGTAGCCGCAGGCGGGAGCCGGCGGGTCGTGCGTAGAATATCCGCCATGAATTTCACGAATCGCCCATTCGAGCTCACGACGCCGATGAAACCCGCAGGGGATCAGCCGGCGGCGATTGCGGCGTTGACCGAGGGGCTCCACCAGGGCCGGAAATTTCAGACGCTGCTCGGCGTCACCGGCTCCGGCAAGACGTTCACGATGGCCAACGTCATCGCGAACCTCGGCAAGCCGGCGCTGGTGATCTCGCACAACAAGACGCTCGCGGCCCAGCTTTTTGAGGAGTTCCGCGAGCTGTTCCCCAACAACGCGGTGAGCTACTTCGTCAGCTACTACGATTACTACCAGCCCGAGGCGTACATCCCGCAGCGGGACATCTACATCGAGAAGGACGCCTCGCGGAACGATGACCTCGACCGCCTGCGGCTCAGCGCGACGACGTCGCTGGTCAGTCGGCGGGATGTGATCATCGTCGCGTCCGTCTCCGCCATCTTCGGGCTCGGCTCACCGGCCGAGTACAAGAAGCGGATGATCCCACTCATCAAGGGCGCGACGATCGATCGGCAGGAACTGCTGGGCATGCTCAACGACCTGCAGTACCAGCGCAACGACACCGACTTCAAGCGCTCGACCTACCGCGTGCGCGGCGATGTCGTCGAGATCCACCCGGCCTACGAGGAATTCGCCTACCGCGTCGAGCTCTTCGGCGATGAGATCGACCGGCTCCAGTACGTCGATCCGCTGACCGGCGAGGTGCTCGCCGACGAGGACAAGATTTTCATCTACCCCGCGGTGCATTATGTGATGCCCGAGGATCAGCTGGAGCGCGCGGTGGCGAGCATCAAGGAGGAGTGCGATGCGCGCGTGATGCAGCTCCGCCACGAGGGCAAGCTCATCGAGGCGCAGCGGCTGCTGGCGCGCACGAAGTACGACATCGAGATGATGCAGGAGGTCGGCTTCTGCTCGGGCATCGAGAACTATTCGCGCCACCTCGACGGCCGCGGCGCGGGCGCCCGGCCTTACACGCTGCTCGATTATTTCCCGGACAAGGATTGGCTGCTCTTCATCGACGAATCGCACGCCACGATCCCGCAGCTCCACGCGATGTACAACGGCGACAAGCAGCGGAAACAGGTGCTGGTGGATCACGGGTTTCGCTTGCCGAGCGCGCTGGACAATCGGCCGCTGAAGTTTGAGGAGTTTGAGACCTTTGTGCCGCAGACGATTTTCGTGTCGGCGACGCCGGGGCCTTATGAGCTGGAGAAATCGCACGGCGAGATCGTCGAGCAGGTGATTCGGCCGACGGGCCTGGTCGATCCGATCATCGAGATCAGGCCCGCGACGGGGCAGGTGCCGGACCTGATGGCGACGATCAAGGAACGCATCGCGCTGCGCGAGCGCGTGCTGGTCAACACGCTGACCAAGCGCATGGCGGAGGATTTGTCGAGCTATTTCGCCGAGAACGGCATCAAGTGCCGCTATCTGCACAGCGAGATCGAGACGCTGGACCGCGTGCTGATCCTCAAGGACCTGCGGCTGGGCGATTTCGATGTGCTGGTGGGCGTGAATCTGCTGCGCGAGGGGCTCGATCTGCCGGAGGTTTCGCTCGTGGCGATCATGGACGCGGACAAGGCGGGATTCCTGCGGAGCGGGACGTCGATGATCCAGCAGATGGGCCGGGCGGCGAGGAATGTGAACTCGCGCGTGATTTTGTACGCCGACGCTGTGACGCCGGCGATGCGTCAGGCGATGGACGAGACGGAGCGGCGTCGCGCGAAGCAGCTGGCGTACAACGCCGAGCACGGCATCACGCCACAGACGATCCAGAAGGCGATCCGCGATGGCTTCGAGACGGAGATGCGGGCGCACAAGACGGCGCGCGAAGCGGTGGGCAAGACGGATCAGCAGTACGACCGCGATGACCTCCTGAAGATTCTCGAAAGCGACATGCTCGACGCGGCGCAGGCGCTGGAGTTTGAGCGGGCAGCGCGTCTGCGTGACCGCATCAAGCAGGTGAAAGCAGCCCCGGTGATCGGCAGCAACGACAAATTCGCGATGCACGATGAGACGCTGGACGATCCAGAGTTGAAGCCGGGCACACCGGGCACGAGGCCGCGGCAGAAGAGCAAGAAGAAGGCAAGGTGAGGGAAGCGGGGATCGCAAAGCCACAAGCGGCGAGGCGAATGGCGGCGTGTTATCATCAGCACGTTAAACCGATTATTGAGGAGGTTCTGCGTGATAGTTCCCAAACGCGTTTACACGGTTGAGTCGAGCGGATCGATCGTCAAATTCGTGACGTGCGTCCACTGCGGCGTCGAATACGTCTACAGCATGAAGCGCCGCGCCAAGGGTCGAGCCGAGGGCGTTGCGCTGATCGGTGATGCGACGACGGCGGACAATGCCAAAGAGAAATCGCAGTTAGCGCTGTCAAAAAAGCTGCTTAAGAGCTGCGACGCGGTGCCTTGTCCGAAGTGCGCGATGTATCAGCCGGAGATGCTGGCGAAGCTTCGCCATGTGCGGCACAACTGGATGCGGCGTTGGGCGCGGAACCTGCTCTATGTCGGAGCGGCGCTTTTTGTCGTCAAGGGGATTCGGATCCTTGGTGAGATGGATGGATGGCTGCCTTGGAGCGCGGTGTTTGCGGTATGGTTGGCGGTACCGGCGCTGCTGGTAACGCGGAACCTGCGTGCGCGGGGCTTCGACGGGAACCAGACCGATCTTGCCCGGCGCCAGAACATTGCCGCCCAACGTGCCACGCTGCGTGAGGAATACGAGCGGATCGCGGAAGAGACGGAGACGGCTGTCGAGGAGGAGCGTGATAATGCGCTTGATAGCCTTGTCGCAGAGTTGGAGACGAATGAACCCGAGAGCGAAGAACCGGGGAGCGGGGAGCGCTAAGCCGCAAGCGGCGAGGCTTATTTGAATTCGACGTAGGGGGCGATGCGTGCGGCGGTTTTGTAGCCGATGCCTTTGATGCGGCGTTGGAGGTCGGGGAGGTCCTTGAAGGGGCCGGCGGTTTGGCGGGCGTCGACGATGCGCTGCGCGCCGGCGGGGCCGATGCCGGGGAGGAGGGCGATGGAGGCGGCATCGGCGGAGTTGAGGTCGAGGCGGAAGTCGGGGGAGTGCACGGCGGAGGCGGGCGGGCACTGGACGGAAAGATTGAGATTGCCGAGCAGCGCGAGGAGCGCGGCGGCGGAGGCGAGGAGCGCGGTGGCGGTGACGGTGCGGCGGGTGAGGGAAGGCGGATTTAACGCAGAGGGCGCAGAGGAAGCAGAGATCGCAAAGGGAATGGAATCGGGTTTAGGAGGTGGGTCTTGGATCATTCAACTCGATCCTTGCTGCCCTCGGCGCACTCTGCGTCCGCCTCTGCGATCTCTGCGTTAAAATCCGAATGCTTCAGTTCACGACGTGAGATTCGTTGATGGACTTGCGGAGCGAGACGATGCGGCGGAAGGCGGTTTTGGGCTGGAAACCGGCGGTGAGAAGGCCGGCGCCGGGGAGCTCGGCACCATCGTGGTCGGCCAGTTCGAGCCAGGCGCACGCTTCGACGAAGGGCTTGGAGAGTGCGACCTTGAAGACGGCTTCGAGCCAGTGCGTCTGGACCTGCGAGGACCAGGGCTTTCGCCAGTAGCCACGCTGGGGGAGCGGCGCGGTGGGCGCGCTGCCGGCTCCCTCGGTGACGGGACCGGTCGGCTGCGGGACGGCGAGCGGGATGGGCTCGGAGGGGACGCCGACGGCGGTGACGTGCACGGGCTTGCCGAGGCCGTTGAAACGGTCGAGCAGCGCGCTGACCTGCATGAGATCGCGGACGAAGTGCCCCTCCTCCGCGCGGCCCATCAGCAGCTTGATGCCGAACGCCTCGAACGGGATGCCGGCCTGCACGATCATCTCGGCGTACATGAGCGGCGGAATCGACCGCTGATTCCCCGAGTAATATTCGCCGAAAGGTTGCGTGATCTCGATGAGTGTGCGGGCGGTCGGGTGGATCTTCTTGACGAGCATGACGCTCATGCGCGTCAGGTCCATGAGCTGCTCGAAGTTGAAGGTGAAATGCTTGTTGACGTGGATGCCGCTGACGACGTCCCAGAGGCTGACGACGTTGCGGTAGCGCGTCACGACGCGCTCGATGTGTTCGTAGAGCAGGTCGCGGACGGTGTCGTAATCGTGCTCCCAGATGTAGAGCCAATCGGGGACGGCGCCGGGGTGGAAGCTGACGAGCGGGCCTGCGACGATCGGGATGCGGTGGCGGAAGGCCCATTCGCACCAGGCGTCGAGCGGGGCCCAGTCGTATTCCTGTTCGCTGGGCTCGAGCAATCGCCAGGGCGTGGGCAGGCGGAGGTAATCGAAGCCGCTGAGCATGCTGGGGCCCAGGCGTTCGGTGCTTTGGTTGAGCGACACGCCGCAGCCGAAGTTGTACTTGCTGATCTGCCCGGACTGAAGGCGGCGACCGATCATGCCCTCGGCGTGATTGAGCGCGAGCTCCTCGGAAGCATCGATCGCGGCGACGAGGGCTTCGCGCGCCAGCCGATCGGCCTCTGCGGGCTGATGGGCGTTGCACAGCGCATCGATGAAGCGGCGTTTGGCGACGACGATCCGGCGCTTCGCCGGGCTCTCCTCCGGCAGGTCGAACATCGCCCAGTCTTCCTGCTTGGCGATCACCTTCATGATGCGGTGACGGGCGAGCTCGAGCGTCAAAATATACGGCTCGTCACGCTCGGGCAGCAGGCAGGTCTGGAGCATCATGTCGCCCAGCTCCTCGACCTCGAACTGCAGGCAGAGGGCGGACGGGCCGACGGTCGCTTTGTCGCAGGTGATCAGCCCGTCTTCGATGCGCAGCGTGGCGCGGATGCCGACGTCGTCGGCGCCGACCATGTAGGCGTTGCGGAGGGACCAGCCCTTGGCGATTTCGCCCTTTTCGTAGACCAGGAACTTGAGCATGGAACGCGTGGCCCTTTTGCACATCGCCACCGGCGCGACGGCCAAACATTGTCCCCGAAATGCGGCGTATGACAAGCCACCCCGCATTCCGTCCAAGACCATTCCGCGATAAACTGCCGCCACACCGAAGGAGCCCCTCCGATGACCACGACTCTCCCCCGCCACCCCGCTGTCATGCAGACCCAACTCCCCCTGACCGGCCGGCGCCAGGGCAAGGTCCGCGACATCTACGACATGAAGATGCGCGACGGCACCCCCGCCCTACTCATCGTCGCGTCCGACCGCATCAGCGCGTTCGATGTCGTCATGCCCACGCCCATCACCGGCAAGGGCGTGATCCTCACGCAGATCAGCAAATTCTGGTTCGAGCGTTTCTCGAAACTCGTCAAGCATCACCTCATCTCGACCGACCCTGCCGACATCGCGGGCATTACCGATGAGCAGCGCGCCCAATTGCAGGGCCGCATCATGATCGGCCGCAAGGCGAAGGTCGTGCCCATCGAGTGCATCGTGCGCGGCTACCTCACGGGCTCGGGCTTCAAGGATTACCAGAAAACCGGGGCCGTGTGCGGCATCAAGCTGCCGGCCGGAATGGTGAATTCCGCCAAGATCGAGCAACCGATCTTCACACCATCGACCAAGGCCGATGCGGGCCACGATGAGAACATCAGCTTCGAAGAGGGATGCAAGACCGTGGGCGTGGAGACGATGACCAAGATCCGCGACCTGTCGATCCGCATCTACTCCGAGGCCCGCGACTATGCCGCTTCGCGCGGCATCATCATCGCCGACACGAAATTCGAGTTCGGCATCCCCGAGGGCGAGAAGGACCCGATCCTCATCGACGAGGTGCTCACGCCCGACTCTTCACGCTTCTGGCCCGCCGACGAGTATACGCCGGGCAAAGAGCAGAACAGCCTCGACAAGCAGCAGGTCCGCAACTATCTCGAAGAGCTCGTCAAATCCGGCAAGTGGGACAAGACCCCGCCGGGCCCGGTGCTGCCGGAGCGCGTCGTGACCGACACGCTGGACCGCTACAAGAAGGCGTACTCGCAGCTGACGGGCAAGACGATCGAGCTGTGATCGTTCGCACCTCTCCCACTGAGGGAGAGGTCGGCGAGTCCGCGAGCCGGGTGAGGGTGCGACGCGGCGCGTTCAACGTGCGCTCCGCGCGAAGCGCACCGGGCGTCACAGTAATGAGACCCTCACCCCAGCCCTCTCCCTGGGAGGGAGAGGGGGCCGGAAAATCCGCACATGACCGCTGACACCCCCGCCGCCGCGATCGCCCCGCCGCTCGACGGTGAAGCGCAGCGGCGCGCGTGGAAACAGACGCTGCTGCTCACCGCAGCGGTGTTCGTGATCCGCGTGGTATTCCTCGTGTTCATCAATCCGCTCGAACTCGTCGGCGACGAGGCGCATTACTGGGAGTGGTCCCGCAGGCCCGACATTTCGTATTACAGCAAGGGACCGGGCGTCGCGTGGACGATCCTGGCGAGCACGAAGATATTTGGCGACAGCGAGGGCGCGATCCGTTTCCCGGCGGCGCTCATGAGCGCTGTGGCGATGCTCGCGCTGGCGCGCTTCGCGCGCGACTGCTACGGTGACGCCCGCATCGGTTTCTACGCCGCCGCCGCGTTCGCGATCGCGCCGGTGTTTCAGGGGTTCTCGCTGTTCATGACCATCGATGCGCCGTACGTCACGTTCTGGATCCTCTCCGCGTGGGCGGCGTGGAAGGTGCTGAGCAATCTCGAAGCCGGGCGCAGCGGGATCGTCCACTGGCTTCTGCTCGCGGCGGCGCTGGGCATCGGGTTCCTCTTCAAGTTCACGATCCTGCTGCTGGCCCCCGGAATTCTGATCGCGCTGCTCTTGCGCCGAAAAAACATCCGCTGGACCGGTGGCGCGTGGCTCGGCCTCATCGCGGGTCTGGCGCTCTTCGCGGCGATCTGCAGCCCGGTGATCCTCTGGAACATGCGCGAGGGCTGGCCGACATTCCGTCACCTCATCGGCGCCGTCGGGATGAAGGGCGGCGACATGCCGGTGTCGAAGGAACCGTGGCATTACACGCCGCGCTGGATGCTCGAACTCATCGGAGCGCAGATCGTCCTGATCGGGCCGCTGATGGCGTTGATCGTGATCGGCGTGATACGGACGCTGCGAAAGAGTGCTAAGCCGCAAGCGGCGGACGCACTGCTATTCTGGTCCGCCGTGCCGATCTTCGTTTTTTATCTCGGCGTCACGGTGCTGCACAAGGCTCAGGCGAACTGGCCCATCGCGGGGTGGGCGACGCTGCTGATCCTCGCGGCGCGCGTGGCGGCGATCGAGATGGAGATTCACACGGCACGGATTCGGCAGTGGCGATCTCGGGGTGCCACGGCCAGCGAGTCTTCGAGTCGGCCGTGTTCTTCGCCCATGGACACAAGGCACACGGCCGACTCCGCAGAGCCTGCGCTGGCCGTGGCACCCAGGAAGCCGACGAGCCTGCCTCAGGTCGCGTGGCACTGGTCGGTGGGCGTCGGGGTCGTGATGGCGGCTGTGGTGCTGCTCATTGGCCCGCTCGACAGGCTGCACCTCATCCCCAAGTTCATCCCGATGCACCGCCTCTCGGGCCAGCGCGACGCGGCGGCGGTGGTCTCGAGCTACATCGAAATGCAGACGCAAGACAACGGAAAACCGCCGCTGATCTTCGTGCTGAGTTATCAGCGGGCGAGCCTGCTGGCGTATTACCTGCCGGGCCACCCGCGGGTTTATTGCGCCGGCCGCTACCTCGGCACACGCGCTTCTCAGTACGATTACTTCACCGACACGAACCTCGGCGCCCCGGCGATCCGTGGTCGCAACGCGCTGCTCATCGGCGCGAAGGTAGGCGACTGGGCTGGGACATTCGATTTTGATCTCATCCAGCGACTCGACGCCAAGGCAAGCGAAGGCGGCAAGGACGCGGCAAGTGTAGTGTGCCTCGGGACCAATTATCAGGGACCGCTGAAAGGCGCTGGTGCGCCAACCCGCGAACAGCTAGACGAAGAATGAAATGACACCATCGCCGATTACATCTCCGACGTCTGGACTCGTACCGGGGCGATCTGCGCGCTCGGACTTCTGGGTGTGGCTTGCGCTGGGGTGCATCGGGCTCGCCGTCGCGGTGATGCTGGACGGCGTGGCGTATCGGGCGATCGGCGGGGACAAGAATTACGACACGGATTGGATGCGGCTCTTCCGCGTGGCGGGGTATTTGCCAGTGTGGATCGTGATCGCGGTGGTGCAGATGCTGCACGACAAGGCGCTGCGGCGCGGGCTGATGATTTTCGGCGGCGCGGCGCTGACCGGCGCCGCGGCGGAGGTGATCAAGGTGCTGGTGCGCCGCGACCGACCGCCGGAGCCACCGGTGTTGTGGAATGGTGTGCACACCTACGACTGGTCACAGGTTCACACGCTGCATGATTTTTTCAACGCTCCTCACGGCCACGGCCTGCCATCGAGCCACGCCGCGGTCGCGTTCGGCGGGGCGTGGATTCTGGCGCGACTTTATCCCGAGTCGAAATACATCTGGCTGACGCTCGCCGCGCTGTGCGGGCTATCACGCATGATCAGCCATGGGCACTTTTTGTCGGATGTTTATTTGTCGGCGCTGGTGGGGTACGTCGTGTGTCAGTTGATTTCGCGCGGGCGCAAGTTGGTTTAGGGTTCAGGGTTCAGGGAAGACAAATACAAAGACAAAGAAAAAGAAAAAAGACATAGGCACTAAAGATGGCATGAGTAAAGAGGCGGTCTCCCTCCTCGCGGGTCAAGTAAACTCGCCCGAAAGATGGCCGGTGTTCGGCCGTCGGTGAGG
>JAYVTU010000164.1:0-3488 GCA_043788485.1 Planctomycetota bacterium
CGGCGAGCCTTCAGGGATTCGTAGAGTTGCAGGGCCCGCGGGTGCGTGGCGAGGACGAAGTTGGACTGGGACGGCGGGCAGGGCAGGCCGAGTGCGGCCAGTTCTCGGACCACGCGGGTGCGCTCGGCGCGGACGGCGTCCCATGTCTTGCGGGCCTCATCGCGGCTCTGGATTGCGGCGGCGGCGAGCTTCTGGGCGACGGCGTCGGTGTTGTAGCTGTCCTTGGTCTTGGTGAGCATCGGCTCGATGAGCGACGCCGCGGCGATGCCGTAGCCGAAGCGCAGCCCTGCCAGCGAGTAGCCCTTGCTGAGTGTGCGGAGGAGGATCACGTTGTCGAACTGGCTCGTGAGCGGCACGGCGTCGTGGCCCAGCGCGGGGTCGACGAAGTCGATGTAGGCTTCGTCGATGAGCAGGACGCCGCGGAAGCTCTTGGCGACTCGCGCGAGATCGGCGACGCTTGTGAGGTGGCCGGACGGCGCGTGCGGGTTGACGATGAAGGCGAGCTTCACGCCCGCGCTGTTGAGCTGCTCGGCGTAATCGGCGGGCAGCGACCAATCCTCCTTGAGCGGCACACGGACCATCGGCGAATCGTTCACCTCGGCGAGCACCGGGTAAAGCGAATAGCTCGGCTCGGCGGTGCCGATCTTCTCGTGCGGATCGACGAACGTGGTGATCACGAGACGCAGCAGCTCATCGCCGGCGTTGGTCGCGAGGATGTTCTCCGGCTTGACGCCGTGCGCGGCGGCGGCGGCGCTGCGGAACGCGGTCGCCAGCGGCGGCGGGTAGCGACGCAGCGAATCGGCGGTGACATCGTGGAGCGCCCGCATCACCGCGTCGGTCGGCGGATAAGGGTTCTCGTTGGTGTTGAGCTTCACGACGTCGGCGGAATCGGGCTGCTCGCCGGGCGTGTAGCCGTCCATCTTCTGGATGTTGGGGCGTTCGTAGTGCATGGCGGTGAATCAGTCTTTGCGGATCTGCAACGAGTGTGCGTGGCCGTCGAGGCCTTCGGCGTTGGCGAGCGTCACGATGTCGGCGATGGCCTGGTCGCAGGGGCGTTTGGGGTAGTGTTCGACGCTGGAGCGTTTGAGGAAGGTGTAGGCGCTGAGGCCGCTGGTGAAGCGGGCGGTGGCGCCGGTGGGCAGGCAGTGAGACGGGCCGGCGTAATAGTCGCCGCTGGCGACGGGCGTGGTGTCGCCGAGGAAGAAGGCGCCGCCGTGGCGGAGCTTGCTCAAGGTGGCGTGCGGATCGCGGACGGCGAGCGTCACGTGCTCGGCGGCGATCGTGTCGATGAGCTCGTGAGCGGCGGCATCGCTGGGCACGAGCACGGCGGCGGACCAATCGCGCAGCGCCTGCTCGGCGGCGGGGCGGCGCTTGCGGAGCGGGAGCTGACGTTGCACCTCGGCGAGGATCTTGTCGATGACGGCGCGTGAGGTCGAGATGAGGAAGCAGGAGCCGGGATCGTGCTCGGCCTGTGCGATGAGGTCGGCGGCGATCCAATCGGGCCGCGCGGAATCGTCGGCGAGGATCGCGACTTCGCTGGGGCCGAAGAGGCCATCGATGCCGACGTGACCGAAGAGCTGGCGTTTGGCCTGCTGGGTGAAGGCGTTGCCGGGGCCGGCGATGAAGTCGACGGGGGCGACGCTCGCCGTGCCGTAGGTGAGCGCGGCGATCGCCTGGGCGCCGCCGATGCGGTAGACGCGGCGGAGACCGAGCATGTGGCAGACGCCAAGCACGAGAGGTGAGATGTCGCCGGGTGCGGCGCCGGGGGCTGCGGTCGGCGGCGGAGAGACGAGCGAGAGCTGCTCGACACCGGCGACCTGCGCCGGCACGGCGAGCATGATTACGCTGGAGGGATACGCGGCCTTGCCGCCTGGGACATGCAGGCCGGTGCGGGCGAAGGGCGTGAAGCGCAGGCCGAGCTGGGCGCCGTCGATCGTGACGGTCGGCGGGTCGACGGGCTTGATGTGCTGCTGGTACTGGCGGACGTGATCGATGGCACGCTGCAGGGCGCTGCGGATCGCCGGGTCGAGTGACTTCTCGGCGGCGGCGAGCTGATCATCGGTGACGCGGATCATGCCCTGCGTGAATGCGGGATTGGTCCACTGCCGCATGTAATTCACGACGGCGTCGTCGCCATTAACGCGCACGTCTTCGACGATCGCGGCGACCTTCTCGGCGATGTCGCCACCGGCGGTGACCTGATCGCGGAGGCGATCGATGAGCGAGGTGACGGCGCGGCGGTCGGCGGGGGTGTCGTAATTAAGCAGTGGCAGAGGCACGCGGTGGATTCCTGCGATTTTGGGCTTCGTGGGAAGGGAGATATTATGCACGCCGCAGAGGTGACACAAACGCGACGTGTCGGCAGGATGGGCTCACGGAAGGGCCGCGATGTCGGAGACTGAAATAACTCACGAGGGCGCGACGACTCCCGCGCCCGTTTCGCCGACCGAGAAGCCGCCCGAGCTGACGCGTTGGGTTGACGCGCTGGATCCCTCGCTGCGGCGGTCGCTGGGGACGCTCACGTCCTCGGCCGCTTTGTGGTCGGTGTGGTTCTACACGGTGAACAGCGCGGCATTCAGCCAGTACGCCAAGGGATTGGGCGTGCAGGATTGGGGCTTCGGGATCATCGCAGCAATGGCGAGTGCGGCGTCGATCTTTCAGTGGCCCGGCAGTTACATCATCGAGAAGACGCGGCGTCGCAAGCCGCTGTTCCTGACGGCGGGGATCGTGCACCGATTGGCGTGGATCCTGATCGCGGCGATCCCCTGGATCTGGCCGGAAAAGTCGGGTTGGCCGTGGCTGCTGATCGGGCTTTACGGCGTGTCGCAGCTCGGGGCGAACATGCTTTCGCCGGCGTGGGTGGTGTGGATGTCGGACCTGGTGCCGCGCGAGGTGCGCGGTCGCTACTTCACGTTCCGCATGCAATTCGCTCGCATCGTGGGCATCCCGGTCTCGCTGGGGATCGGATGGATGATGGATCGCGCGGGCGTTCTGGATTTGTCGCAGACTCTGAGCATATTGCTTGCGGTGACTGCCGTGTTCGGTGTCGGCGATGTGCTGTGCTACAACGTGCTGGTCGATGAGCCGAAGGGGCCGATCCGGCCCGCGCCGCGGTGGCATGCACTGCTGGTTGATCCGCTGCGCGACCGCGATTTTCGGTTGTTTCTCGCCTTTGTGTTCACGCACAATCTGGCGATGGGGTACGTCACGCAGTACGTGTGGCGATATCTGCTGGACGTCGTGCAGCTCAAATACATCGAGGCGAACGTGCTGCTGATCACGCTGCCGCTGCTGGCGTCGATGTTCACGGCGCCGATCTGGGCGAAGCTCGTCGACAGGCTCGGCTGCCGCCCCGTGCTGCTGATCAGCGGGCTGCTCATCGTGCACGGCAGCGCGGCGTGGATCTTCGTGACGCGGGAGCATTGGGTGTGGGGCTACCTGGCGTCGATGACGGCGACGATCGCTTGGCCGGGCATTGATCTGGGGCT
>JAYVTU010000165.1:0-2754 GCA_043788485.1 Planctomycetota bacterium
CTGGGGCGACACCGGTTTCGTCGCCGGTCCCAACGGCCCCGAGATGGGCGATGCGCTCGTCGCCAAGCTCGGCATCCCCGCCCAGCAGGTCCCCGAGGCCAACCGCATCTTCCAGGACTACGAACGCAAGTACACCGCGCTGGAGCGCCGCCACACGAAGCACACCACCGACGCCGCGGGGCACGTCCACATCACCACCGAGCCCTTCGTCGATGAGATGTACGATCTGGCCACGGACCTGCAGAAGGAACTCGGCGGGCTCGTCGATCAGCGCATCGCCCCGCCGCCGCCGGTCAAGGGCATGGTGCACACCGCCCTGCGGATCTTCCGCCAGGCCGGCGAAGCGACGGTCACCACCGAGCTCTGGAAATCCGCCGACGGCCAGTACAACTGGAAACAGGAAGCGACGTGGGTGAGCGGCGGCAGCAGCTCGACGAGTGCTTCCGGTCGCAGCCCCGACGTCTTCTCCGCGGAGCATCAGATCTACTGGATCGAGCCCGGCGCAACCGTACAGCTCGCGACTCAACAAGATGACGAGCCTCCCACGATCCGCACCGATCCGACGCAGATTCCGACCTCCAGTTCGCCGGGCCGCAACGAATTCGCCTGGGTGTTCAATGCGCCAGCCGGACACACGCTCCGCGCCTGGCTGGAGATCTGGGTCGATGGCAAGTGCACGACCCCCCGCGAGTTCGTTGATCAATTCACCCCGCGGCCCGGCGAAAAGCTCGATGCCTCGCTCCACGTCGTGCTGCAGGATGGCGCAATCATCAGCCCTCAAAACGCCGGCAAGCTGCGCATCGACTGGGTGCTGCAACGCAACGCCCCCACGAAAGCCCCGGGAACCGATTTCGGCGGCGTGACGGCCAAGACCGGTCAATGGATCGACAATCCCTTCGCCAACCCCCGCGCCGCCGGTTACTTCACTTCATGGATCAATTACATCGGCAACGCCCAGACCCATTCCAAAGAGCAGTTGAAAACGACCGTCGGCGAGACCGGCGTACTGTTCCGCTGGTGCGGCTTCGATCAGAGCGACGCCAACAAGGACCGGAAGGTGGAGTTCACCGACGCGGGCCTGGCCAAGGGCTGGCCGAACATCGCCATCGTTCTACGCACACGCTTCGATCGTGACGGTGCGGCAGCGAATCAAGCCGCCACGCCGACCGCCGCACCCGGCGTGAACTACGCCCAAGACCACACGACCGCGACCAGCGCGAAACCGTCGAAGTTCCGAGCTGAAAAGCTCGTCATGCCCGTCGCCGGCGTGCTCATGGGCATCCTCGGCGTCGTGTTCGCCCTGACGCGGGGCAAGCGTTTCAAGTTGAACATCGCGTTCACCGTGCTGTCGGCCACGATGCTATTGCTCGGGATCGTCGTGCCCACCATGATGCTGCGGCTGGCGAGCGATGCCACGGCAGCCGGCATCGTGCTGCTCGCCTGCATGGTTCTGGCGGCGATATTCGCCCTCCTCGGCGAGCGGAAGTGGAGGGGCACGATCTCGGCGACCGTCCCCCTGATCCTCATCGGCGTCTCGCTGTTTATTTTCGCCACGAAGATCGAGTTGGCCCACCGGCCCGACTCGCAGGATCCCGGGCCGGTTGAATCAGTCAGCGGCGCGGCGTCGGGCAATTCGGCCGGCGGTCAGACGAGCGCCGACGGCGCGGTGACGTATCTCGAAGGCCACACAACCGCCGCCAGCGCCGTCGCCGTCACGCCCGATGGCCGGACGCTCGTCTCTGCCGGTTACGACGGCAAGCTCGTCGTCCATGACCTGCCGAGCGGCAAGCTCCGCTTCACAGCCGCCGCGGCGGCGACCGATCCGCTGCATGACGCCGCGTCGGAATTCTTCAGCCTCGCGCTCACCGCCGACGGCGCGTTCGCCTTCGCCGGCGGCAATCCGAGCATCAAATCGCCCGTCCCCGCCGCCGCAGTGCTCAAGGTGAATCTCGGCCAGCAGCAGACCGAGATGCTCGCCGTACCTTCTCCGTCGACGCTCGCGACGATCATGCCCTACGACAGCGGCCGGAAGATCGCGTGGATCGGCACCGGCCGCGGCGAAGTGAACTTCTACGATTTCGACAGCCAGCACATCACGGCCACCGCATCCATCACCCCCACCGGTGTGATTCACACCGCCGCCAGCCCCGATGCACGTTTCATCGCCATCGCCTCCGCCACGTTCGTCCCCGCCGCCGAGGGCAACGGCATCATGACCGTCGGTGATCCCTGCATGCTCAACGTCTACGACACCGAGGGCGCGACGCGGCTCACCTGGCCCTTCCGCGACTTCCGTGACATCTCCAATGCCCAGGTCGTCTTCCTCGACGCCCGCAACTTCGCCGTCGTCACGCCGTCCGGTGAACTGTACCGCTGGACGCTCGATGCCTCCGACAAATGGCAAGCCGCCCCCGCGCCGGTCCGCATCGGCCCCGGCCGCTACACCGCCCTCGCCGCGGGCAACGCCGGGAAATCGCTCTGGCTCGCCAACGAAAATGAGATCGTCGAGCTCGACGCGCAGACCGGCGCCGGCCTCGCCTATGTCAAGCTCGACATCAACACCCCCAAGGGCAACCACTCGATGTATCAAATCGCCGGCCTCGCCGCGACGGGCGAACCGCACACCATCGCCGCCGCCCTGTACGACGGCCGCATCGCTCTCGCTCACGCCTATCCGATGGCACCCAAATCAGCGGAGCCCGCAGCACAGGCGGGATTGTCCGCCAGCGACATTGTCCGCCGGGATGCGGATGC
>JAYVTU010000166.1:0-19026 GCA_043788485.1 Planctomycetota bacterium
CCGACCCGCAATAGAAGTCTGAACCGTCCGCTGACCCGAACCGCCACCCGCTTGACAGGCAGACCGAACTCATAGAAGTGCCCGGGCCTCGGGGAGGGGAGGGGAGGTGGGCGGGGAGCGTTGAGGCGCGGGGCGGGGCGCGAAATCGCGGTAAGTGATCGCGGGGGTGTGGGCGGAAAGCGGGGGTGAAACGGGGGGTGAATGGCGGAGAGATACTGAACATTTACCTAACAAATGTGTGTTTTGGGGTTCATCGCGGCGGTGAATGGGCGCGCGGGGTTTTGGTGGTTTGGGGTGGTTGAGGGGGATTTTTGTGGTGTTTTGGCGCGCAATGTTTTGTGTCTCCACCATAGGGCGCGGCGTCGGGGTTGTGCGCATGGGGGTGTCGCGGCGGGGCGGGGGAATGGTGTAAGTCGTGGCGGGGGCTGGGGCGGATTTTTTTTATTTTTTTTGGGGTCGGCGGGGCGGAGGTCGCGCCCGGTGCGCGCGGCGGGGTGGGGCGGCATGGCGTGGGTTGAGGGGGCGGCGCACAAGGGTGGCGTGAGGTGCGGGAACGGGGAGATTCGCGGTTTGGGGGTGTTTTTTGGGGGGTGAAAAAGGGAGTTACGGAGACCCGCGGGGATTCGGAGGAACCTCATCGCCGGGCTTGGGGGAAGCGGAGGCGCAGGCGGGGGAAGGGATACCCCGGCGAAGCGGAGGGACCGCATCGCTGGGCTTTAAGGAAATCAGGGGGCGGGGCGGAGGAGGACGCGTTTGGCGGAGCCGTCGTCGAAGTGGAGGATGGGGGTGAGGTGTTTTTCGGCGAGGGTTTGGAGGGTGTGGGGATCATCGCGGGCGATGAGGAGGGCGGGGCGGGAGGGGGTGAAGAGGTCGGCGAGGTCGTCGGCCTGGACGGGGCGGATGGAGCGGCCGGCGTAGAAGTAGAAGGAGGGTTCGGGCGTGGCTTCGGGGTCCTGGGGGGACTTGGTGAGGAGGAGGAGTTCGGGGGCGGGGTTCAGGGTTCGGGGTTCAGGGTTCAGGGGGGAAGGGGAGGCAGAGGTAACGGAACCCGCGGGGATTCGGGGGACCTCATCCCCGGGCTTGGGGGGAGTGGGAACCGAGTAGTCGGCGATGGTTTGTGCGAGGAGAGCGGCGTCTGCGGTGTGGGGGTTGATGTGGTCGGTGGAGCGGGAGAGGGAGGCGTAGGCGATGGTGGAGGCGACGAGCATCCAGGTGACGGTGGCGTAGGCGGCGGCGCGGGGCTTCCACTTGTAGTGGGCTTGGGTTCCGAAGATGGCGATGACGAGGAGGGCGAGGCCGGTGCCGAGGGCGATGGGCCAGGTGGCATCGGGGAGGAGGATGTGCGTCAGGCCGAAGTAGTGTTCGTCGATGAGGGTGGGCTGAAGGACGGCGAAGAGCGGGAGGAGGATGGAGGCCAGGCCGAGCATGATCCAGTGGGGCGTGCGGAGGAGGTTGACGCCGGGGTCTTCCTGGCGTTCGGTGGCGAGCTGGGCGTGGAAGGACCAGAGCTGGCCGATCATCAGGGCGGCGGCGGGGAGCGCGGGGAGCAGCAGGCGGAAGTTGTTGGAGGCGGGGATGCTGAGGGTGATGAAGATGAGGACGAACCAGAACCAGGCGATGAGGAGCTGGCGGCGGGTCACGGGATCGGCCCGGACGAAGGGCTGGCACAGGGCTCCGAGGAGCCAAATCGGCCAGGGCCAGAGCATGGGGGCGAGCTTCCAGTGGGAGTAGCTGAGGACGAATAGCTCGGCGGGGGGCTGGAGTTCGGAGAGCCAGAGTCGGGCGGCTTCGGGGGTGTGGTTGAGGGTGAGGACGTAGAGGTACCAAGGGGCGGCGATGACGAGGCCGAGGATGACGGCGAAGACGAGACCGAGGGCATTATCGATGCGGCGACGGGGGGTGAGGATGATGGCGGCGACGAGTGGCGGGAGGACGAAGATGGTGCCCCCGATGGCACCGGAGGTGAGCACGGCGGCACCGAGCGCGATCCCGGCGATGAGCCAGCCGAACACGCGGCGACCGACCCACGCGATGTCCTTGAGCGGTCGCATGGCCCACAATCCGGCGGCGATGGCGATGCAGACGAAGCCCAGCAGGTGCGTGGAGGTCGTGGCGATGCGAACCTGATCGATGAAGAGCCAGGTGGTGCCGAGTGCCATGGTGGCGATGCGAGCGGTGCGGACGTCGCCGATGCTGCTGCCGGCCCAGTAGGTGGCGAGGAGTGCGACGATGCCCATGAGCACGGCGGCGAGGCGGGCACGGAGGATGAGCAGGCGCGGCGAGGCGGTCGATTCGTCCAGGTCACGCCAGGCGAGCAGGTTGATCCAGACGGACATGGGGGGGCGGGCGACCTGGGGTTGGCCGTTGACCGAGGGCATGAGCCAGGCGACGCGGTCACCGGCGGATTGGCGACGCCAGGTCTCCCGGCTCATCTGCAGGGAGCGGGCTTCGGAGCCGGGCATGAGGTCGGGGACGTTCAGGCAGACGAGCAGCGGAGGCAGGCAGATGAGGACGGAGATGAGGAGGCTGGACCAGAGCTTGAGGCGGTCGTGCGGCTGCGGCGGGACGGCGACGCGGCGCGGGGCGATTTCGGGGGTAGGGGAAGCGGAGGGAGCAACGGCAGGGGCTGGGGGTTGGGGGGTAGGGATTGGGGCGGAGGCGGAGGAGACGGAACCCGCGGGGATTCGGGGGACCTCATCTCCGGGCTTGGGGGAACCGGAATCGGGCAGGGAGATGGAGATGGAGACGGGGATGGGTGTGATGGTGGAATGGGAGCCGGTGGTGGTGACGATCTCGGTGACGGTGCGCGAGTCTGCGGAATCGGCGGCGCGACCGGGCTTGCCGGGAGTTCCGGGGGTGCCACGGGTCGGGTTGTACTCGCGGCTGGGTGTCATGCGTGGGGTGGAGGGCATCGGTGGACCGGGTGGGGCGAGGGGATCGGCGGGGGATCCGGCAATGGGCAAGTCATCAAACCCCAAATTAAGGATCGGCCATTCTACCGCATCGGGGCCACCCCGTTTAGCCGCGACCCGAGGCCGCGAGGGGAGCGCTCACCTAACCCCTGCATTGAGCGGCCTTTCCAACCCCCATTTCAACCCAAAATTCCGCCGCCCCGCCCCCCGTTACACACCCGTTACTAAACGCCGCCAACCCCGCCCCGTATACTCGTCGTAACGGAACCGCATCGTCCGCAGGCCGTCAATCGGGATGTGACCCCTATGAGTTTCAAACCCCTCGCCAAGGTCGCCGCCGTCGTCAGTTCCCTCCTGCTCTTCGCCGGCTACATCAGCTATCACACCACCGGCTCGATCTGGCCCGGTGCACTCGCCGAGTCCCCCGAGGCGCCGGCCGGCGAGCAACATTGGATGACCGTCACGCACGAACCCTTCCTCTCCGATCCGCCGCAGTATCCGCGGGGACCATTTGACGGGCCGGTGGTTTTCGCCGGCGGCGCGCCTGCCCCACGGCCCCGCACATTCATCAGCGACCCAAGAATCGATCCGCTTGAACGACATCCCGTCTTGCGCCCGTTTCCTGATTACTCCGATGTCAAAATCACCCACACACTCATCGATGTCCGAAAGCTGTTCCTCGAAAATTCATTGACCAACATCTCGCTAGGTCCCATCGTCCTGTCAAAAAACCCAACTCCGCCCGATGCCGCGATTGACATCGCCGACGACAACGCCGCTCTTCTTCCCAACCCCACATCATTGCACCGCACGATGATGGGCAGCTCCAAATCCGGCCGTGTGGATCTCATCCCCGTAACGCCGCCGCCACCTGTCTCGCTCTCAAAATCCGGCGAAGGCCGCATCACACTTTCCGGCTCCAAAAGCTACAGCGGCGTCGTCACCATCACGCCGGGCCAACTCACCGTACCTCTGCCCAAGCGCACCGTCCTCTCCGGTTCGAAATCCACCATCCTTGCCGAGCCACGTCCATTTGAGGACGCCCTGCCGCCCATGCCGCAAAAAACCAATCAGCCATGAACATCCCCGCCATACTGCTCACTCCTGCTTACATGCTCCTCTCAGCCGGCCTGAGCTTCCTCTTCCTCTGTCTCCTCTTCCGTCCCCTCGAACTCGCATTCCCCGCCAGGGCCGGTCAGAAATTTTTCCGGCCCGCGTGGGGCACCGATCTCTGCTTCTTCCTCGGTCAGTATCTCCTCTGGAGCGGCGCGGTCCTCTGGATCCTCTCACGCTTCGGCGACTGGATCGACATCACCGTCCCGACCGGCTTCCGCGCCGCTGTCGCCAGCCAGCCCTGGTGGGCGCAGGCGGTCGAGGTCATCGTGCTCAGCGACTTCTGCGTCTACTGGGGTCACCGCCTGCAGCACCGCGTGCCGCTTCTCTGGCGTTTCCATTCCATCCACCACTCCGCTGAGCATCTCGATTGGCTCGCGGCGCACCGTGAGCATCCGGTGGACACCGTCTACACGATGGGCCTGATCAATCTCCCGCCGTTCCTCCTGGGCTTCCCGCTGCAGACGCTCACCGCGCTCATCGCCTTCCGCGGCCTGTGGGCCATCTACATCCACTCCAACGTCCGCCTTCCCATCGGCCCGCTCCGCATGCTCATCGGCGCCCCCGAACTCCACCACTGGCACCACGACCGCGACCGGCAAGCCGGGAACTACGCGAATATCTCCCCGCTCATGGACATTCTCTTCGGCACCTACCGCTGCCCCGACCACGAACCCGCCGCGTTCGGCATCCACGAACCGATCGCACGCTCCTACCTCGGCCAGATGCTGCATCCCTTCCGCCGACAAGCCGCGCCGGCGCCAACACCGAAGATTGAAGTGGAAACCGATGTGGAAACCCAGTCGCTCGCCCACACCGAAATTTAGCCGCCGGGCTCGCCCGGCGATGTTCTTTATCAATACGAAGGATGCAATTCACATCACGGCATCGGCGTGAACACGACACACACCGGCGCGGGGACTTTGATGCGTGAATCGGTTGCGGTGAGCGCGCCGGTCTTTTCATCGACTGCGAAGACGATCACATCGTTGCCATACTGATTCGCGACGAGAAGCCAGCGGCCGGTCGGGTCGAGGGTGAAATGGCGTGGCCACTTGATGCCGGCGGTGGCGTGACCGGCTGCCGCGAGCTGGCCGGTTTTTGCATCGACGGTGAAGATGGCGATGCTGTCGTGGCCGCGGTTGGAGCCGTAGACGAAGCGGCCGTTGGGATGAACCACGATCTCCGCCGTGCCGCCGTCGCCCTTCCAGCCGTCCGGAAGTGTCGTGATGGTTTGCGTCGGCGTGAGCTTGCCGAGCTCGGCGTCGTAGTCGAACGTGACGATCGTGTTGCTCAATTCGCAGATGACGTAGGCGTGCTTGCCATCGGGTGCGAAGGCGAGGTGCCGGGGCCCCGAGCCGGGGGCGATGGGTGTGACGGGGTTGTCCACGTGCAGCGTGAAGTCCGGGCCGTCGGCGTTGCACGCGATCGTGCGGATCTGATCCGTGCCCAGGTCGCAGACGAACGCGAATTTCCCCGCGGGATCGAACGTGGCGCAGTGCGAGTGCGGCGATTCCTGCCGCTGCTTGTTGATGCTCGAGCCCGTGTGGGTCTGATACTGCTGGCCGAGCTCGGTCAATTCGGTTGTGCCGGGATCGAGGCCGAAGATGTTCTCGCTGGCGCTGGCGTAGTTGGCGACGAGGACGGAGAGGCCGCGGGGATGGATCGCGAGGTGGCAGGGCCCGCCGAGCGTCGGGAGCTTTTTGGAGAGCTTCAGGTCGCCGGTCGCGGAATCGATGCTGTACCCCACGATGCCGCCGCCCGGTGCGCCCTCGAAGCGGTTCGTCTCGGCGATGGCGTAGAGCATCTTCTGCGTCGGGTGCACCGCGAGGAATGTGGGATTCACGATCTCCGCGGCTGGCTTGGGCTCGGTGAGCCTGCCGGTCGCGGCGTCGAACTCACAGCGATAAATACCTTTGCTGCCGGTGGGGCTGGTGTAGGTTCCGATGTAGACGCGAAACGATTTGTTGGCGGGAGCCGCGGCGGGATCGGCGGCGAAGAGTGGGGCGATGAGCATGGCGAGAATCAAAGTGACGATTGCAATTTGAAATTTGAAATTTGAAATTTTCAATTTGCAATCGCGCCTTCTGCTTTACTGCCCATCCCCGATCATCTTCCACGGCGGATTGACCGTCGCGGCGACGGGGTAAACGACGATGTCGTAGCCGACGTTCAGCGGGGCGACGAACAGGTCGCGGGTGTCGGCGAGATTGAAGTGCGCACGGTCGCCGGAGACGACGGCGTCGGCGGTGGCGTCGAGGTCGAGCGTGACGGCGTTGCCCTTGAGCGGCGAAGTGCGGTCAGGGGTGAACGCGATGAGGTGGAGCGATTCGCTGTTGAACTGAGCGGGGTGGTGGGGAGTCAGGCCGGGATCGGGGGTGAGTGTGATCTTGGCCCAATGGCTGCGGTCGATGCCGCGGAGCGAGGGGCCGGACGTGACCGCGTTGGCGGCGGCGGGGGCAGCGATCGGGTCGATCGGGGCGCCGCCGGGCGCAGCCTGCGGGGCTTCGGCCTGGGGATCAATGACAAGGTTGCCGCTCTGATTCTGCGACCCGCAGCCGACCCAGAACGCGAGCGTCATCCACAGGAAAATCCAGGCCACCTTGTACCACATCGCCGCGTCTCCGCCCCTGCCGGGGTTATTGGGTCATCGCCGATAATAGGCCCACTATACCGGGGAGGGGGCGGTCGCGTCGAGGGTTTATCCGCGGTGGGGTTTAGTGACGGCCCTTGGGCCGTGTTTTCCGGGGAGCAAGACGTCATTGCAAATTGCAAATTGAAAATTGCAAATTGCGGAAGGGGCGGGGGACGGCGTTAGACTGACGTCAACAGCCAACGTTGACGATTGCACGGCATTGAACCGGCAGGCGAAGCGCTGCGTAAGGACTCACCATGAAAAATATCTTGCGATCACTTGTCGCCTCGGCCTTCGCCCTGCTGATGCTCGCATCGTGCGCACACGCTGAGGATGCGCCCGCCCCTGTCGCACCGGCTGCGCCTGACGCTGCTGTTGCGCCCGACGCCGCTGCCGCTGCTCCCGCGGCTCTCGCTACGCGTTTCACGATCTACGATGGAACGCTCTACAACCACAAGCCCGCGCATCCGCTGCCGGGCCTGCAGCCGATCCGCTTCGTCTACACCGGCGAGCTCTGGGCCAAGGGCGCCGATCGCGCCGAGCCGGACATCGCGTACATCAAGGAGCAGGCCGCGAAGTGGCCCACTGATCGGCCCGTCGCGCTGGACATCGAGCACTGGCCCGCCGACCCGGGGCACATCGATGAGACGGTCCGCAAGTATATCGCCGTCGCCGATGCGATCCGCGAGGCGAACCCCGGCGTGAAGTTCGGCTTCTACGCCTCGCTGCCCATCCGCAATTACTGGGCCGCGCAGCCCACCCGCAGGCCCGGCGGCAAGGACCACGAAGCGCAGCGTGCATCACGCGGCGAGGGCGACACCGATCACGACCGCTGGCTTAAGCAAAACACCGCGCTGGCCGCCGTCGCCGCGAAGGTCGATTACATCCTGCCCTCGCTCTACACGTTTTACACGGACCAGCAGGGCTGGAAGGAATACGCCGAGCAGAACATCCAGCAATCCAAGCAGTACGGCAAGCCCGTTCTCGCGGTGATCTGCCCGGTGTTTCACGACAGCAACCGCCAGCTGCACGGCCAACCCATCCCCGGCGACTTCTGGAAGTTGCACCTGGACACGATCGCCGCGCAGGGCGTCAGCGCCGTGATCTGGAGCGGGCCGGGGCAGTTTGACGAGACGTGGGAATGGTGGGCCGCGACGAAGGCGGCGGTGGAAGCGGTGGCTCCGCCAGCACCAGCACCGTGAACGACGTCACGAAAAATATTCCAATGAAAAAGGGTCGTGCAAGTTCCACCCGCGCGACCCTTAGCGCTTGACCGGATCCTATCCGGCGCCATCCCTGGACTGCGCACAACCGCGTGCATCCATGCTGCGGTTTTTTAAGTTTTTTCAAACGAGCCGGATCAGTAGACCATCGCGACCGAATCTTCGACCGCCTCGATGACCTGGCGGACCGTGAAGGGCTTCCTGAGGAAGCCGTCGAAGCCGCTCTGCATGAGCTGGTGCGCCTGGCCGTCGGTCAGCTTGCCGGACGTTGCGATGATCTTGGTCATCTGCAGGTCGGCGTTGTCGCGGACGCTCTTCTGGACGTCCATCGCGTTGATGTCGCCCAGGTGCAGGTCGAGCAGCAGAACGTGCGGGCGGAATTTCTCGCACTCGATGCCGGCGGCGAAGCCGGTCGAGACGGTCTTGACCTCGTAGTTGGCCTGCTCCCCGAGCACCTTCTTGAGAAGGTCCACGAGTTCCGCCTCGCCATCGACGACCAGCACGCGCGTTCGGCCCGACATCAGGCCGTCCATCGGGATGCTGTGCTCCTTCATGAAACGCATGAGGGAGCTGACGGGGATGCGGCGGTCCTTGGAGCCGGGGATCCGGTATCCGCGGAGCTGGCCGGAGTCGAACCATTTGCTGACCGTGCGCGGGGCGACGTTGCAGAGTCGCGCCACTTCACCGGTCGTCAGGACGTCTTTCTGTCGGGACATAGACCTCTCTCCTCGGCCCCGACGCGTTCCGTGCGTCGCGGCCAAGTTTGATATCGGCGCGGATTGAAGCGCAGTTAACGATCATGCAGCTTTTTTTGCGCAACTTATTCGGGCGTTACACGCCGTTATCAGACCCCCGTTCCGCTGCACCCGCTGTAATATGCCCCTGACGATGATCACGACCCACGGTCTGGCCTACCTCACCGGCGACGAGCCGGGCATCGGCGGCTTGCTCAAGCAGCACGCCACCGACTTTGTCGTCGACGAAATCGGCCTGCCCGAGTTCACCGGCGACGGCGACTTCCTCTACCTCTACGTCGAAAAAACGGGCCGGCTCACCACCGATGTCGTCCGCCACTTCGCCATGCACTTCGATGTCGAACCCGATGATGTCGGCTACGCGGGCCTCAAGGACAAGCACGCCGTCACGCGGCAATGGTTCAGCATCCCCGGCGCGACCGAGGAAGCCGCCGCGGAATTTCACGATGACCACATGCGCATCCTCGACGCCGATCGCCACGATCAGCCGCTGATCCGCGGCCGTCTCCGCGGCAACCGTTTCGAGATCAAGGTGCGCGGCGTCGATGCGATCGACGCCCTGCGGGCCCGCCGCACGCTCGACAAACTCGTCGCCGCCGGCGCACCGAATTTCATCGGTGAGCAGCGCTTCGGCTACCGCGACAACAACCATCTGCAGGGCCGCGCTCTACTCAAGGGTGACCTGAAGACTTTCCTCGACCTGCTGCTCGGTCAGCCGCATCAGTCTGAACCGGGCGTCAATCAGCAGGCGCGACAGGCGTATGACAGCGGAGACTACCAATACGCGCTGGAACTCTGGCCCACGGTACACCGCTTCGAGCGTCAGGCGCTCGGGCCGCTGAGTCGCGGAGCGCCGCCCGCCGATGCGGTCAACAACATCGACAAGGCGCACCGCACGCTGCTCGTCTCCGCGTTTCAGTCGGCGATCTTCAACCAGGTGCTCAACGACCGTCTGACGCGCGGCATGCTTGCGACGCTCGTCCCCGGCGACTTGGCGATCAAAACCGATACGCACGGCATCTTCGAGGTGCGCGACGTGGCCACTGAGCAACTGCGCGCCGATCGGCTGGAGATTTCGCCGACGGGTCCGATGTGGGGCCGGCTCATGGGCCGCGCGGGTGGCGAGGTCGGGCAGTGGGAGCTCGACGCGCTGGCAGAGGCGGGCGTGACGGAGGAGGATCTCCATCGTGAAACCCCAAACACCCCCGACGGCAGCCGCCGACCGCTCCGCATGGCCATCACGAACCCGCAAATCTCCGGCGGCGCCGACGAATGGGGGCCCTATGTGTGTGCCAAGTTCGACCTGTCCCGCGGCTGTTTCGCCACCGTCGTGATGAGGGAAATCATGAAACCGGATCAGTCCAAGGTCCAAGGCCCAAAGCCTCACGCCACAACCGAAGAAGGCTGAACCTCGCAAATCCGTCTTGACTTTACACCCCCGAACTCGGACCTTGGACTTCCTTAAGGATGGCACGGATGCCCGATGAGCGCGGACATTTCAAACGCTGGCGGATTGCTTCGCACGAGAGTGCTAGTGATCTGGCCCACGCGCTGCGCATCGCCGAGCTTCCGGCTGCGCTGCTGCGGAGGCGCGGCATCGCCGATGCCGACGCCGGTCGCCGATTCCTCGAGCCCAAGCTGACTGACTTGCACGACCCGTCGCTGCTGCCCGGCGCGGTGCGCGCCGCGGAGCGCATCGTTCAAGCCGTGCGCGAGCGACAGCGCATCGTCATCTACGGCGATTACGATGTGGACGGCATCACCGCCTCGGCCATCCTCTACCTCACGCTCAAGGCTGCGGACCCCGAGGCGCTCGTCGAGTGCTACGTTCCGCACCGTGTCGAAGAGGGCTACGGCCTCAACGCCGAGGCGATCGCAAAACTCGCCGAGGGCGGTGCGCAGCTAATCATCTCCGTGGACTGCGGCATCACCGCCGTCGAGCCCGCCTCCGTCGCCAAGAAGCACGGCGTCGATCTCATCATCACCGACCACCACGAGATGGGCCCCGCGCTGCCCGAAGCGCACACGCTCGTTCATCCCCGCCTGACCGGCAGCGCATATCCGTTTCCCGACATCTGCGGCGCCGGCGTCGCCTACAAGCTCGCCTGGCAGATCGCGCGCACATTCTGCGGCACGGAAAAAGTCTCCGAGACCTTCAAATCGCTGCTCGTCGATCTCCTCTCCTTCGCGGCGCTCGGCACCATCGCCGACGTCGTCCCGCTGATCGACGAGAACCGCACCATCGCCGTCTTCGGCCTGCGCCAGATCAAGCGCACGCGATTCACCGGGCTCAATGCGCTCATCGACGCCGCCCGGCTCCGTGAGGAAAAAGTCGACAGCTACCACGTCGGCTTCGTGCTGGGCCCCCGGCTCAACGCCTGCGGCCGCATGGGCCACGCCAAGGAAGCCGTCGATCTGTTGACCATCGCGCCCGCCGCCGATGCGCACAAGACCGCCGCGTTTCTCAGCACCGAGAACGAGCGCCGCCGCGACGCCGAGAAGAAGATCCTCGAGCAGGCCCGCAAGATGGTGCGCGAGCTGGGCTACGATTCGCCCGATGTCCGCGCGATCGTGATGGGACACGAGACGTGGCACCAGGGCGTCGTCGGCATCGTCTGCTCCAGGCTCGTCGAGGAATTCGGCCGGCCCACCGTGCTGCTCAATGTCACCAACGGCCACGCGCACGGCTCGGCCCGGTCCATCGACGGGTTCAACATCCACGAGGCCTTCGCCTCCTGCGCCCATCTCTTCGAGACGTACGGCGGCCACGCCATGGCCGCGGGCTGCCGCCTCGCCACGTCCGACATCCCCGCGTTCCGCGATGCGATGATCGCCTACGCCGGCGAGCGCCTGCAGCCGCAGGATCTCGTGCCGCTGCTCAATATCGATTGTGAAGCCGACCTCGATGCGCTTGACGCCGCTGCCGTTGGGCAGATGAAGCGGCTTGAACCGTTCGGCCGGAGCAACCCGAGCCCGGTCCTGCTGCTGCGCGGCGTGACGCTGGTGCAAAACGCCTCACCCTTCGGTCAGCAGAACAACCACCTGAGCCTCATGGTCCGCCAGCCCGCCAGCGAATCGGGCGGCATGAACGTGCTGCGCTGCATCGGATGGAAGATGGCGGACCTGATCCCCAAGTTGCGCCAAGGCGTGAAACTCGACCTCGCCGCGGAGGCGACGACCAACACCTGGAACGGCAGGACGAGCGTCGAACTCGTGATCAAGGATTTGCGGTGGGTTTAAGACGCTCGACGCTTACTTCGCCGTCGGCAGTCCGGTGAGGGTGTAGGTCGTGAGTGCGATGCTGAGGTTTGCCTTCTTGTCTTTGACCATGGCGACCTTGGCGGCGGTGATTGTGCCTTCGACAGTGATCTCGGCGCCCTTGGGGAGCTGCTCGGCTTGCCGCGCGGCGGCTTCGCTGGCGGCGACGGAGAAGTTGCCGTTGATGTGCGGCGTGATCTCGGTGGCGCGGAAATCAAACGGCAGCTGCGCCGCGAACGCCACGGTGATGCGCCACTCCGAGTCGGGCCCCTTGGCGTCGTGGTTCTTGGCGATGGTGATGGAGCGCGTGATCGCGGAGACCTTGATCTTGGACCCGGTGGCGACTTTCAGCCAGGTATTGGCCTTGTCGATGCTGTACTTGTCCCAACCCTGATCGCCGGGCAGCGCATCGGGCATGGCGGCGAGGATGTCGGCGTAATTCTCGTAGGTCTTGACCGGCGCCTTGGGCTCCGCGGCGACGGGCTTGGCCGCGGGCTTGGTCGTCGCGGGCTTCTCAACAGGTTTGTCAGCGGCGTGCGCGGCGGTGACGAGGCAGAGCAGCACGGCGGCGAGTGTGGGTTTGATTCGCATGGTGCGGGACTCCAATTTGAACGGAACGGAATTAATCATTTGTCATTAATCATTTTTCATTTCAGAGCGGGCGGCATTTTCCGAAATGGCTAATGAAAAATGATTAATGACAAATGATCAATTTCCCGGTTTTTTGTCCCCCGCGGCGGGGCCGTCGAGGTACCAGGTGAGTTGGGTGTCTTCGTGGCTGGGGCGGACGCCGTTGATGGGGAATTGCTGCACGTCATCGGGGGCGGCGGTGATGGTTTGGAGCGTGGGGAACTTCGATTCGCCGGTGGCGAGGATGGCGATGTTCCGGGCGGAGTTGATGATCGGGTACGTCATCGTCAGCCGGGGCCGCGGCGCGACGACGGTGTCGCCATCGTTGAAGACGACCCAGCGCTGCGATTCGTTGAGTGCGGGGGTGCACGGGAAAAGCGATGCGGTGTGCGCATCGGGTCCCATGCCGAGGAGGATGAAGTCTAGGCGGTTCTCGACGCGCTGGGCGCCCAGCGCGGCGCGGAGCGCGGTTTCGTACTGCACATCACCGGCGGGATCGAGGACCATCATCGGGTGGACCTGCGCGGGCGGGATCGGGACGTGGTCCACGATCATTTCGCGGATCATTTTCCAGTTGGACTTTTCATCCTCGAATGGGACGCAGCGGTCGTCGACGATCCAGAGGTGGGTTTGCTGCCAGGGGAAGCCGCGGAAGCGGGGATCGATCATGAGACGCTGGTAGAGGACGCGGGGGGTCGATCCGCCGGAGAGGGCGAGGTGGAACGCGCCGGCGAGGCCGGCGCGGTTGCGCGCGATGCCCATGATGTCCATGGCGAGGATATCGATGAGATCATCGAGATCGGGCTCGATGATCCGCTTGCCGCGGAGACCGCGGGTGGCGAGGTAGCTGTCGAGTTTGGTGGTTTTGTCGGTCATGGGCGGAGGAGATTTACCACAGAGGCACAGAGACACAAAGGAAGGCGGGGAGGGATTTTCTCACGAAGGCGCGAAGGAAGAGCAGGCGCGAAGAAAGGCAGGGAACAAAATTTTTATTAACCATTTTGTTTTGTCTTCCTTTGCGCCTTCTCACCCTTCGCGCCTTCGTGATAAATCCGCTGTCTTCCTCTGTGTCTCTGTGCCTCTGTAGTTATTTTTTGGCCGGCGCCGCTTCGGCTTCGGCGTTGTCCTGCATGTTTTCTTTGCGCCAGCGTGTGATCTGGCCTTCGGGGTTGTGCCAGTGTCCGTCGCCGGCGAAGAGTTTGTCGGCGGCGTCGGGGCCCCAGGAGCCGGCGGCGTAGGTCTGCATGTCCTTGCGCGGGTTCGAGGCCCAGTAGTCGCAGACGGGGGTGACGATGCGCCACGCGGCTTCGATCTCGTGGCGGTCCTTGAAGAGGGCGCGGTCGCCGTTCATGGCGTCGAGCAGCAGGTGGCCGTACGCCTCGGGGATCGTACCGCCGAATTGCTGGAGGTAGTCGAAGTCCATCACGGCGGATTGCACGTGCACGCCCTGGCCGGGCACCTTGCCCTCGAAGCGGAGGCTGATGCCCTCATCGGGCTGGACGTTGATGACCATGCGGTTCGGGCTGGTCGTCGATTTGCCGGTCGCGTCGGTGAAGAGCGCGTGGGGGGCCTGCTTGAAGTAGAGGACGATCTGCGTGAGCTTGCGCTTCATGCGCTTGCCGGTGCGGAGATAGAAGGGGACACCGGACCAGCGCCAGTTGTCGATGCCGAGGCGCACGGCGGCGTACGTGTCGGTGTTGGACATCGCATCGACGCCGGGTTCCTTGGTGTAGGCCAGCGACTGCTTATCGCCGACGGTACCGACGCCGTACTGGCCGCGGACGGCCGAGAGCGGGACGGCACTCACGGGGATGTCGCGCACGGCTTCGAGCACCTTGCGCTGCTCGGAGCGGAGGTCGGCGGATTTGAAGCTGTTCGGCGCTTCCATGGCGAGCGCGGCCATGACCTGCAGGAGGTGGGACTGGATCATGTCCTTGAGGGCGCCGCTGGTGTCGTAGTAGCTACCGCGGCCCTCGACGCCGACCATTTCCGCCGCGGTGATCTGGACGTTGTGGACGTACTGGCGATTCCAGAGCGGCTCGAAGATGGCGTTGGCGAAGCGGAAGACCATGAGATTCTGCACGGTTTCCTTGCCGAGGTAGTGATCGATGCGGAAGGTGGATTCCTCCTCGAAGACCCGGCCGAGGACGCGGTTGAGATGTTCGGCGGAGTGGAGGTCGTGGCCGAACGGCTTCTCGATGATGATGCGCTGCCACGGGGCGACGTCGCGCTTGATGGAGCACCAGCGGTGGCCCTCGGTGACGAGGCCTGACGCGCCGATGTTGGTGATGACCGGTTCGTAGAACTGCGGGGCCATCGAGAGGTAGAAGAGGATGTTCTCGTTGGTCTGGCAGTCGGTGTTGAGGTCGATGATGCGCTGCTTGATGGGCTCGAAGCCCTGGAAGTCGGTGGCGTCGCCGGCCTGGTAGCGGAGTCGCTTGGCGAAGGCGGTCCAGAGTGCTTCGGTGAAGCCGTGGACGGAGCCGCAGGTTTTCCGCATGCGGTCGCGGAAGCCCTCTTCGCCGAGCTCGGAGCGTGCAACGCCGAGCACGACGGTGCTGGGATGGAGGTGGCCGTCGCGGTGGAGCTCGAAGAGGGCGGGGACGAGCTTTCGCTGCGTCAGGTCGCCGGAGGCTCCGAAGATGACCAGCAGGCAGGGGTCGGCAATCTCTTTTTCAGCCATCGCATCCCACTCCGTTGAAGTGCGGCACTGTCGCGTGACCCCGGCAGGGCGGGGGTTGGTTACAAGCTTATCGAACCGCTGGGGGTTTTCCAGACTGCAGGGTTCAGGGTTCGGGGTTCAGGGTTCAGGGCGGACCGGAGCGGCCCGGCGGTTATCGCACTCTCATGCCCGAATTACCCCTGATTTTGGCCACTTTCGGGCCGGACACCCTTGCCGCCGCCCCGGCGTTTGCTTATTGTTGCACCCCCGCCCTGCGGATCGCTCGATCCGCGGCGGAAACAAAACGTAAACGGTCACCGCTCCGGGTGAAGGCGATTCGTACCGGGCGGCATCAGGAGGCATCCCGCATGTCGATTCGTACGCTCAGTGTCAAGAATATCGTGGCAACGATCGCGGCCGGCTTCGCGCTGCTGGCCGCCGGCTCCTCGGCGATGGCCAGCGAGGCGAGCCTCGTCATCCCCGACCTCGGATCGCAGAGCTTCGTCGGTGTCAACGGCCGCGTGCTGCTGATGATCGGACTGGGCATCTGCGCACTGGGCCTGGTGTTCGGCATGGTGATCTACACCAAGCTCAAGAACATGCCCGTGCACAAGTCCATGCTCGAGGTCTCCGAGCTCATCTACGAAACCTGCAAGACCTACATGATCACGCAGGGCAAGTTCCTGATGATCCTCTGGATCTTCATCGGCGCGATCATGGTCGCGTACTTCGGGTTCCTGACCGAGAGCAAGGACGCCGCCGGTGTTGTCACCAAGGGCCTGCCCCCGGCGACCGTTGCGATCATCATGCTCTTCAGCCTGCTGGGCATCGCCGGCAGCTACGGTGTCGCGTGGTTCGGCATCCGCATCAATACCTTCGCCAACAGCCGCACCGCCTTCGCCGCTCTCAAGGGCAAGCCCTATCCCTGCTACGCCATCCCGCTCATGTCCGGCATGTCGATCGGCATGGTGCTCATCAGTGTCGAACTGCTCATCATGCTCGGCATCATCCTCTTCATCCCCGCCAAGATGGCCGGCTCCTGCTTCATCGGATTCGCCATCGGCGAATCGCTCGGCGCTTCGGCCCTCCGAATCGCCGGCGGCATCTTCACCAAGATCGCCGACATCGGCTCGGATCTCATGAAGATCGTCTTCGGCATCAAGGAAGACGACGCCCGCAACCCCGGCGTGATCGCCGACTGCACCGGTGACAACGCCGGTGACTCCGTCGGCCCCACCGCCGACGGCTTTGAGACCTACGGCGTGACGGGCGTCGCGCTCATCTCATTCATCCTGCTTGCCGTCAAAGACCCCGCCGTGCAGGTCCAATTGCTCGTCTGGATCTTCGTGATGCGCGTCGTGATGGTCCTCGCCTCGGGCGGCTCCTACCTGCTCAACGCCGCGATGGCCAAGGCCAAATTCCAGAACGCTGACAAGATGGACTTCGAGCACCCGCTCACCGTCCTCGTGTGGCTCACGTCCATCGTCTCCATCGTGCTGACCTACATCGTCAGCTACCTGATGATCCCGACGCTCACCTACACCACGACGGTCGTCAACGGCCTGGTGCCCTCGACGGTCACAGTCACCAACAACACCATGTGGTGGAAGCTCGCGACCATCATCTCCTGCGGCACGATCGCCGGAGCCGTCATCCCCGAGCTCGTCAAGATCTTCACCTCCACCAGCTCCAAGCACGTCAAGGAAGTCGTCATCTCCAGCCGCGAGGGCGGGGCTTCGCTCAACATCCTTTCCGGTCTCACCGCCGGCAACTTCTCGGCTTACTGGATGGGCCTGACCATCATGGCCCTCATGGGCGCCAGCTACCTCGTCGCCGAGCAGGGCCTTGGCTCCTTCATGCTCGCCCCCGCTGTCTTCGGCTTCGGCCTCGTCGCCTTCGGGTTCCTGGGCATGGGCCCCGTCACCATCGCCGTGGATAGCTACGGCCCGGTCACCGACAACGCCCAATCCGTCTACGAACTCTCCGTCATCGAGACGCTGCCCAACATCAAATCCTCGCTCAAGAGCGAGTACAACATTGATGTGAACTTCGAGAAAGCCAAGCACTTCCTCGAGGAAAACGACGGCGCGGGCAACACCTTCAAAGCCACCGCCAAGCCCGTGCTCATCGGCACCGCCGTCGTCGGCGCGACCACGATGATCTTCTCCATCATCGTCATGCTCACGCACGGCCTGACCACCGGCATGGAAAACCTCTCCATCCTCCACCCGCCGTTCCTCCTCGGCCTCCTCGCCGGCGGCTCGGTGATTTATTGGTTCACCGGTGCCTCGACCCAGGCCGTCGTCACCGGCGCCTACCGCGCCGTCGAGTACATCAAGGCGAACATCAATCTCGAATCGACCGAGAAGGCGTCCGTGAAGGATTCCAAGAAGGTCGTCGAGATCTGCACGATCTACGCCCAGAAGGGCATGTTCAACATCTTCCTGGCCGTGTTCTTCTCGACGCTGAGCTTCGCCTGCGTCGAGCCGTTCTTCTTCATCGGGTACCTCGTCTCCATCGCGCTCTTCGGCCTCTTCCAGGCGATCTTCATGGCCAACGCCGGCGGCGCGTGGGACAACGCCAAGAAGATCGTCGAAGTCGAGCTCAAGCAGAAGGGCACCGCCCTGCACGCCGCGACCGTCGTCGGCGACACCGTCGGCGATCCCTTCAAGGACACCAGCTCCGTCGCGATGAACCCCATCATCAAATTCACCACGCTGTTCGGCCTGCTCGCCGTCGAGCTCGCCGTCGCCCTCAACGGCGAAGGCCACACCACCAGCACGCTGACGACCGGCCTGGCCGCCGTCTTCT
This sequence comes from Planctomycetota bacterium, assembly GCA_043788485.1. Classification (GTDB taxonomy): domain Bacteria; phylum Planctomycetota; class Phycisphaerae; order Phycisphaerales; family Zrk34; genus JAYVTU01. Next base: position 18,000 of record JAYVTU010000166.1, read on the forward strand.
TCGTCATCTCCGCCATCTTCGTCCACCGCTCCTTCTACGGCATGCGAATCGGCACCAACGCCGCCGCCCCCGCCGAAGCCCAGCGCGAAATGGCCGGCGCCGGTCGGCACTGATTATTCCGCCCCCTCTCCCTCCCAGGGAGAGGGCCGGGGTGAGGGTCAAATCAAAAGAACGCCGCGTGCGCAGTGCCAGCGCACAATGTGAGTTCTTACGTCTCACCCTCACCCGGCTCGCCGACTCGCCGACCTCTCCCTGAGAGGGAGAGGTGAAACCGCAGTCCTCCGAACTAGCCCCCCGCGAAAGCGGGGGGTTTTTCTTTGCCGTTATGGGACCTTGCAAACGCCCATCCATATGGCATTTTCGAGGTTGAACAACACATCCCGCCGAACGTATTAATTAACGAAGGCCCTGTTCCCTTCGGGGGAGAGGGTGCCGGTCGTAAGGGACCCGAACACTTCGGATCCGCAGCACCGGCGCTGGCCTCAACGAGCCAACCTCTCCCTTCGAAGGCAACAGGGCTTTTTCATTGCCATCCCCTCCGCCTCCCCGTGTCCGCCGCTTGCGGCTTCGCGGCGGACCGGACTTCGTGAGAGACTCACCTGTTGTTCCCCCAACCACCCTTGCGATTACAATCAACGCCTCCCGCAGGAGTCCCCGTCCATGAGGCATGCCCAACTTTTCGCCGCGCTCTTCCTCGCCATCCCCGTCGCAATCTTCGCCGCAGGACCCGAGGCCTACCCCATCCGCCTCGACCGCCCCAGCGAGCTCGGCGCGAAATACGTGATCTCCGCCGCGGGAACCGTCAAACAGACCGGCGTCCTCTTCTCCAATGGCCGCGAACTCCCGCTGCCCGATGACACCGATTACGAGCTCACGCTCCAGTTCAAGGGCGATGCCCGCATCGACGCCGTGGACACGCGCGGCCGTCCCACGCGCATCACCTACCACGTCGCACAGTGCGTCCTCTCCGCGCCGACCGCCAAGGGCAAGAGCGAAAAGATCGTCGCCGAGCCCGGCTCGATCCTCG
>JAYVTU010000167.1:0-7405 GCA_043788485.1 Planctomycetota bacterium
TAGCCGCAGGCGGAAGCCGGCGGGTCGGCAATCACTTCGATGTGGGAACCGGGCGATGACTCAGTTCAATCCCCGCGTCGGTCAGCGGCTTGTTGAACACGCTCGAAACGTCGTGAACCGATCCGCCGCCGATGCGCTCGCCGTTGTACCAGACCTCCATGTGCTCGCACTCGAAACAGATGACGACCTCGACGGTGTCGGAGTCGCGGACAGCCCGGATCGCGTGGCGTGGATTGAAGCAGGCGTGCGGGGCGATCTTGTCATCCGTCGCGCGGTCGAGCGTGTCGAGCAGATTCTGCCGGTCCGCAGCGCTTTTGATCGGAACCCCCCCGAGGATGATGGTCCAGTGCAATATCTCGCGCGTGTCTTTTCTCCACGCCTTATCCTCCGTGTCATCGCTCCGCGGCCAGAGCGAAAGCAATTCAAACGAATCGGCATGCTCCAGCACCCGCCGCGCGCTGCTGGGGATGGCGTCGTTTGATGAGGAACACCCGGCGAGGAGGGTCAGGCAGCAGAGCAGCAGAAAGATGCGACGGAAGTGATTCATGGCGGGATTGTAGCGGCGACTTATACCGCGCCATCACAAAAATAACGGGGTCCTGGCTACTTCGTTTCTGCCTCTTCAGGGCGACTCAGTTCGACTCCGGCGTCGGAGAGCGGTTTGTCGAGCGTGGATCTTGGTCCGTGAATATTGCCCTGGGCAATCCGTTCATTGTTGAGCCAGGTCTGGATTCGACCACACTCGAAGCAGATGACAATATCAACGGAATCCGCACCGCGAACGGCGTGAATCGCATGTCGAGGATTGAAACAGTGGAAAGCGGGGCTCTTGGGATTGATCTGGCGACCGACCGCAGCAAGCATTTCGCTTCTGTCTGCATCGCTTTTAATTTGAATCTTGCCGAGGACGATTCCCCACCAACGAAACTTCTCGCGAGGATCCTTCTTCCAACTTTCATCATCATCCGCCACACCCCGCGGCTTGAGCGACAACAGCTCAAACGAGTCAGCGTGCTCCAGCACGCTCCGTGCGCTGCGGGGTATCGCGTCGTCTGCTGCGGACGAACACCCGGCGAGGATCGCCAAGCAGCACAAAAGCAAGAATGAACGGGGGAGGTGACGCATGGCACTGGATTGTAACAGCGATGCGATGGGAGCAAGAACTCATCGGGCCCAGAGGGCCCGGCTATATGGAAGGCCGCGCGGCGTGAATCAGTGCGCGATGTCCCAGGAGAGTTTGACGAGCAGCGCGAGGGAGACGGTGATGGTGGCGTAGCGGACGAGGGGGCGGCCGTGTTTGATGGTGAGATGCGCGCCGGTGAAGGCGCCGAGGGATTGGGCGGCGGCCATGGGTAAAGCGTAGTGCCAGAGGACGTTGCCCTGGGCGGCGAAGAGGAGCATGGCGGCGAGGTTGGAGGCGAAGTTGACGAGCTTGGCGTTGGCGCTGGCGTGGGCGAGGGAATCGTGCATGAGAAGGACGTAGGCGATGATGAGGAAGGTACCGACGCCGGGGCCGAAGAAGCCGTCGTAGAAGGCGAGGGCGAAGGCGATGACGATGCTCAGGACGGGGCGGACGCGCGGAGCGGGGGAGACGTGCGGCGGCTTGTAGAAGAGCATGAAGATCGCGACGGCGGCGAGGAGCGCGACGATGACGGGGCGGAGATTCTCGCGGTCAACGAGCGAGACGCAGGTGACGCCGAGCGCCGAGCCGAGCAGGCCGGGGATGAAGGAGCGGATGGCGCGGGGGCGATCGAGGAGCGGCGAATGGGCGTAGCGGAGGAGGGCGACGGCGGAGCCGAAGACGGCCTGGCCCTTATTGGTTCCGAGCGCGGCGTGGGGCGGGAGACCGGCGAGGACGAGCGCGGGGAGCGTGAGGAGGCCCCCGCCGCCGGCGATGGCGTCGATGAGGCCGGCGATGAAGGCGGTGAGGGTGAGGAGACAGATGACTGTGAAGGGGGAGATCGCCATGAAGCGGCGGATTGTAGCGGAGGGGGGTTTCAAGTTTCAGGGTTTCAAGTTTCAAGTTGGGAGAGGAACGCGGAGGAGCGAGCGGCGGGAGGAGCGCGCACGGATGTGGCAAAGCGGACGTCCGGGGGGATTCCCGGATGGTGTTTTGCAAGTGATGAGATTCGAGGGCTTAAGGCGCGGAATCGGGGGGTTGGGGGAGGGGCCGAATATGTCCGGTCGACGGGGTTGTGCGCACGGGAGGTGACCACCGGATACCCACGGGGATTCGGAGGAACCTCATCCCCGGGCTTGGGGAGAGGAGGTTATTGGACGGTGGTGGAAGTCTGACCGCTGATCGGGGCGGTTTGGTACACTGATGGACTTCGGTGAAATAGCCATGAGCATGACGACGCGGCAGATTGCGGAACTGGTGGGCGGGACGCTGGAAGGGCCCGGGGAGCTGTCCATTAGTGGGATGGAGCGGCTCGACCGCGCGACGGCGGAGCACCTGACGCTCGTGACTGATGGGAAGTACGCCAAGGGCTGGTCGGCCAGCGGCGCGAAGGCGGCCCTGGTCGGCAAGGGCGTCGAGCTGGAGGTCGGTGAGGGGCGGGCGGCGATCTGGGTTGGGGATGTGGATTTGGCTGTGGCGAAGGTGCTGGAGGCGATTGCGCCGCCGGTCTGTCAGCCGATGGTGGGCGTGCACGGCAGCGCGGTGGTCGAGTCGAGCGCGGTGATCGGCACGGGCGCCCGCATCGGGGCCAACTGCTATGTGGGACACAAGACACGCATCGGCGCGGGCGCGGTGCTGCATCCGAATGTGACGGTGCTGGACGACTGCGTGATCGGCGAGGGCGTGGTGCTCTGGCCGGGCGTGGTGATCCGCGAGCGGTGCAGCGTCGGCGAGCGGTCGATCCTGCACCCCAATGTGTCGGTCGGCGGCGACGGCTTCGGTTATCGCCCCGCGCCCAATGGCAAGGGCATCATCAAGATCCCGCAGATCGGCACGGTGACGATCGGGCGTGACGTCGAGATCGGCTCGGGCACGTGCATCGACCGCGCCAAGTTCGGCACGACGGAGATCGGCGACGGCTGCAAGCTCGACAACATGGTGCAGATCGCCCACAACTGCACGCTGGGCAAGTGCGTGATCATCGCCGGTTGCACGGGCGTCGCGGGCAGCGCGACGCTCGGCGACGGCGTGGTGATCGGCGGGTGCGCGATCATCCGGGATCACACGACGATCGGGGCTGGGGCGAAGATCGCCGGCGGCGCGTGCGTGATGAATGATGTCCCCGCGGGGGAAACGTGGGGCGGTTATCCGGCGAAAGACGCTAAGATGGCGCTGCGTGAATATGTGGCGATGAAGCATCTGCCCGATCTGGTGAGGCAGATGAAGCGAGCGAATCGGCCGAGTTCCTCGTAGGAACGGCAGCGACCGTTGCGTGAAGCATCCCGCTGATCGCTGACTTCTGATCTCTGACCTCTGGTTACTACATGGCTGCGACGCTCTCCGAGAACCAGCGCACGATCGCTCAGCCCGCGGGGGTTGAGGGGCTCGGGCTGTTCATGGGTGAGAAGGCGGCGGTGCGGTTCCGTCCAGCGCCGGCGAATCATGGCGTGGTCTTCGTGCGGATGGACATGACCGAGGGCGGTGAGCCGGTGCGGATCCCCGCGCTGGTGACGAATGTGACCAAGCGTGCCCGGCGGACGACGCTCCGCCGCGGCGCCGTATCGATCGACACCTGCGAGCACATTCTGTCAGCGGTTGCGGGACTGCAGATCGACAATGTGCTCATTGAGGTGCAGGGGCCAGAGATTCCCGGCGTGGACGGATCGAGTCGGCCGTTCGTCGAGGCTCTGCAGAGCGCGGGGATGGTCGAGCAGGAGGCGGCGCGCCGCACGCTGACGATTACCGATGCGGTGACGTGCCAGGATGGCGATGCGATGATCGCTGCGCTGCCCGCCGACAAGCCGCACATGCAGGTGATCTACGATCTGGACTACGGCGATGTGCAGCCGATCGGCAAGCAGCTTTACGCGTTCAACTCCGACAACGGCGACTACATCCACAACATTGCCCCGGCCCGCACCTATGTGCTCGAGGCCGAGGCGGTGGCGCTGCGTCAGGCGGGGATGGGCAAGCATCTGAGCGCCGACGATCTGCTGGTGCTCGCGCCGACGGGGCCGATGGGCACGAACCGATTCCGCTTCGCCGATGAATGCGTGCGGCACAAGATTCTCGACCTGATCGGCGATCTGTCGCTGTGCGGTTGCGCGATCCGCGGTCGGATCGTCGCCTACAAGTCGGGCCACGCCCTGAACCATCAGCTCGCCCGCAAGCTGCTCAAGATGATGCAGGGCAGCCACCGCACATCGCTCCTCAGCAGCGATGGGCTCATCGACGTGCGCAAGATCATGCGGATCCTGCCGCACCGTTACCCGATGCTGCTGGTCGACCGCGTCCTCGAGATCGAGGGTGACCGCAAGGCGATCGGCGTCAAGAACGTGTCGATCAACGAACAGTTCATGCAGGGCCACTACCCCGGCACGCCGATTATGCCCGGTGTGCTCATCGTCGAGGCGCTTGCGCAGCTGTCAGGCGTGCTGCTGGCCAACAAACTGGAGCACACCGGCCGGCTCGCCGTGCTGCTCTCGATCGACAAGGTGAAGCTCCGCCGCCCCGTCACGCCCGGCGATCAGCTCATCCTCGAGGCCGAGACCGTTCGCATCCGCAGCCGCACCGGCCACACGCGATGCAAAGCGTACGTCGGCTCGCACCTCGCCGCCGAGGCCGAGATCAAGTTCATGCTCGTCGACGCGGAGCCCGAATAAAGGATCGACCCGTTTAGCCGCGACCCGAGTCCGCGAGGGAAGCGTTTCCGAGAAGCCCGCAACATGCCCAAAATCCACCCCACCGCTCTCGTCGATCCCGCCGCCCGACTCGCCGACTCTGTCGAGGTCGGCCCCTATTCCATCATCGGCCCGCACGTCACCGTCGGCGACGGCACGACGATCGGCGCGCACAGCATCCTCGAAAACCACCTCACCGTCGGCACCGGCAACAAGATCGCCCACCACGTCTGCCTCGGCTCACGCCCGCAGGACCTCAAGTTCCGCGATGAGCCCGCCACGTGCACCATCGGCGACCACAACGACATCCGCGAAAACGTCACCATCCACATCGGCACCGAAAACGGCGGCGGCCTCACGTCCGTCGGCTCGCGCAACCTCCTCATGGTCGGCTCCCACATCGCGCACGACTGCCACGTCCGCAATTCCTGCATCTTCGCCAACAATGTCCTGCTCGCCGGCCACGTCATCGTCGAGGACCACGCCATCATCTCCGGCGGCACCGCCGTCTCGCACTACGTCACCATCGGCAAATACGCGTTCCTCGGCGGCCTCTCCGGCGTCGTCCACGACTGCCCGCCCTTCATGACTTCCGACGGTCATCCGAATCGCTGCCGCACCGTGAACGTCCTCGGCCTGACGCGCCACGGCTTCACCCGTCAGACCATCGACAACCTCAAACGCGCCCACCGCGCCCTCTACAGCAAACGCACCGAACACATCGGAAACCCCGTCGACATCCTCGAGCAACTCGTCGCCGAATACGCCGACGACGCGAGCGTCCAGGAGTTCCTCGAATTCTTCCGCCGCTCCGTCAGCGCGCCAAATGGCCGCCACGCCGAGACCGAACGCAAAGACAACAAACGCGCCGCCCGCGCGTGACGTTCCCACCTCTCCCTCGGGGAGAGGTCGCCGAGTCCGCGAGGCGGGTGAGGGTGCGCGGAGATTTACAACACGCGCCGCGACTTCCTTCCCTCACTCCCCCAACACATACCCCATCGTCGGCAACTGCTGATCCAATATCGCGCGAAAATACGCGCACAACAACTTATTCGCGCGCTCCACACTCTCCTGATTCATCCCTTCCGTGTGCCATGCCCTCGGCTCGGTGTGGGCATGTTCCCCTTCCCCCGCCAACCCCCGCAAAACCTCCACCGTCCCCCGTCTCACCCGCCACCGATCCGTTCCCCCCGTATCCGCAACCACCCCGCCATGCACTGCGCTGAACCCCAGTGCCTCGCTCCTCTCATCCAGTGCCGCTCCCGTCTGCGCATCCCGATCCAGCACCGGCCGATACCCCAGCTCCTCCACCAACCCCCACTGAAACCGCAGCAGCGCCTCGCTCAGCGATCTCTCCCCGTTTAGCCGCGACCCGGAGTCCGCGGAGGGGAGCGTTCCCGCCGCCCCTGGCTTCGCGCTCCCCATCTCCTTCAAAAACCCCCTCAGCGCCAGATAAATCGCCGCATGCTCATCATGATCCTGGACCAGATGATGCACCAGATCCGCCGCGTACATCCCCAGGTTGTACGCCCGGAAATCCTTCCGCAGATGCCAGTGCGCATCCACCCCGTCCCACTCAATCAGATTCGCCAGCTCCGCCCCGCGCTTGGAGATGAACACCGCCTCCCCCGCCGTCAAAAGCTCCACGCCCCCGCTGTACTTCGCCAGCGAGGAAGGCGCCTGCCGCTTCGCTCCCTTCGCCACCGCCGACATTTTCCCGTGCTTCTCCGTCATCAGCACCACAATCTGGCTGGTCTCCGACCAGTCCATCAACCGCAAACACACCGCGTTGTCCTTCACCGTCGGCATCGCTCTAGTTTAGCGACGGCCCTTGGGCCGTGTTTCATTCGGCGTATGATGTACGCATGCTCTCCCTCATCATCCCCGCACACAACGAAGAGCAGTTCCTCCCCGCGACCCTCGCCGCCGCACGCATCGCCGCCGATTCGCTGCACATCCCCTACGAGATCATCGTCGTCAGTGACGCCTCCACCGACCGCACTTCCGCCCTCGCCGCGGACCACGGCGCCCGCGTCCTCAATGTCACACTCCGCCAGATCGGCCTCGTCAGAAACGCCGGAGCCGCCGCCGCCCGCTTCCCCTTCCTCTGCTTCCTCGACGCCGACACACACCTCCCGCCCATCACGCTCCAGGCCGCGTTTCTAGCCCTTCAGCAGGGAACCGTCGCCGGCGGCGCACTCGTCGCGTTCGACGAACGCCTCGGCCTCGGCTCCCGCTTCGGACTCCAATTCTGGAACACCATCTCCCGAACCTTCCGTTTTGCCGCCGGATCATTCATCTTCACCCGCGCCGAATCCTTCCAGGCCGTCGGCGGCTTCGACCCGCGCTTCTTCGCCGCCGAGGAAATTTTCCTCTCCATGCGCCTCAAACGCCAAGGCCCATTCACCATCCTCCCCCACCACGTCATCACCTCCGCCCGCAAAATGCACTCGCACTCCGCCGCCGCACACTTCCTTGTCATGTTCAAAACCTTCGCGACCTTTGGGCGCACGCTCCAGCGCCGCGAATCACTCGGCATCTGGTACGAAACAAATCGCGGTGTTGAAAGTCTTGAAACGCGAGGCATGGGCACTTTAGTGCCTAT
>JAYVTU010000168.1:0-23476 GCA_043788485.1 Planctomycetota bacterium
GTCTGCGGAGGAACCGCCGACCAGTGGCACCCGCTACAGGCGATCGTGAAATGCTCTAGGTGAATGCGGCCTCACAGGAGCCCCATGTTTTCACGCCGGATCAGTAGCAACTTCTGCTCAGCGCCGTCTACGACATCTGCGCTCAGCGCGGCTGGCGTCTGCACGCCTTTGCGACCGAGCCGACGCACGTGCACGTCATCGTCAGTTGGACCGAATTCATTCCATGGAAAGCGGTGCGCGGCAAGATCAAAAACTTGTGGAGCACATTCCTCGGGCGGCAGGCCGGGCAGCCGGGCCGCGACTGGTTCAGCGGCGAGGCGAGCCGAAGACGGGTGAAGGATCAGGAGCATTTCGATTATCTGATCAGCACGTATCTGCCCAAACACGGCGGGCTGTTCTGGAAAGAGGGATTTGAACCGCCCCCGCGGCATCCGGTGCTCGATGACAACCGATACAAAGACGGAGACCCGCCGGCTTCCGCCTGCGGCTATTAAAGAAATGCGCTGCACGCGCCTGTTTCGTTCCGGTGATAGCCGCAGGCGGGAGCCGGCGGGTCGGGATTGAACTGCGTCTAGAACTCGACCTTGTATTTCGTGGCCATGTCGCCGCGGATTCGGGAGCGGGCGGTTTTGAGGTCGCCGAGGATGCGCGAGGCCTGTTCCGTGGCGTTGGTCTTTTCCTCCTGGATCACCCGGCGGCGCTGCGTCTGGATGTTCTGGAGCTCGGCGCGGCGGCGGTCGTCCAGGACGCCCGAGGGGTTGGGCGGGGTCGGGATGGCGGCGGCGCGGGCGGTGGCGCGGCTCTGGGATGTGGCGCAGATCTGCGCGGCATTGTTGAGGCCCGCGCTCGTCGTCGCGCCCCAGGCCAGCAGGCCCGGATCGACATTCAGGGATGTAAGCTGATCGATGCGCTTGGCGTCACGCACCAGCCAGCCGGCGCTGGAGGTGAGCGCGGCCTGGGAGGGGAGGTCGTCGAGGATCTTGCTGATGGACTGGTAATAATCCTGCGAGGCCTTGGCGGCCAGCGACGCCGGATCGGTCGGATTGGCTTCTCCGCCCGGAGCATCGCCGGACGAGGGCGGGCCGATCACGCTGAGCAGGAGCCGGATGCCGCTGGTCGTGAGCTTGCCCTTGGCGGTCAATCGGGTGCCCTGGATCTCGACGGTCCAATCGGCGAAATCGGGGATCTCCATGCCGCCCTTGGAGAGAATCTCGAGCAGCATCCCCTTGGCCACGGGGCTCAGGGCGGTCGCATCACCGGCGAAATCGACCTCGAGCAGGCCGGTGGCGTCGTCGGCGACGTCCACGCGGAGGATCAGCCCCTTGATGCCGCCGACGATCTTCGCCAGCGCTTTGGGATCGAAGCTCTTGCCGGCCAGCGATTCGAATTCACCGTCGGCGAGGCGGAGCTCGAAGCGGCCGGCGCTGGCGGCGTCTTCCATGTCGATGGCCATCGCGATCGGTGAGCCGGCCTCGACGGCCTGGGCGGCGCGCGTCAGGTAGGGCGACCGGGCGGCGGCGGGATTTGGATTCTGGCGGACCCAGCGCGCGGTGAATTGGCGGTCGGCGGGCGTGACGACGCCGAGCGTGGTCGGATCGAGCTGGATGAAGTAGGCGTTGATGGGGGTCCACGCGGCGGGCTTGTCGGCGACGGTTTCGGCGAAGCCGCGGTAGACCGAGGCGATGCCGTCGGCGGTGATCGGCTGCCGCGTGTCCATGACGGCGACCTCCCAGACCGACGCGAGCCGGCCCAGATCGATCTTCCCGGCCATGGCCAGGCGCTGCGTGCCGGGCGGCACGACCATCGGGGAGTTGTTCTTGGCACGCCCGCCGGACCAGAGTTCGCGCTGCGCCATGTTGGTCTTCATCACCTTGTCCACATCGACGATGACATACGCGTTGGCCTCATCGGGCATGCGTGAAAGGATCGTCTTGAAATCCGCCATCGCCGGAGCGAGCGGGAGCAAAACCATCACGGACAGACACACCATGCACCATTTCGCGAGTTTCATCGGGGACCCCTTGTTTGGCATCGGGCGCACACGTTTCCTCGGACGCTTCGGAATCTCGAGTGCCGGCCGACTTGAATACATCACGGCCCGGCCCCGGCCCGGCGGCCGAACCGCACTTATCCCCTCTTCCGACTGAATTTGCAATTTGAAATCCGCAATTTGAGCGGGTGCCGACCGCCGATAACTGCGCGGTAAGGAAACGCGCGGGGTTGTGCTTGTTTAGCGATGGTCCTTGGGCCGTCTCTAAACAAAGGCACGGGGGGCCGGGGGGCGGTATAATGGTCCGTTCTACGGATCGCGCCCTCGCGGGCCGATATGGAAGAGGCATGAGATCCACGCAGCAGTCATTTCGAACGCTGGTCCTGACGGCGTCGCTGGTCACCATCGCGGCTTCGATGCCGCTGATGCTGGCGGTGCCGCTGTCGATGGCGTCGGACCTGGCGGGCGGGCCGCGCACCGAGGCGGTCGCGGCGAGCCAGAGGCGTGAGACGCTCGCTTCGATCGTGAGCGATGCGGCACGGCAGTTCTGCAAGCCGCAGGCGGCGATCGCGCCGGCCCGGGTGGACATGCCTGTGTCGCGTGATTCGGCCATCGGGCTCGCCGAGCAGGATGTGCAGCGGCAGCCGTCGCTTTTGCTTTGCCTTCCGAAGTTGATCGATCTGCCCCCACCGCTGCGCTGATTGGTTCCTGCGCGCTGTGCCATTCCGCCAGCGCGCGACGCAGCATCCCCGTCTCCATTCCAAACCATCGCACAACAGTTCCTGCTTAGGGGCATCGCATGTCTTTCATTTCCATTGTCACGTACCCGCTCCGTCTCGTGCTGGGCAGCCGCAATGACCGCCTCGTCAAGAGCTACCGCAAGCGCGTCGAGCGCGTCAACGCTTTCGAGCCGCAGATCCGCAAGCTCACCGATCAGCAGCTCCGCGACCGCTTCCAGGAGATCCGCACGCAGATCAAGGCGGGCAAGGTCCGCGCGTCGGAGGCGATGTTCGAGGCGTTCGCGATCATGCGCGAGTCGCTGGACCGCAACATCGGCATCCGCACGATCTTCAACCCCGCCTTCCGCGAGCAGGTTCCCTACGACAAGTTCTCGCCGCATGTCCGGGAGCTCTATGACCTGACCGCGTCGCAGATCTCGATGACACCCGACTCCGAGGTGCTCGGCTCCGAGGTCATCGTGCCCAACTATCTGGCCGTGGACATCCCCAACGAGATCTACGAAGCCGTGCGCGAGATCTATCCCGAGTCGCGCCCGCCCTTCCGCTGCCGGCCGTTCGATGTGCAGATCCTCGGCGGCATGGTGCTCAGCGAAGGCAAGATCGCCGAGATGCGCACCGGCGAGGGCAAGACGATCGTCGCCCCGCTGGCCTGCTTCATGGCCGTGACCGAGGGGCTCGCATGCCACGTCGTGACCGTCAACGACTATCTCGTGCAGCGCGACCGCGACTGGGTCTTCCCGGCGTTCCATCGCCTGGGCATCACCGTCGGCGCGATCCATCCCTTCCACATGCAGCCCGAGTCGACCAAGAAGCAGATGTACCAGTGCGACATCGTCTACGGCACGAACAGCGAATTCGGGTTCGACTATCTCCGCGACAACATGAAGCTCGGCCTCGAAGAGCAGGTGCAGCGTAAACGCGAGTTCTGCGTCGTCGACGAGATCGACTCGATCCTCATCGATGAGGCGAGGACGCCGCTGATCATCTCCGGCCCGGCGCACGACGACGCCCCGCAGTACATCAAGGCCAACCAGGTCGCTGAGCATCTCGTCTCGCAGCAGCGCTCGGCAAACGTGCGGACGCTGGCCAAGATCAAGGAGCCGGGCTTCGCCGCCGACGCCGCCGCACGCAACCACGTGCCGGTCGCGCAGATCGACAAGATCCTGTCGAAGTTCAAGGACCTCGGCGCCGACTTCATCGATGACAAGGAAGCCGACCTGATCGGCCACACGCAGTACTACATCGTCAAGAAAGAGCAGAAGCAGGCGCACATGACGCCGCTCGGTGTCGAGGAGGCGCAGAAGATCGTCGGCACGAAGTTCTACGTCGTCGGCAACGACATGGGATGGGACCACCTGGTGAACAACGCGCTGCGCGCCCACGCGGTCTACGAGAAGGACCGCGAGTACGTCGTGACGGCGGAGCACAACTCGGAGGGCGATCTGGAGATCGTGATCGTCGATGAATTCACCGGGCGCGCGATGGTCGGCCGGCAGTGGTCCGACGGGCTGCACCAGGCGGTCGAGGCGAAAGAGGCGCGCAACGGCGTCAAGATCAAGAAAGAGACGCAGACGCTGGCGACCGTCACGATCCAGAACTTCTGCAAGCTCTACAAGCGGCTCTCGGGCATGACGGGCACGGCCATCACCGAGGGCACCGAGTTCATGGAGATCTACAACCTCGACGTCGTGGTGATCCCGACGAATCGGCCCGTGCTGCGAGAGGATTCGGATGACCTGATCTACCTGACGGAAAACGCGAAGTGGAACGCGATCCTCGAGGAGATCCGCGAGAAGCACGAGGCGGGTCGGGCTGTGCTCGTCGGCACGACGGGCGTGGACAAGTCGGAGATGCTCTCGAATGCCCTGACCCGCAAGCACGGCATCGAGCACGAGGTGCTCAACGCCAAGAACCATGCGCGCGAGGCTCTGATCGTCGCCAAGGCGGGCCAGAACTACATCGACAACCGCGGTCGCAAGGTCGGAGCCGTGACGATCGCGACGAACATGGCGGGCCGCGGCACGGACATCAAGCTCGTCAGCGAGGTCAAGGAAGCCGGCGGGCTTCACATCATCGGGACCGAGCGCCACGAGGCGCGGCGGATCGACAATCAGCTGCGCGGCCGCGCCGGTCGCCAGGGCGATCCGGGGTCCAGCCGCTTCTTCATCAGCATGGAAGACGACCTGATGAAGATGTTCGCGGGGCAGAAGACGATCTGGGCGCTGTCGAAGCTCGGCATGCAGCCCGACGAGGCGATCGAGCACGGCATGATCACGCGCTCCGTCGAGCGCGCCCAGCGCAAGGTCGAGGAGCGCAACTACCAGATCCGCAAGAATCTCCTCGAATACGACGAGGTGATGGAGCACCAGCGCAACACGTTCTACGGTCTGCGGCAGACGGTGCTCGAGGGCCGCGAGACCAAGACGCTGATCTTCGATTACATCGCCGAATCCATTCAGGACGCCGTCGGCACGTACCTCGCTCCGCACTACGCATCGGACCAGATTTCCGAGGCGGTGAAGGCGATCATCGGCGTGACGATCAACAGCCGGAAGCTGCGCGGCACGGAGCTTTCGGACGTCGAGGACACGATCCGCTCCAACGCCAAGAACGATGCGCGTCAGGAGATCGACATCACGGTCGGCGAGTACATGGCCGACGAGGGCGATGCGTCGGAGTGGGACCTCGACGGGCTGCACACGTGGGCGCTGGCGCGTTTCGGCGCGGACCTCAAGCCCGCGCGGCTCCGCACGATGACACCTGCTCTGGTGCGCGATCAGCTGACGACACTGGCGATGGAGACGATCGACCGCAAGCCGCTGGACATGCTGGCGAAATATTTCGAGCCGGGGTTTGCGGCGCGAGAGCTGGCGGAGTGGGCCAGGAACAAATTCGCGCTGGAGCTGACGATCGAGGAGCTGACTCCGACGCGGGCCGAGCGGACGGAGGACGCGCAGCAGCGGATCGCGGAGCTGATCTACAAGCGAGCCGATGATGCGTACGAGCGTCGTGAGCTGGATTATCCGATTGAGCAGATGCTGGAGATGAGCTTCAGCGCGGCCCAGCAGGGGCCGGAGGCTTCGCAGTGGGCGGTGATGCAGCTGGCGGCGTGGGCGCAGCAGCGTTACGGGCTGCCGTGGCAGCCGCAGGATGTGGTGCAGATGAACGGCGAGCAGCTTCACAAGGCGCTCGTCGAGGCTTCAGAGCAGTGGCACGGCGCGGCGCTCGACAAGTGGATCGAGCAGACGCTCGCCGGCAACCCCGATGCGGCGGCGCTCAACGAGCGTTTCCATCAGCGCTGGGGCATGGTGCTCAGCGAGCATGATCTGGCGACCACCGATCGCCGCGCGATGCTGATGGAGAAGGCGCTGCTGATCATGCGCACCGAGCTGACGCAGCTGGAGCGGTTCGTGCTGCTGCAGATCCTCGACCAGAGCTGGAAGGACCATCTTTATGCGATGGATCAGCTCAAGGATTCGATCGGGCTGCAGGCGTACGCCGAGAAGGATCCGAAGATCATGTACAAGGCCGAGGGCTCTCGGATGTTCAACGAGATGCAGCGGCTGATCCGCGACAAGGTGACGGACATGATCTTCCGCGCGCGTCTGACGGCCGGCTCGCGCCACCGCAACATGTACCAGGGCCAGCAGGCCGAGCACAAGGTGATCGAGAGCACGGGCGTCGGCGCGTCGGCGGCGCTGGCGAACGAAGGGACGGCGGACCAGCAGGCGGACCTCGAAGCCGCGCAGCAGGCCGGCGCCCGCGAGAAGGCGGCCGTCGCCCCGATCAAGCGCAACGCCCCGAAGGTCGGCCGCAACGATCCCTGCCCCTGCGGCTCGGGCAAGAAATACAAAAACTGCTGCGGGCAGCACGAGTGAGCGGAGATATTATTGTGCCATGCGCGTGATGAGCCTCAACATCGGCAAACCCCGGCTGCTCGTTCATGACGGGCAGAATTACACGTCGGCGATCAACAAGCGGGCCGTCGATCACGCCGTCGCGCTGACCGTGACGGGCCTCGACGGCGACGACGTCGCCAACCACGAAGCCCACGGCGGGCCGGAGCAGGCGCTCTGCTTCTATGCGTCGGAGAGCTACGGGCCGGTCGGGGAGTTTCTTGGTGTCGAGCTGGCGGTGCCATCGTTCGGCGAGAACATCACGAGCGAGGGCATGGCCGAGAATGAGGTGTGCATCGGCGACGTGTACCGCATCGGATCCGCCGGTGTGGTCGTGCAGGTCTCCAAACCGCGGCAGCCTTGCTCCAAGCTCGCGCGGAAGCACAACCGCAGCGACCTGCCGGGATTCATCCACTACACGGGTTTCAGCGGGTTTTACGTTCGCGTGCTCAACGTCGGCACCATCGCGCCGGGCGATGAGATTGAGCTCGTCGAGCGGAAGAACCCGGACCTCAGCGTCGCCGACACGATGCGCGCCATGTTCGATCCCGAAGCGCCGCGCGAATTGCTGGAGAGGCTCGCGGCGTGCGCCGAGCTTTCGCCGGGGTGGCGGCAGCAGATGGCGAACCGGTTGTTGAAATAATTCTTCGGGTGCCACTGGTCGGCCGTCCGCGGCAGACCCGTGTGCCTTTGCCGTTAACACATCGAAGAGCACTGGTCTGCGGAGGAACCGCCGACCAGTGGCACCCGGATCAACATCAGCCCTGCTCCAACTGCCACTTCACCGCGTGTCGCACCAGCTCGTTGCTGTTCTTGAGCGTGAGTTTCACCTTGATGTGCTCGCGGTGCGTCTCGATCGTCTTGGGGCTCAGGTGCAGCTTCTTGGCGATCTGCCGGGTCGTCAGCCCCTTGCCGATGAGCTCGAAGACCTCCAGCTCACGGTCCGAAAGATTGTCGATCGGCGAGCGGTCGAGCTTCTCCTCGCCGTCCACGACGCGGTGCAGGATCCGGTCCGCGACGCGGCCCGAGAGATACACCTTGCCGCCCAGCACGCGTTTGATCCCGGCGATCATCTCGTCGCCGTTCTCCTGCTTGGAGATGTAGCCCATCGCGCCGTCGCGGAGCGATCGCTCGGCGTAGAGCGACTCATCGTGCATCGAGGCGACGAGCATCTTGACCGCGGGGAACCGCGCCTTGACCTGCTTGACGAGCTCCAGGCCGTTGGAGTCCTTGAGCGAGATGTCAATGATGACCAGCGTCGGCATCTCCTGCTCGACGATGCGCAAAGCCTCGCCGCATTCCGAGGCGTGGCCGACGACCTCGAGCCCCGGCTCCTCGGCGATGAGTTGCGAGAGCCCGCGACACACCAGCGGATGATCGTCCACGATCAGGACGCGAGCGGCTTTGCGGTTAGCCTTGTCGGCCGGCACGATCAACGATTTGCTAGCCGTAACCATGAGGCACCCCTTTTTCGAGTCGAATAAAACCTCACCGATGGCCTGGCGCATCGGTCCCGCTCCATCCGCGGCGAGCCCGCCCCCCGAACATAGACCTTCACGCGTTCAACTTCATGCAGCATAGTGTCAACCCACCCGGAAATCGTCAGCAAAACCCTGATCTTCAACCATTTTGCCCCCGGCGCCGGCCAACCTCAAAAAGACTCCCGCGCCGGAACATCTCCAACACCGACCGGGAGAATAATTTTGAATTCCGCAATAGCCCGGCCGCGGCCCCCGTCGTACAATTGTTAGACATCTAACTAATTAATCGAACCATGCCCACGCCAACCCCGAACAAACTCGATCCGACCACCGACACGCCCTTCCGTGCCCTTATCCGCACTTACGGCCTGATCGGCCGGATCATGCAGCCCTACTTCGCGGGCTTCGGGATCAGCGGTGCCCAGTGGGGCGTGCTCCGCAATCTCCACCGCGCCGAGCTCGAGGGCATCAAGTCGCTGCGCCTGACCGACCTCGGCAAGCGACTGATCATCCGGCCCCCAAGCGTCACCTCCGTCGTCGATCGTCTCGTCCGCATGGGCCTCGTCGATCGCGACGCCTCCACCGACGACCGCCGCGTCAAGTTCATCAGCCTCTCGACCGCCGGCCGACAGCTCGTCGGGCGCATCCTCAAACAGCACGACGCGAAGATCGACAGCCTGCTGGAGGGGCTGAGCTCCGCCGAGCAGCAGCAGCTCAAACAGCTCCTCGTCAAACTCACCACACACCTGCAATCCAAGTCAGAGCAGCAGCACCTGCCCCCGCGTCCGCAGCGTGCCGCACGCTGAGCGCGATTCCATCCGAGAGAACCGATCATGAAAATCTTTGTCACGTTCATCGTCATCCTCTGCCTCGTCGCCGCGGGCATCGGCGGATGGGTCCTCTACACCCGCGCCGACAACGGCTCGGCCACGGTGTTCCGCACGGCGACCGTGAAGCGCGGCGAAATTCGAGCCGCCATCGGCGCGACCGGCACCGTCGAGCCCGAGGAGGTCGTGGACGTCGGCGCCCAGGTCGCCGGCCAGATCAACGAGTTCGGCAAGGACACGCGCGGCAAGCAGGTGGACTACGGCTCGCCGGTCGATGAGACGACCGTCCTCGCGCAGATCGATCAGACGCTCTTCCAGGCCGACGTCGCCACGGCCAATGCCCAGCTCGCCAGCGCCAAGGCCGGCCAGCAGCACGCCGAGGCCGACCTGCTGCAGCTCAAGGCGAAGCTCGACCAGGCGCAGCGCGACTGGGACCGTGCCCAGAAGCTCGGCCCGTCCGATGCGCTGGCCGCGACGACGTTCGACGCTTTCCGCTCCACCTTTGAGCAGGCGCGGGCCAACGTCACCGTCGGCGAAGCGACGATCGCGCAGACGAAGGCCGCCGTCTCGCAGGCCGAGGCGCAGCTCAAGCGTGTGCAGCGCAACCTCGATTACACGACGATCCGCTCGCCGGTCAAAGGCGTGATCATCGACCGCCGCGTGAACATCGGCCAGACGGTTGTCTCGAGCCTCAATGCCCCGAGCCTCTTCCTCATCGCCAAGGACCTCAAGCGCATGCAGGTCTGGGTCGCGGTCAACGAGGCGGACATCGGGCAGATCAAGCCGGGACAATCCGTGTCGTTCACCGTCGATGCCTTCCCGGGCAAGGCATTCAAGGGCGAAGTCGGCAAGGTTCGGCTCAACGCGACGATGACGCAGAACGTCGTGACATACACCGTCGAGGTGTTGACCGACAATTCGGATGGCACGCTGCTGCCTTACCTCACCGCGAATGTGCAGTTCGAGACAGCCAAGCGCGACAATGTGCTGATGGCGCCCAACGCGGCGCTGCGCTGGGTGCCCGACGCCGCGCAGATCGCGCCGGACATCCGCGAGGCGACGCTCGCCGAGATGGCGACGCCGCGCAAGGGGCGCGGCGACGGCGCGGCGCCGAAGAGCGGAACCGAGAAGGACAAACCCGCCGATGCCAATGCCATCGCGAGCGCCGCCCCCGGTGATTCGCCGGCGCGCGAGCACCGCGGCCCGCCGGCGCGGCTCTGGGTCGCCGACGGCAACTTCGTCAGGCCCATCCCCGTCCGGACGGGACTGACCGACGGCGCCCAGACCGAGATCCGCTCCGGCGACGTGACCGAGGGCATGACGATCGTGGTCAGCGACGTGCGGCCCGAGCAGCAGGCCGGCGGCAGCGGCGGTGCCACGAACCCCTTCGCACCCCCGGCGATCGGCCGCGGCAAACGTTGAGTCCCGGCAGCACCGTCGGACGCTGGAATCCAAGCCATGAACCTCATCACGCTCCAGGACATCTACAAGACCTACCACCTCGGCGAGATGGACGTGCCCGTGCTCAAGGGCATCTCCACGACCGTCGCGCGCGGCGAGCTGGCAGCGCTCATGGGAGCCAGCGGGTCGGGCAAGAGCACGCTGATGAACATCCTCGGCTGCCTCGATCGCCCGACGTCCGGCCAATACTGGCTCGACGGCCAGGAAATCTCGCAGCTCTCGGCCGACGAGCGGGCACACGTCCGCAACGCCAAGATCGGCTTCGTGTTCCAGAGCTTCAATCTGCTCCCGCGGACCAGCGCGCTGGACAACGTGATGATGCCGCTGACCTACGCCGGCGCGTCCGTCTCCGACCGCGAGGCCCGACAGCGTGCCAAGGAATTGCTGGAGCGCGTCGGCTTGGCCGATCGCATGGACCACGAGCCCTCGCAGCTCTCGGGCGGTCAGCAGCAGCGCGTCGCCATCGCACGCGCCCTGATCAACAACCCGCCGCTGCTCTTCGCCGACGAACCGACCGGCAACCTCGACTCGCGCACCAGCCAGGAGGTGCTCGAGATGTTCGAGAAGCTCAACGACTCCGAGGGCATCACGATCATCCTCGTGACGCACGATCAGAATGTCGCCGCGCACGCCAAGCGCATCATCCGCATCCGCGACGGCGTCATCGACGACGCCGTGCCGCTTGTCCACGCCTGAGCGATCCCCGCGATCCCCGGACAGAAACAGGATCCCGATCATGATCCGCACACTCAAGACACTTCGGACAGCCCACCGGGCCCTGCGGCGCAACATCATGCGCTCCGTGCTGACGACGCTGGGCATCATCATCGGCGTCGGCGCGGTGATCGCGATGGTCGAGATCGGCAACGGCTCGTCGGCGATGGTGCAGAAGACCGTCGCCTCGATGGGCGCCAACACGCTCTCGGTCCAACCCGGCGCGGCGAGCAGCGGCGGCGTGAGCTTCGGCTCGGGCGGCGTCATGACGCTCACGCCGCAGGACGCCGAGGCCATCGCGCTCAACTGCCCCGATGTCATCGCCGTCGCGCCGATTGTCCGATCCAGGACGCAGATCATCTACTCCGGCAAGAACTGGGTGCCCTTCTACATCTACGGCACGACGCCCGATTACCTCGTCGCGCGCAACTGGACGGAACTGGCCGAGGGCGAGGCGTTCACCGACCGCGATGTCCGCAACGGCAGCAAGGTCTGCCTGCTGGGCCAGACCATCGTCCGCGAACTCTTCGGCGGCGAGTCGCCCATCGGCAAGGAGGTCCGGCTCAAGAACGTCGCCTTCCGTGTCGTCGGCGTGCTCGCCTCCAAGGGCGCCAACATGATGGGCTTCGACCAAGATGACATCGTGCTCGCCCCGTGGACGACCATCAAGTACCGCGTCTCCGGCTCCTCGCTGACCAACACCAACCAGTCGGTCGCCTCGTCCACCGACACCAGCCAGCAGGTCAATTCGCTCAGCTCGCTCTACCCCAACAAATCCGTCGCGCTCTATCCTGCGCCCAGCGCCACGCAGCAGGCCGACACGCCGCTGCCCGTGAGATTCACCAACGTCGATGAGATCATGGTCGCCGCGACCAGCGCGAAGGATGTCCCCGCCGCCATTGCGCAGATCGACCAGGTCCTCCGCGAGCGCCACCGCATCAAGGGCGACACGCCGGCCGACTTCAATGTCCGCAACATGGCCGAGATGATCAAGGCCCTCTCATCCACGTCGAGCCTGATGACGAATTTGCTGCTGGTCGTCGCGATGATCTCGCTGGTCGTCGGCGGCGTGGGCATCATGAACATCATGCTCGTCTCGGTCACCGAGCGGACGCGCGAGATCGGCCTGCGCATGGCGGTCGGCGCGCGGGGGCGCGACATCCTGACGCAGTTCCTCGTCGAGGCGGTGATGCTCTGCATCGCCGGCGGCGCGATCGGCATCGCGCTGGGACGATTCGCCTCGTGGCTCGTCACGGAGTTCCTCAAATGGCCCACCGCCGTCTCGATCCCCGCGATCGTCGCCGCCGTCGCGGTGTCGGCGTCCGTCGGCATCATCTTCGGATTCTACCCGGCGTGGAAAGCCTCGCGGCTCGATCCGATCGAGGCCCTTCGCTACGAGTGATTGGAGAGACACCATGAAACATCACACACGATATTCCGCTGCACTGGCGACCGCAGTTCTGCTGAGCCTCGCCGGCTGCACCGTCGGGCCCGACTACAAGCATCCGATGAGCGATATGCCCGAAGGCTGGGCCGGCGCGAAGGCTCCGACGACCGACGCGAACGTCAGCGTCCCGACGCAGAAGGCGGTCGATGTCGCGCAGTGGTGGTCGCTCTTCAATGACCCGCAGCTCGACAGCCTTGTGGTGAGGGCGATGGCGTCGAATCTCAGCGTGCAGCAGGCGACTTCACGCATCCGCCAGGCGCGGGCCGGACGAGGCGTCGTCGCCTCAGGCTTCTGGCCCACGGCCAACGTCTCGGGCTCCTACGCACGGACCTACAACGGCCGCTCAAGCGGCGCCGGTTCAAATTCCAGGAGCGCCGACCTCTTCCAGGGCGCGCTCGACGCCGCGTGGGAACTGGACGTTTTCGGCGGGATCCGCCGGGATATCGAGGCCTCCGAAGCGGACATCCAGGCGGCCGTCGAGGACCGCCGCGATGTGATGGTCACCCTCGCCTCGGAAGTGGCGCTCAATTACCTCGATCTCCGCGGCCTGCAGCAGGAACTGATCATCGCGAAACAGAATCTCGAAACACAGAAACGCTCCGCGGAGCTGACTCGCAAGCGTTTCGAGGGCGGATTTGTCGGCTCGCTCGATGTCGCCAACGCCGATGCACAGGTCGCTACCACGCTCTCGATCATTCCCCAGCAGGAGGCCGCGGCCCAGCAGGCGATCTACAACCTCGGCCTGCTCATCGGCGGGCACCCCACCGCGCTGCAAGCGGAGCTTACGACTGCCAAGGCGATCCCTTTCACGCCGCCCGAGGTGCCGATCGGTCTGCCGTCGGACCTGCTGCGACGTCGGCCCGACATCCGCCGCTCCGAGGCGAAGCTCCACGCGGCAACGGCACGCGTCGGCGTCGCCGTGTCCGACCTCTTCCCCAAATTCTCCATCACCGGATCGCTGGGCCTCGAAGCCAACAAGCTCGCGGGCCTCGGCAACTGGAGCAACCGCTTCTGGTCGTTCGGCCCGACCGTGAGCTGGCCCATCTTCGACGCCGGCCGCATCCGCGCGAACATCAATGTGCAGAATGAGGTCGAGCAGCAGGCGTTTCTTGACTATCAGAACAGCGTGATCACCGCGCTCAACGAGGTGGAGAACGCGCTCGTCGCATACACGCAGGAACAGAACCGGCGCAAGGCGCTGGGCGATGCCGTCACCGCCAACCGCCGCGCGGTCGATCTCTCAACGCGGCTCTACCGTGAGGGTCAGACCGATTTCCTCAACGTCCTCGAATCGCAGCGCTCGCTCTTCGCGTCGGAAGATGCGCTGGTCGTCAGCAACCGGGCCGTGGCGACGAATCTCGTGGCGGTCTACAAGGCATTAGGTGGCGGGTGGACCGAGGACGTGAATGCTCCGCCGACAACGACCGACGCGAAGCCGCCGCTGATCCCGCCGTCGAAGCCGTCGAATATTCAATAATTGTCAGGCATCCGGCGGTCGGTCGCTGCGCTGCTGGGCGCGTCGCTGCGCTTTCTGCATAGCGCGGAGCAGGCCTCCGGAATCGGCGGCGGGCGTGGGTTGCGACTCGGGCTCAGGCGACTTTGCTTCCGGAGATTTGGCTGCCATCCGCTCCGCTGTTGGCACGCGACGCTCGGGCTTTTTAACCGACGATGATGTGTCCATTTCTTCTGTGGCTGTTGCAACCGCCGGCGTTCTTCGCAGTGTGAGGCGACTGATCCGTTCCAGCATCGCCGAGAACGCCCCGGTGCGGCGATCGAGCACTTCCAGCAGCAGCAACGCGATCGCTGCGACCAGCAGCAGCGGGCTGAGATCCAGCGTCCGCGGCAGCTTCGGCAGGTCACTCCAGATGTCCTGCAAATGGACGCGCTCGGTCCCCGATGTCGCACGGGCCAGATGCTGCAGCGATGTCACGCCGCGCGAGATCGACTCGGGCTCGAACTCCGGCGAATAAGGCAGCGTCACCGGCGGCAGCGCGATCGGGGCGTGACCGGTGATCTGCACGGTCGCGATCGACGTCTCCGAGCCATGCACCGGGATATCGATGGCGAGCGCGTCGGGCGAGACCCAGGCGAGGCGCGAGTCCTCGGCGGTCGGCTCCTGGCCGGGGCGTGCGCGGAGAATCGAGACGCGCGGCGGATCGATCGGAGCACGGTTGCCGAGCGACGGATCGAGATTGAGCGTGACGGTGCAGATGCCGTTGCGCATCTGCTGCGTGAGAAGCATCTCGGGCGGCAGATCGCTCTGCGCTCCGGCGGTCCAGCGGACGAGGCCGGTGAGCGTGTCGCCGAGTTGGTTCCATTTCGCGATGGGACCGGTGTGTTTGCCATCGGCCTGACCGGTGTAGCAGAGCACGCGGCCGGTCCCGGCGATCCACGAGGCGACGACCGGTGCCTTGTATTCATCTTCGGTCGTGACCGATTGCTGCGCGGAGTCGCGGAGGTATGTCAGGTTGTACCCGCCGACGGCCGGGGGATCGGTGAGCGGATGACCGAGCAGCGTGGCGATGTGCGGTGTGGCGTGGATCGACGTCGGGTCTTCGATGAAGCTGCTGCGCGCGACGATGAAGGTGTCCTGCGCGAAGAGGCGCGGCAGCTCGGTCGGCTCGTTGGTGAAGAAGATGTTGCCCCCGCCGCGACGGGCCACGTCCTTGAGCAGGGCCGCATCGCTGTCGTGCTCCGTGCCCAGGCCGATGACCGAGCAGGTCATGCCCAGCTTGCGGAGGTCGTCGATGATCTCGCGGTATTTGCCGGTGTGCTGCTCGGAGTCCGCGGCATCGGCGAAGAGGACGATGTGCTTCGTGCCGGACTTGGCGGCGCGGAGCTGATCGGTGGCGCCGAGGAGGGCTTCTTCGATGTAGATGCCGCCGCCCTCGGAGGCGACGCGGAGGATCTTGCTGCGGATGGCTTCCTTGTTGTCGGGGTTCTGCAGCGGCGCGATGATGTGCGAATCGGTGTCGACCGCGAGGACACCGAATTCGTCCATGGGCGAGAGCAGGTCGAGCACCTGCGCCGCGGCGAGGTCGGCGAGGTCCATCTTCGTCCGCCCGCCGGGCACGCCCGCGCTCATGGAGCCCGAGCGGTCCATCGCCACGACGATCGCGACGGCGAGCTTGCGATGCTCGCGACGGAGTTCCAGCGACACCGGCAGGATCGGCTCGATGGGCGATTTGAAGTAGCCGCCGGGCCCGAAGCCATTGGGTCCGCCGGTCATCATCAAGCCCGACCCGGTCTGGCGCACCCACGCCGCGATGTTCTGCATCCCCGTCGTGCCGACCTTCCCGGCCGGGACTTCCTCGAGCACGACCGACGAATAGCCCGAGAGCGATTCGATGGACCAGTCCACTTCCTCGGGCTTGGCGCGCTTGATCGTCAGCCCGCCGGCGCTCAGCAGATTCGCCAGCAGCGGCGGCTGACGCTCGGTCACGAACAGAATGGGCTTGGCCCCGGTCGCGGCGATGAGCAGTCGCGCGAGGTTGTTCTCCGGCGTCGGGTCCTCGGCGGAGCCGCGCACGGTCAGCGTGTACGCCGCGGTCGTCGGCTCATCGATGCTGTCACGGAAGCTCAGACGATTCAGCCCCGCGGGAAGCTTCTGACTCCCGGCGGCGATGCGGGCTCCGCCGCGCTTCAGCTCGTAGTGAATCTCCTGCGCCGTCGGGCAGCGCACCCACGCGGTGATCAGAAACCCTTCGCGCGGCGACACCGACTGCGGAGCATCGACCGATGCGATCGCCAGGTCGCTGACGCCCGGCCGCTCGATCAGCCGGTAATCGATCGCGATGTTGCGCGACGCGATGTGGGCCGCGCCGGCCAGCGGGTCTTTGCCGGTCCATCGGCCGTCGGACAGCACGAGGATGCGCCCCGGCTCATCGGGCGGGATGAGCGCCGCGGCTCGGCCCAGCGCGCCGTCAAGGTCCGAGGCGTCGGGCGACAGTGCCGTTACAAATCCGCTGAAGCGCCCGGTGTCGGGCGCCCGCTCGATCGCGGCGCCGTCGCCGAAGCTGACGACAGCCAGACGATCCGATGCGTTCATCGAGCCCTGCACCAGATCGATCGCTTCGCGCTCCAGTGCCTCGGTGTTGGCGGGCATCGAAGCGCTTCGGTCGGCGATGACGACGACGGTCCCGGCCCGGCTCGGCAGTTTCACCGCGAGCCTCGCCATGCCCAGCAGGATCAGCGCGAAGATGACGGCGCGGAGCACGTTGAGCACGCGCGTCGGCAGCGGACGGAGCCAGAGCAGCGTCGCCAGCGGGATCGCGAGCATGAGCCAGATGGGCCAGAGGAACGTCATACGCGGTCACCTCCCCGGCGCATGCTGCTGGAGATCAGCGCCATGTGTGCCGCGAGGAGCGAGACCGCGATGAGGAGGAAGATCCACGCGATTTGGCCGTATTCCGATTGGAACATCGGGGCTTTGAACCAGTCGCCGTATTGCCCGGTGATGCGGTGCGAGAGATCGGATTCGCCGGCATCGGAGAGGTTCGCCGCGACGCTATACGTCGTCTCACCCGCCGCGATCTGCCAAATTCCTGGGGTGTCCGCGGGGCAGCGGACATTGCGCAGCGCGACGGGTA
Source organism: Planctomycetota bacterium (assembly GCA_043788485.1). Lineage (GTDB taxonomy): Bacteria > Planctomycetota > Phycisphaerae > Phycisphaerales > Zrk34 > JAYVTU01. Next base: position 17,146 of record JAYVTU010000168.1, read on the forward strand.
GCGTGCGTTCGGCGCTGCGCGGATCGGTGATTCGGACCTTCTCAAGCCCGAGCGGCGCATTGATTTCGATCTCCTGACCGACACGCACATTGCACCGCACCACGCCCGGCAGCGACACGGCACGCCACTGCACGAGGTTCCAGATGAGGATCGGCCAGTTGGGCGTTTGCTCCAGCGTCGAAAGCTCGCGGCGGATGCGCATCACCACATCGTGACGCCCGCTGGCCGCCTCGGACTCAGCGATAAGCACGACGTTGCCGGCGGTGACGATCGGTCGACCCGCGAGCGATTCGGTCTTGCCCGCGGCCCAGATCACACCGGGCATCGCGATGCCCTGCGCCAGCGGGTGCGAGCGATCAACGACGAATGGGCCGGAGTACGCCGCGGCGTCAGGCTCGGCGGTGAACGTGAGCGTCCAACGCTCCGGCGGGCCGCCGGGCGCGGCGCGGTGATCGGTGATGAGCAGGTCGGCGCTGGCCGGCGGCGAGGACGCGGTGCCGGGCGTGCCATCGATGACGCGCATCACGGACGCGCGGAGATTCGCATCCTGCACATCGACGGCGAGGCGCACGATCCGCTGCGGCTCGGGGAGGAGCATCGCGGAATTGTCGGCGGCCAGCGCATCGGGTTCGAGACGGCCGACCACCGCGGCCCCGTCGGTTTTCAGGTCGGCAAACACGGTCTGGACATGATGCGCTGCAACGGTGATGGGGATGCGCTGCGGAGGAATCGCGGGCGCTCCGCCGCGGGTAGGCAACTCGATCGTGAGTGTGTTGGATGCCGGTGCGTCGGAGAAATTCGCGACCTCGAAGAGGCAGCGCGGCAGAGCGCCGGAGGATCGCGATGCGGAGACGATTGCCATGTTGGGCCGCGGTGCGCCGAAGGCGAGCCACTGGATGCGGCCTGGAGTGATGGGTTGATCAGGGGCGTGATCGGTGAGGACGAGGATGCGCGTCTGCTCACCGCCGAGTTCGGTGGCGAAAGCGATAGCGCGCTGCAGGTCGGCGTGTGGGGATTCGCAGCGCCAGTTTGCGAGCGTCGCGGGGCCGGCGGGAGCGGTGAGCGGCTCACCGATGAGCTGCGGCGTTGCGCCGGCACGGAGCAGGCGCGCGGTGTACCAGCCGCTGGACAGTTCTTTTTGTAGTGCGACCATCGCGAGATGGCGCGGCGAATCGGTGTCGGTGCCGGCCTGCATGGAAAAGGAATCATCAAGCACAACGATCAACGGCCGGCGGCCCGAGGCACTGTGCATCATCGGCCCGGCCGCGGCGATGGCCAGCAGCAGCGCCGCGAGCAGTTCAAGGAACAGCAGCAGCGGAGCGCGGAAACGCTGGACGCGCGTGCCGCCTTCGCGCGGGAGCGTGAAGTCGGTCCAGAGGATGAGGCTCGAGACGGTCTGGCGGCGGTAGCGGTTGCGGAGCCAATAGATGCCCGCCAGCGCCGGGAGGGCGACGAGACCGAAGAGAGCGAGTGGTGCGGCGAAGAAGGGCATCTCTATTGCACCCGGAGGATTCCGCTTTCGACCAGCGGGCTCAGGTCCCAATTTTTAACCAGCGGTTCGGCGACGATCGTCGTCATCATCGCGCCGGTTTGCGTGCACGCTCGCTGCCACTGGTCCTGGTGACGCGCGAGGGCTTCGCGGTAGCGGCGCTGGGCTTCGGCGTCGATGAAGACCTCGCGGACCTCCTGCGTTTCGCGGTCCACGAGGCGGATGCTGCCGTGGTGCGGCGGCTGTGTGTCGGCCTCGGCGAGGACCTGCACGACGCAGACGACGGCGGCTCGCTGACTGAGCACCTGAAGAATATCCATTGGGTCGGCGAGCCAGAGCAGGTCGCTGACGAGGACGCGGATCGATTGGGGCCGCCACATCGGGGGCATGGCGGCGAGGGTTTTGTCGAGCGTCACCTTGCCGTCGAAAGCGACATCGCCCCACTGATGCGGCGCATCACTTCCGCGCGGGATCGGGGTGCAACGGTCGGTGGCGAGCCAGGCGTTGTGCGTGTAGCCGGCGTTGTCGGCGGCGGCGGCTAGCGCGGCGGCGATGCCCAGGGCAGCGGCGGATTTCGCGGTGTCTTCGAGGTCCATCGATGCCGAGCCGTCGATGAGGACATCCATGTGCGGGCTGACTTCCTCGCGGAAGAGCTTGAGGTGGAGGCGATCGGAGCGGGCGAAGGCGGACCAGTCGATGCGGCGGAGATCATCGCCGGGCTGATACTCGCGGTGCTCCTTGAACTCGAGGCTTGAGCCGGCGTGTTGGCCGAGTTGCGCACCGATGAGGCCAAGCGGCAGTCGCGAGGGCTGCGCGAGGGCGAAGCGCGAGCCGGCGCGTTCGCCTTCGAGCAGTGCGGTGCGGTGAGATGGATTCAAGGATTACTCCGCCACCGCGGTGTCGGCGGGTTCGAGGAGGACGGGATCGGGTTCGGGCGGCGGAGGCGGCGCCGGAGCGGGACGGCGGAATGCGTTGAAGCGCTCCATGATCCAGGGCATGCAGCAGAGCGTGGCGAGCAGACACCAGGCGCCCGAGAAGATCCACGCGGCGACGTGGCTGTTGCGGTTGCCGAGGACCATGAAGGGCACGGTGATGAATGCAAGGCCGGGTTCGTCGCCATTATTGAATGTGCTGGGCGAGATGAGCAGGACGAGGATGATGGGGACGATGGTGCCGACGGCCATCAGGACGAGGGCGACGCCGAATGTGGCTCCGGAACGGACCCAGGTGGAGAGCATGTGGCGGCGGATGAGCAGGCCGGTGAGGCAGTAGGCGATCCAGTAGAAGGTGAGCGGCGTCAGGACCTCGAGCGATTGGGAGACGTCGCGATAGGTGGCGCTCCGCCAGTCGCGGTGATAGATCCAGGCGCCGGCGATCGTGGCGGTCATGAGGGCGAGCGTCCAGAGGACGCCGTTGGCCGCGCCGCTGTAGAAGAAGAAGGCGAGGCGGCGTGACAGCGGGGCTTTGGGCATGGTGAGCAGGAGGCGCGGCGTCCACTGCTCTCGCTCGCTGATCGCCACCAGCAAGGTGATGTCCAGGATCCAGTGCCAGTTCCAGAGCCAGATGGTGAAGGCGGTGTCATTGCTGCCCTGCAGATCGACGACGGCGGCGACGGCGGCGGTGATGGCCCAGATGAGCGTGATGTAGAGCCGCGGCGCGAAGGCTCGGTTGGAGGTCGGCGGGCTGATCATGGCGACCGAGACGACGAAGAAGAGTCCGCCGAGGCAGACCATGGGGATGAGGAATCCCGCGGCGCCGAGCCAGAATTCGCCTGAGCCGATCGCGCTGCCGGCTCCGAACATGAGCAGCGCGTAGGAGCCGACCGCCGTGGCGATGAACGCCCAGATGAGCATGCCCAGGGCCATGATGAAGAGGATGATGCGGACCACGAGGGCCGCGGGGATGCAGCCGATCCAGATCACGAGCATCGTCGAGAGTGCGACAACGCAGAGGTCCATGCCCAGGATGATCAGGATCGTCGGCAGGTCGATGCCGCGGAGCAGATAAGTCATCGCGAGGAACGGCAGGCAACTGGAGTAGACCAGCAGGGCGACGACCATCGCGGAGAGGAATTTACCGGCGACGATCTTGCGCGGGCTGATGGTGGTGATGTAGAGGAGATCGACGTTGGCATCGGCGCGCTCCGAAGAGACGCGCCATCCGGCGTAGAGCGGGACGAAGAGCAGGCAGGTGCCCAGCAGGATGATGTGCAACGTCATGAACGCGTCGCGGCCGGCCTGGAAATTGGACGCGCCGGTGCCGGCCATGAAAAGGGAATAGAAGAGCACGCACAACTGCACGAACAGGAAGAAGAGCAGCACCGACGAGACGAACTTCCCCGCCACGGCCTGGCGGACTTCCTTGATCACGATCGGGTTGATGCGATCGCCGTCGAAATAGGATCGGATGAGGGCGGTCATTGGACTTCTCCGCGTGTGATCTGCATGAAGACCTGCTCGAGGTCGGCCTTGCGCTGGCGGAACTCGGCGATGCGGTAGCCCTGCCGGAGCATCTCGGCCAGAAGGTCGCAGCAGGTCTCCTCATCGCCGATGACATCGCACTCGATGTTGCTGCCGTCGAGGCGGGCGGATTTGACGTGCGGCATCTGCAGCAGCGTCTTGTAAAGCTCCTCGGCGCGGCTCGTGGGGCGGATGACCATCGAGCGGTGCGCTTCGGTCAGGCCTTTGCCGCGAAGCATCTGCTGGATGGAGCCGGCCAGGAGCATGCGGCCCTTCTCGATGATCACAGCGCCGTCGCAGATCTCGGCGAGTTCCGTGAGGATGTGCGAGCTGATGAGGATCGCCTTGCCCTGCGCGGCCAGGGCCTTGAGAAGTTCGCGGAGCTCGATGCGGGCGCGGGGATCGAGGCCGTTGGCCGGCTCGTCCATGATGAGTAGCGCCGGGTCATGCACGAGGGCGCGCGCCAGGGAGACGCGCTGCTTCATGCCCTTGCTGAGCGCCACGAGCTTCTTCTCGCGGATGCCGGTGAGGTTCGTGAACTGCTCGACGCCTTCGACGACGGTTTTGCGTCCCGGGTTCTTGATGCCGTAGGCGCGGGCGAAGAAGTCGAGGTATTCGTGGACGGACATGTCGCGGTGGGTCGGCAGCGAATCGGGCATGTAGCCGATGAGGCGGCGGGCATCTTCGGGGCGGTCCACGACGGAGCGGCCGTCGATGCGGGCATCGCCGCTGGTCGGTTCGTCGAGTGTGGCGAGGATACGCATGGTCGTCGTCTTGCCCGCGCCGTTGGGCCCGACGAACCCGAAGATCTGCCCCTGCGTGAAGGAGAAGGAGAGGTCATCGACGGCGAGGGTGTCGCCGAACTGACGTTTGAGATTGAGAACCTCCACTTTCATTCGAGGATCCCGTAGATCGTGGATTGGTTCGGGACGACGGCGGCGGATTCGAGGCCGGCTTCGAGCATCGGCGTGTCGGTGATCGCGATGTAGTCACGGCCGCGGAGATAATATTCTGGCACCTCGATAGGGCCCCCTGCAGTCGACCCCCGCCAATCCACTCGGCTTAGAACGCGGGCGCGGAGGGCATCGACAGGACCGGCGGCGCGCTTCCCGGGCATCAGCGTGAGCGTGGATTTTTGACCGGCGCGGATGTCTTTGGCTTCGTAGATCGCGCCTTGATCGTCGGCGTAGTAGAACTGGCGGATGTCCGCGGTCAGGCCGTTGAGCGCGGTGATCGCTCCGCCGGATTCGGTGACGACCTCGACGCGCTGCCGCTCGGGGGCGCTCTTGCGGACCATGAAGTGGGCCGGCACACGCGCGATGACCCAGCCGCTGTCGAGGTGCTGATCGACGGTCCAGTTCACCGAGCGTGCGCGGCTGGAATTTGAATTGCGGGGGCCGCCGAAGGGGCCAAACCCATAGTTGTTGTGATCGACCAGCGGGGTGAGCTCGGTGTCGGCGCTGAAGTGCAGGCCGCTGCTGGGCGTCAGCGGGCAGTAGAAGGCGGTCATGCCGATCGTCGTGGCGCGGTGGCGGGCCTGATCGAGGATGGTGAAGGTCGACGTGCGGCGATGCCCGGTCCATCCCTCGGCGAATAGGTTGTAGCCAAACACCGCGGCGCTGAAGAACAGCGCGATCGCCGGCGCGGTCCAGAGGATCCAGATCCGCCGCTTCTTCATCGAGAGCGTGATGAGATTGACCGGCCCGATCGCCGCGGCGAAGAGCAACATCATCACGAAGAGCCCGGCGACGGGGATCTGCAGGCTGTCAACGACGGGGAAGGCCGTGTTGGCGGCGAGCACATCGTTCGATTGCTTCCACGGCGCCGCGGTCTGGTTCACCGCGTCTTCGATCAACTTGCGCTCCTTGAACGTCCATTTCGAGGGCTTTTCATCCTTGAGTATGACCACCGCGCCGAAGCCGACGTGCAGCAGCGAACCGAACTCCGACGAACGTCGCCGCCAGTCGGCGGGCGGGTTGTAGTCGCCGGCGACGATGAGCGTCCCACCGGCCTCGATGTAGTTGGTGATCGCGGCCATGACCGGCGCGGGCAGGGCCGTGAGATTGGAGCCCGTGAGCACGATGCCGTCGTATCGCGTATACGCCAGCCAGTGATCGCTCCACGTCGCCAGCGGCATGTCGGAGTCGAACGCGAAATCCGATCGCGATGAGCCGGACGAAGAACCATCGGGGTCGGGGAATGTTGATGCCAATTCAGTTCGGACATCCGCGAGGCTCGGCGAACGGCCGCCGACCAGCAGGTAAGGCCTCGGTTTCGAGCCGCTCCACGAGCTGTGGCGGAAATCGACGCGCAATCTCTCGCCGGCTTCGCGGCCGTCGATGGCGATGGCGATCGCCGAGGAGTTGATCGGCAGCGCCGCCTG
>JAYVTU010000169.1:0-2532 GCA_043788485.1 Planctomycetota bacterium
CCCGTCGTCGCGCACATCGGCAGCCGCCCGCAGCAGGTCAAGCGTCAGGGCGGCTACCGCGCCGCGGGCCGGACGGAATCGGAAGCACGGGCCATCGTCGAGCAGGCGGAATTGATGGAGGAGCGCGGCGCGGTGATGCTGCTGGTCGAAGCGACCGCCGCGCAGGTCGCCGAGACGATCGTCTCCCGTGTTTCAATCCCCGTCATCGGCTGCGGCGCGGGCCCGGCGTGTCACGGGCACGTCGTTGTGCTTCACGACCTGCTGGGCCTCAGCGCGTGGCAGCCCCCCTTCGCCCCGCCGCAGGCGCAGCTCGGCGACGCCATCACCGCCGCCGCGCGGAACTGGGCGGAACTGATCACCAGCGGGAAATACATGCGCGGGGAGCAGCCGTATCCGATGAAGAGGGAACGGCGCTGACCCCGGCCAAAGCCGATTCCGGCTCTCGCTGACGAACTTTCACACGATTTCCGGCATATAAAAGATTGGAGCGCGTGCATCCCACGCGCCGCATCAAGGAGCTCCCCATGACCCGCATTCGATCCTACGGACCCGCGACGGTGCTCATCGTCACCGCGCTGGTTGTTTTGCTTTGCGGCCCCTACGTCGCCCGTCACATGGCCTGGGCGGAGCAGGATGCGCACATCGAGCGCGTCCGCACGGAACTCCGCACCAGCAAGCCGCTGGCTGATCTCAGCGCCGCGTTCCGCGAAGTCGGCAAGGTCGTCGAGCCCAGCGTCGTCCACATCGCCGTCAGCAAGAAGGCGGGGCGCGAGGAAGTCGACATCAATCCGCAGGACCCCGACGACCTGCTCCGCAAATTCTTCCGTGACCGCCAGCGCCCCGGCGCTCCGGCGCCCGATCCCGATGATGAGGAATCCGATCCCGCCCCCGCACCGCGCGGCAAGATCAAGCCCGGCGAAAACGACAAATACAACGTCCCCCAGCAATACGGCAGCGGCTCGGGCTGGGTCTACGGCTCGGGTGACACGAATTACGTGGTCACCAACAACCACGTCGTGAAGGACGCCGACGAAATCACCGTCAAATTCTTCGACAAGACCACGCGGAAGGCGACCGTCGTCGGCACCGATCCGCAGACCGACATCGCCGTGCTCAAGATCAACCAGAAGACCGAGCTGCACCCCGCGGTGCTGTCGAAGGAGACCGTCGAGCAGGGCGACATGGTGTTCGCGTTCGGCTCGCCATTCCAGTTCGAGTTCTCGATGAGCCAGGGCATCGTGTCGGGCAAGGGACGCCGGCTCGGCATCCTCGGCACGATGGGTTACGAGGATTTCATCCAGACCGACGCCGCGATCAACCCCGGCAACTCCGGCGGGCCGCTGACGAACATCTACGGCGAAGTGATCGGCATGAACACGGCGATCGCCACGCGCACCGGCAGCAACAGCGGGCTGGGCTTCGCGATCCCGGCGCCGATGATCCGCAGCGTGATCGACCAGATCATCGCCAAGGGCAAGGTCAGCCGCGGATACCTCGGCGTCTTCATCCAGGACCTCGACGAGAAGATGGCCAAGAGCTTCGGGTTCACCGGCAAGGGCGTGTTGGTCGAGGACTTCGCCTCGCCCGAGGCGCCGGCGGCCAAGGCGGGGCTCAAGGCCGGCGACATCATCACGCACGTCAACGACTTCGCCGTGGACACCGCGACGGAGCTGCGCCAGATCGTCGCCGCCGTCGCCCCGGACCAGACGATCACGCTCAAGGTCTTCCGCGGCGGCAAAACGCTGGACGTCGAAGTGAAACTCTCCGAGCAGCCGGCCAACGTCGCGCAGCTCGGCCCCGGCGGCGGCGGCAAGGAGAATCCCCCCGGCGACGCCAAGGTCGACAGCGCCAAGCTCGAAAACCTCCGAAAGCTCGGCGTGGAAAAAATCGCCACGCTCACCAGCGACCTCGCGCAGCGGCTGGGCGTCGAAGCCAAGTCCGGGGTCATCGTCCAGGAAGTCCGCACCGGCAGCGTCGCCTACACCGAAGGCCTCCGCCCCGGCATCGTCATCACGCAAATCGGCGGGCACGACGTCAAGAGCGTCACCGAGCTGACCGATGCGCTGGCCAAGGCGAACCTCAAGGACGGTGTGCAACTCCGGCTCAACGTGCAGGGCGTCAACCGCTACGTCGTCCTTGCACTGCCCGAGTGATGGAAACACGCTGCGATTGCTTCACACAGCCCCCGCCCCGTGGCGGGGGTTTTTTCATGGGGAAACCGTCATACGGCCGGCATCGCTCATCCCATTTTTATGAAGCGAGCGCCTTTGGAAATCAGGCGATTTCATGCTAATCTGCGCAGCCACAAATCGACCCAATCCCCGTCCCGCGTCCGAGCCTCAGGAGCCCGCCATGCCTCAGTTCGCTGAACTCAAGCTGCCTGAAAAAACCGTCCAGCTCCCCGTCGTCATCGGTTCGGAAAACGAACACGCCATCGACGTCTCCAAGCTCCGCGATGAGACCGGCTACATCACGCTCGACTCGGGCTACGGCAACACCGGATCGACCTATTCCGCGATCACCTACATCGAC
>JAYVTU010000170.1:0-2996 GCA_043788485.1 Planctomycetota bacterium
CACTTAACCTGTCCCTTAGTCATCACAAACCTCCTACAAATCGCAAGCAGCCTTGGCTTGAATCGGCGAGCAAACCGTTCAGACGCCCCGAACGATTCCGCCGATTTCATTTTGGGCGATCATGGCCCATGGATGACACGGTCGTCAACGACAAATCACGGTCAACCGTTCAAGTGATGGCGGGATCCGCACCGCCTCGGTCATCTGCACGATTGACATTGACTGACCTCGGAGGAGTCGTCAACGCAATAGTATAAACCGCTGCTTGTCGTCTGCAAATTGTCCCGAAGATATTTTCGGGGATTATTTTCGGGTCGGGGTTCCCTGGCGGGGGGGTTGCGGGGCGGACTGGGAGGGGCCACCTTGAGATTGACCCTGGGGCTGGCCACCTTGTTCTTCGAGGATCACGGCCTTGCGGCTTAGACGCAGGCGGCCCTGTTCGTCCTGGCTGAGGACCTTGACCCGCATCAACTGGCCCATGGTCACATGGTCCGCGGCCTTGGAGACGAATTCCACGGCCATTTCGCTGATGTGCAGCAGGCCGTCCTGGCCGGGGATCACCTCGACGAAGGCGCCGAAGTCCTTGATGGCGACCACGCGGCCATTGTAGGTCTTGCCGACCTGGACTTCCTGGCAGAGCTTCTCGACCTCTTCGAGGGCCGCCTCGGCCTTGCCGGCACCGACGGCGGAGATGTAGATCGTACCATCTTCCTCGACGTCGATGTTGGCTCCGCTGGCTTCCTGGATGGCGCGGATGGTCTTGCCGCCGGGGCCGATGAGCTTGCCGATCTTCTCGGGGTCGATCTTGGTGCGGAGCATGCGCGGGGCGTAGGTGCTCAGTTCCTTGCGCGGCGCGGGCAGGGCCTTTTCCATTTCGCCGATCAGGAAGAGGCGCGCCTCGCGGGCCTGTTCGAGGATGGCGGGGAGCAGGCTGAGCGGCAGGCCGCGCGTCTTGAGGTCGAGCTGGATGCCGGTGATGCCCTTGCGTGTCCCGGCGACCTTGAAGTCCATGTCGCCGAAGTGATCCTCTTCGCCGAGGATGTCGGTGATGAGCAGGGTCTTGCCCTCTTCCTGCACGAGGCCGACGGAGATGCCGGCGCAGGTGTTGATGATGGGGACACCGGCGTCCATCAGCGCGAGGCAGCCGCCGCAGACGGAGGCCATGGAGCTTGAGCCGTTGGATTCGAGGATTTCGCTGACGATGCGGACGGTGTAGGGGAACACCTCGACGCCGGGCAGGACGCCGGCGAGGCTGCGTTCGGCGAGGGCGCCGTGGCCGATCTCGCGGCGACCGGGGCCCATCACGCGCTTGGCCTCACCGGTCGAGAAGGGGGGGAAGTTGTAGTGCAAATAGAACTTCTGGGCGTACTCATCGCCGAGCCCGTCGACGATCTGCTCATCGCGGCCGGTGCCCAGCGTGGCGATGCACATCGCCTGGGTTTCACCGCGGGTGAAGACGGCCGAGCCGTGCGTGCGCTTGAGCACGGAGACTTCGCTGGTGATCGGGCGGATGGTCTTGGCATCGCGGCCATCGGGGCGGCGGCCTTCGATGATCGCCTTGCGGGTCGCTTCCTCTTCGACGGTCTCGAACGTGCTCTTGACCTGCTTGCGCTTGTCGACGGCGGCGAGGTACTGCGTGTAGCTGACGTTGTCGGTGGGCTTGGGCTCGGGGGCGGTCTTGTCGAGATAATCCTTGAAGGTCTTCTTGACGGCTTCCTCGCGGGCCAGCTTGCCGATGGTCTTCTTGGCGGCGATGACGGCGGGGACGAGCGTCTTCTTGGCGTCGGCCAGCACGTCGGCGGGGGGCAGGTGCAGGATCGCGACCTTTTCCTTCTTGGCCTGGCGGGTCAATTCATCGACGGCGTCGAGCAGCTCAAGGATGTACTTGTGGCCGAACGCGATGGCTTCGAGGACGACGGCTTCGGGCACTTCGCGCCCGCCGACTTCGATCATGTTGATGCCGTCGCGGTGGCCGGAGAGCACGAGCTCCATGTCGCTGTATTCGAGCTCGGCGGCGGTGGGGTTGATGACGAGCTTGGTGTCGACGCGGCCGACGCGGACGGTCGAGACCGGGCCGTCGAACGGGATCGAGCTGATGGCCAGCGCGGCGGCGGCGGCGACGCCGGCGAGCACATCGGGATCGTTCTGTCCGTCGGCGGATTCGACCCAGCACTGGATGAGCACTTCATCGCGCAGGCCGGCGGGGAACAGCGGACGGATCGGACGATCGATCAGCCGCATGGTCAGCGTTTCTTTGGTGTTGGGCGCGCCTTCGCGCTTGCGGAACCCGCCGGGGAACTTGCCGGCGGCGCTGGTGCGCTCGCGGTAGTCGACCTGGAGCGGAAAGAAGTCGATGCCCTCACGGGGCGCTCCGCGCACGACGGCGGCGAGCACGGTCGTCTCGCCATAGGTGGCCCAGACGGCCGCGTCGGCCTGCTTGGCGTATTTGCCGGTTTCGAGACGGAGTGTCCGTCCGCCGATTTGGCGTTCAACAACGATGTGGCTCATCAGTGGGGTCCTTCATGCGACTGCCGCGGGGAAATGGATCCGACCATCGGACGGGCTGATGAGGACGTTGCGGTTGCAGGTGGCAGTCGGCATGGGGCGGGGAGGGGAAGTTTCAAGTTCCAAGTTTCAGGGTTCCAAGTTGAATCGGGGTTCAACCCACTTGAAACTTGAAACTCCGCAACTTGAAATTTTCCCCCCGCCCTGTGCCTACTGCCGCCGCCCAGCGCGTCGGCCCGTCGTTACGCTTATTGGATACGGCACGCCTAAACACCGGGCCGCAGCCCGCCGTGTCGCGTGCTGCTTGTGAATTACTTGCGGAGGCCGAGCTTGGCGATCACGTCCAAGTAGGTCTGACGCTTCGTGTTCTGCAGGTAGCGCAGAAGACGGTTGCGGCGGCTGACCATCATGATCAGGCCGCGGCGCGAGTTGTAGTCCTTGCGGTTCGTGCGCAAGTGATCGGTGAGGCTGTTGATCTTCTCGGTGAGCAT
>JAYVTU010000171.1:0-9710 GCA_043788485.1 Planctomycetota bacterium
GCGGCCCCTTGCCCGACTTGGAGGGATGGTTCTTCATGCCGACATCTTGACGGCCACCCCGCCCGGATTGAAGATGCACTTCGCCGGACGGTTACAAACGAGCCCAATACGCGCGGCAGGACTCGAACCTGCAACCTTCTGATCCGAAGTCAGAAGCTCTATCCAATTGAGCTACGCGCGCCTGAATGAGCAAGCGTAGCGGGTTGAGGGAGGTTCGGCAATCGACGCCGATGCGGTGGCGGCGGGGGGTCAGCGGGCGGATTTGGTGTATAGGCGCCACTCGAATTCGATGTCGCCGATCTGGCCGAAGGCGGTGCGGAAATCCTGTCGGAGCTGGTCTTCGGTGCGGGGACCCTTGGGGCCTTTGGCGAGGTTCTGGACGTAGGTGCGGAGCTGGTCCTGGTGTTTTTTGTAGACGAATTGGAAGAGGGCCCAGGATTCGTTGTAGAGGTCGTTGGTGAGCTGGAGATTTTCGGTGGGGGGCTTGGTGACGACGAGCAGGTCGTTGAAGGTCGGCAGTCGATTGGCGGCCATGCACTCCTTGAGCATTTTGCGGCGCGAGGTGTTCTCGATGTGCGGGCCGAAGTTCGCGGTGGGGTCGGCGGCCTCGAAGTTGGTGGCGAGACCTTCGACGAGCCAGAAGGGGTACATCACGTTGAACTCGTGCAGGCCGGAGTTGTAGGCGAGCTGATGGGTCGCCTCGTGGGTGGTCTTGCCGGCGTTGGTCAGGCCCGAGATGCTCTTGATGATGTTGCGAAGCCGGCGCTGTTCGTCTCGGGCGGCGTCGAGCTGCTTGCGGTATTGGGAGGCGAGAGCGGTGTTGTGGCTGGCGGCGCGCAGCTGCTCGGCGAGATCCGCGATGGTCTTGTCGAGCGCCGCGATCTGCTGCTCGACCTCCGCGAATTTGGGGCTGCTCTCATCATTGAAAAAGGCGATGCGGTTGGTGCGTGATGAGTAGTAGCCGCTCGACCAGCCGAGGTCCGCGTGATCGACGCGCTTGGCGTAGGCGGCGAAATCCGTGTGCTCCTGAAAGAGCACGCAGACGAGCCGCTTTTCCAGCGGCAGGGCGCGGAACCCGGCCTTGCGGAAGGACTGGTAGAAGACGTCGTGAGTTTTCTCCAGCAACACCGCGCGGTTGAGCGCCCACGCCTTGTCCGTGTTGTAGATGACGATCCAGTGCGGCGCGACGTGGATGGAGAATTTGTCGCCGAATTCCTTCTTGAGATCGGCCTGCGGTTCGGCATCCTCAGTGGGCCGGAGCGTGTCGCCGATGTAGACCAGCCGCTTGTAGCAATCGTCGTCTTCGGGCCTGAGCTTGAGGACCTTGCGATAGAGGTCGGACGCCTCGCCGGGCATGTTGTGCTGCTCAGCCCAGGTGCCGAGCGTATACATCGCCACGGGATCGCGCATGTCGAGCTTGTCGCGCTTCTGCATGAAATCGGTGGCAGCGGCCTGGTCTGCGGCGCGCAGCAGCGAAACGCCGCTGAGCAGCAGCGTCACCACCAGCCCCAGCACCGCGATGAGCCCGCCTCGCTGGACCTTCATGCGTTTCACCCACTTATAGTCGGCGGCTCGGGGCCTCGAATCAAGTCCCGCGAATGGTTCGCACCATCGCTTAGCCCGCCGGGGTGTGCTAAGATCGGATTGCCGCTCCTGCTTGGACGAAGCCATGCCCCAACGGTTCCCTCCCATTCAACATGCTGTCCGTCGCCTCGCCCGTCTCGCGGCGGTGCTGCCCGCTGCCCTTCTGCTCGCGGCTGTGACCGGCGGCTGCGAGGAACGCATCGTCGGTGTCCGTAACGGCTACACCAGCAGCAACGCCATCAATCGCACCAGTTCCAGTTCCGGCACCCCCGTTTTCGCACCACCCCCCGCGCCTCGTCCGCAGCCCACCGGTTTCTTCGATCAGGTTGGCGAAGTGCTCTTCGGCTGGACGCGCATCTTCGACGAGCCGCCGCCCAATGATCCGCTGCGTGGCGGTGCGTACAAGATCACCGATCCCAAGGAACGCATGAGCAGGCCACAGGTCAAGTCCAGCGAGTAGAAGCGCTCCCCTCGAAGACTCGGGTCGCGGCTAAACAGAACCTCAGACTACCAACTCTTTATTCCAGACACCCACCATGCAAGTCATCCGCCAATCCAGCGTCTTCCTGCCCAACAAGCCCGGTGAATTGGCCCGCGTCATCGACGCCATCGCCCGCGCCAAGGTCAATCTCCTGGCGCTGACCGTCGTCGATTCCGCGGAGCACGGTGTCATCCGCATCGTCACCGACCACATCGACCTGCTCCGCGATGTCTTCAAACAGCTCAACCTCAACGTCACCGAGACCGATGTCCTGCTCGTCGATCTCTCGAACAAGCCCGGGGCGCTGGCGCAGGTCGTCGGCCTGCTCGCCGAGGCGAAGGTCAACATCAACTACGCCTACGTCACCAGCGGCGCCCCCGGCGGTCGGACCAGCGGCATCCTCAAGGTCAACGACGTCAAGACCGCCATGAAGGTCATCGAGAAGCACCGCAAGATCGGCGAAGCATCCGCGCGCGGCACGATCCGCAAATCCAACCGCAACGCATAACAAGTCGGTCTTGCGTCTTGCGTCTCGGGTCTTGCGTTTGATTCACAACGCGAGACGCGAGACCCCAGACGCAAGACCGTGTTTTATTCCCTACAATGTCCGCCCATGAGCGATGAGTCCGTCCAACCCGCGACGCCTGCGCCGACGCAGACCAAGACGCCGCCCGCCGAGCCCGAGAGCTCGATCCGCGAGACGTTCGAGTCGATCATCATCGCGTTCGTGCTGGCGTTTGTGTTCCGCGCGTTCATCGTCGAAGCGTTCGTCATCCCCACCGGGTCGATGGCCCCGACGCTGCTCGGCCAGAACATCCAGGTGGTCTGCCCGCAGTGCGGCTACCGGTTCACGACCGGCCCGCGCGAGCTGATGCCCGAGCGCTCGGATCGCGCCGCCGAGCCGCTGCAGGGCGTCTGGAGACGTCAGGCGCAGTTCAAAGATGGTCCGCGCATGATCGGCTCGGACAAGCCACTGGAAGTCACCTGTCCGATGTGTGAATACGAGGCCGATTTCCGCACGCTGCCGATCTCCGCAGGCGACCGCATCCTGGTCCTCAAATATCTCTACGCATTCCCGAGCCTGCACGCGCCGCAGCGGTGGGATGTGGTCGTCTTCAAGAATCCCGAGAATCCCGAGATCAACTACATCAAGCGGCTGGTCGGCCTGCCCAGCGAGCAGCTCTGGATTGTTGACGGGAATGTCTACACCCGCGCCCTCGGCCCGGGTGGCCAGCCGAATGAAAAAGGGGCGTGGGAGATCCAGCGTAAGCCGGACCGGGTGCAGCGCGCGGTGTGGCAGCCGATCTACCACAGCGATTATTTTCCGATGGACGGCGGGGAGCGAAGCACGGTGCGCACGCGCGTTTGGACGAGCCCCTGGAAGCCCGGCGAAGCAAACGACTGGAATTTCCAGAGCGGCATGCGTCTGTGGGAACACCGCGGGCAGGGCCCGGGTGTGCTGCGATTCGATTTTGCGGGCCATCCGCACTTCGCCACGCACGTCTATGCCTATAACCAGTTCGCAATTCACGGCCTGTTCAGCGGGGATCCGGTGGAAGACCTGCGCATCGCGGCGACGGTGCAGCCCCGTTCCGCGGGCGCCGGGATCGGCATGCTGCTGGGAAGCGACGGGCTCATCGTCCGCGCCGCCATCGCCGCCGACGGAAAGGTGCTTGTCGAGACCGCAAGGCGCGGCGACAAGGGCGAGGCCAGCGGGCCTTGGTCCAAGTGCCCGATCGATGGGCAGGTCGCCCCGCTGGAGATCGGCAAGCCCGTGCGGGTCGAACTCTGGCATGTGGATCAGTCCGTCTCGTTGTGGGTTGACGGCAAGAAGGTGGGCCAGAGCTGGAATTACGAACTGGCGGACATCGGCGTCGATTTTGAGGCGTTGGCGAAGGGCAGCACGAACAACGCCATGCCGATGGCGCAGGTCACCGTGACCGGCGAGGCGACGGTGCACGACGCCGATCTCGACCGCGACCTCTACTACACGAACCCCGGCGGTTCGCAGCGTGCCACCGGTGACTCGCCCGCCACGATCGCCGCCGACCGCTTCTTCTGCTGCGGCGACAACAGCCCCGAATCCGCCGATGGCCGCCTGTGGTCACACGTCGATCCCGCGCTCGAAGCGTTGACCGGCGTGCCCGCCGGTTTCGTCCCCCGCCAGATGATGATTGGCCGGGCGTTCTTCGTCTATTTCCCCGCGCCCCAGCACGTCCAGCCCCTGCCGGTCCCGATCATCCCCAACTTCGGCAAGATGCGGTTCATCCACTGATTCTGGCCCTGTGCCGCATCCCTCGACGCCCCTCCGCCTCGCCGTTATACTCCCGCTGTTTTCGCGAACAATCTCACGCTTGAGCCGACGGGATTCCCCCAATGCCCTATGAATTGAAGCCGCTGGACGTGGACATCGAGACCACGCCCTACATGGACAAGCTCACCGATGCCGGTGACCGCTGGGCCCTGAACTTCGGCCCGCAGCACCCCTCCACGCACACCACGCTCCGCATCGTCCTCCAGCTCGACGGCGAACGCGTCGTCCGCGCCATCCCGCACATCGGCTACCTCCACTCCGGCTTCGAAAAGCTCGGCGAGAAGCTCGATTACAACCAGTACGTCACCATCGCCAGCCGGATGGATTACCTCTCGCCCATCAGCAACGACATCGCCTGGCATCACGCCGTCGAAAAGCTCTTCGACATCAATCTCACGCCGCGCTGCAAGGTGCTTCGCACGATCATGGCCGAGCTGGGCCGCATCCAGAACCACCTGCTCTGCGTCGGCGCCGCCGCCCTCGATCTCGGGGCGTTCACCGCCTTCCTCTACGGCTTCAACGAGCGCGAATTCATCTACGACATCTGCGAATTCGTCTCCGGTCAGCGGTTCCACCCCGACTGGACGCGCGTCGGCGGGCTTATGCAGGACCTGCCCGATGAGAAGATCTTCCAGAAGCGGATCAAGGAAGTCATCAACGAACGCGTTCCCGCCGCCATCGCCGACATGGAAGGCCTGCTCAACAAGAACCGCATCTTCATCGACCGCACGGTCGGCGTCGGACAGATCAGCGAGAAGGAAGCGATCGCCTGGTCGATGTCCGGCCCGATCGCCCGCGCATCCGGCGTGAAGCGTGACCTGCGCAAGGATGAGCCCTATCTCTGCTTCGCCGACAACTGGGACGGGCAGGGGGCCAAGGCCGTCGATTTCAAGGTGCCGCTCATGTACGAGGGCGATGTGTACGCCCGCTTCCGTGTGCGCGTCGAAGAGATCAAGCAGAGCTGCCACATCATCCGGCAGCTCATCGACAATATCCCGCAGGGCCCGGTCAATGTGTACGCCGACGAAGCCGTGCACATCCCGCCGAAGTCCGAGACCTATGGCTCGATCGAGGGCCTGATCCACCACTTCGAACTGGTGATGACCAACCGCAAGTGGAAAGCCCCGATCGCCGAGGTCTACGGCGCGCAGGAAACCGCCAACGGCGAGCTCGGCTTCTTCGTCGTCAGCGACGGCGGCCCGGTCCCGTGGCGCGCCCGCTGCCGCCCGCCGAGCTTCATCAACTACACCGTGTTCCCGCGCCTGATGGAGGGCCACCTCCTCGCCGACGTCGTCGCGGTGCTCGGCTCGCTGAACGTCATCGCGGCAGAACTCGACAGGTAGAAATCGTCAACGGAGCGTCCGCTCATGGCTTGGATTGTCAAAGATTCCTCGCACACTCAGATCGCCCGTCGGTCCGAGCCGTACCTCACCGATGCGATGAAGCATCACATGGAGACGCACCTGCTGCCGCGCTACGCGACGAAGCAGGCGGCGCTGCTCCCCGTGCTCCACGAGATTCAGCATCACGCCGGCTGGCTCCCGCCGCAGGCCCTTGAGGAAGCCGGTGCGTTCCTCGGCCTCAGCGCCGCCGAGGTCCTCGACACCGCCACGTTCTACGAGGAATACTTCCTCAAGCCCAAGGGCAAATACCTCATCCAGGTCTGCCGCTCCATCAGCTGCGAGCTCTGCGGGTCCAAGGCCATCACCCAGAAGATCGGCGACAAGCTCGGCATCGTCCCCGGTGAAACGACCGACGACGGCAAGTTCACGCTCATGGAAGTCGAATGCCTCGGCGCCTGCGACTTCGCCCCGTGCGCCCTCGTCGATCACAAGCTTCAGGAAACGATGAACTGGGCGTCGATCGAGAAGAAACTCGATGCCCTTCCTTAATAGCCCCCCCCGCGGAAGCGGCGGGGTCGTTCCCCTTCCGCGCTAGAATAATCGCATGAGCTGGTTCGCCAACATCTGCCGCAACATGGGACTCATGGTCCACAACGTCAAGCACCCGCACAGCGAAACGCAGCGAAAGATCGTCAAGCAAGAGACCCAAGTGGAACAACGCGGCAACGTCACGCTGCGTCGCACGACCATCGAAGAGATCGTCATCCGCCCCGAAGATAAGAAATGAATCGACCCCGGCCAATCGCCGCGGGCTGACGGAAAAAAACATGCCCCTCTCCGAACCCGTCAATCTCAAACGCATCCCCACCGCGCCCTGGGGCGATCCGAAGAATCGCCACGTCGTGGGCTACGACGAGTACGTCAAGACCGGCGGGTACACCGCGCTCCGCAAAGCCCTGACCGTCGCCCCCAAGGACCTCGTCGAGCTCATCAAGGTCTCCGAGCTGCGCGGCCGCGGCGGGGCGGGGTTCTCGTGCGGCCTGAAGTGGTCCTTCCTCCCGCCCGTTGATGGGCAGCGTCGCTACCTCGCCGTCAACGCCGATGAATCGGAGCCCGGGACGTTCAAGGACCGCCTGCTCATGGGCTGCGATCCGCACCTCATGTTCGAGGGCATCGCGATCGCCTGTCACGCCACGCAGTGCGACACCGCCTACATCTTCATCCGCGGCGAGTATCACCACGAAGCCGAGGTGCTCGAAAAGACCCTCGCCGAGGCCTACGCTCACAAGATTTTCGGCGAGCAATCCGACCTCGGCCTCATCAACGGCCGCAAGCTCAATCTCTACGTCCACCGCGGAGCCGGCGCCTACATCTGCGGCGAGGAGACGGGCCTGCTCGAAGCGCTCGAAGGCAAGCGCGGCTGGCCCCGCATCAAGCCGCCGTTCCCCGCCGTCAAGGGCCTCTTCGGCCGGCCCACCGTCATCAACAATGTCGAGACGCTGACCTGCGTCCCCTTCATCGTCGAGAAGGGCGCGGACTGGTTCAAGACCATGGGCGTCGCCTCGCGCATCGCACCGAATCAGCCCGGCAGCTACGGACCGAAACTGTTCGGCGTCTCGGGCCTGGTTAACAAGCCCGGCGTCTACGAGGAAAACCTCGGCGTCAAGATGTCCGACCTCATCGAGAAGACCTGCGGCGGGATGAAGAACGGCAAGAAGTTCAAGGGAGCCATCCCCGGCGGCGTCTCGATGGGTTTCCTCGGGCCCGATCAGTATGAGGCGGAGCTCGACTTCGACATCGGCCGGCGCTACGGCGTGCTCGGCCTGGGCACGGCGGGCGTGATCGTGTTCGACGAGGACACGAGCATCGTCAGCATGACGCGCAACATCGTCCGCTTCTTCAGCCACGAATCGTGCGGCCAGTGCACGCCCTGCCGCGAGGGCAGCAACTGGCTCTACCAGATGCTCGTCCGCATCGAGCGCGGCGACGGCCGATTCAAGGACCTCGAACTCATGGAGGAGATCGCGCTCTCCATGGGCGCGATGCCCGGCACGACGATCTGCGGCCTGGCCGACGGCACGAACTGGGCTGTGAAGACCGCCCTGCAGAAGTTCCGCCCCGAGTTCGAGGCGAAATGCCGCAGCAGCCTCGTTCAGGTCGGCGTCTCGGTCGGCAAGATGGATTGAGGCGGATCCATCCGGGTGCCACTGGTCGGCGGTTCCTCCGCAGACCAGTGCTCTTCACGCTCAAACGTCCAAGACACACTGGTCTGCCGCGGACGGCCGACCAGTGGCACCCCGAAGAGGAGTTCGCGATGCGTCACCTCCTCATCATTCTGCTGCTCGCCGCATCCTGCATCGCCGCCGACGCCCCGTCCGGCTTTGCCCCCAAATCCTTCGCTTACGTCCTCCAGCCCGAATCGCTCGGCAAGCCCGATGCCGCCGCGGCGAAACTCGCCGCAAGCGGCCGCGATCTCATCGTCATCGATCCCTTCACCGGCGGCGATGCGAATGCCCGCTGGTCCCGCGCGCAGCTCGACACCATCCGCGCCGGCAAGCCCGGCCGGCGTGTTGTCGCCTACCTCTCGATCGGCGAGGCCGGGGACTACCGTTCCTACTGGCAGAAGGATTGGAAGACGAATCCGCCGCCCTGGCTGCTCAAAGAGAATCCGCAGTGGAAGGGCGACTTCGAGGTCCGCTACTGGGACCCCGCGTGGCAGAAAATCATCCTTGCCGAGCTTGGCGCCATCATGGATCAGGGTTTCGACGGCCTCTACCTCGACATCGTCGATGGCTTCGAGACCTTCGAGCACGACCCCGCGAAAAACGAGTGGATCGCCGACCGTCTCAATCTCGACACGGGCCGCACGTATCGGCAGGACATGATCGCCTGGGTCAAGCTCATCGCCGATCGCGCCCGCGCCAAAAACCCCGCCGCTCTCGTGATCCCGCAGAACGGCTCGCAGCTCCTGGCCGATGAATCCTTCGTCAAAACCATCAGCGCCATCGGCCTCGAAGACCTCTTTACCGACGGCAAGAAATTGCAGCCCCGCGACCACACCGACCCGATCATCAAATCCCTCGAAGCGATGACCACCGCGAAGAAGCCGGTGCTCGTGATTGAGTATCCGAAGAAATCCGCGCTGCAGTCCCTCGCCACCGACGGCGCGAAGAAGCATCGCTACACGCTGTTGATCACTGACCGTGATCTCAAAACCCTTGGTGCATGCCCGTTGTCGAACTGACGATTCTTTTAGCGGAACAGGCGTATTGATTCTGGTCGCGTCGAACTAGGTCAAATACACATGTTGTCCGCACACAGGGCAGATCGCCGTCTTTGTCCAACTTCGAACAAGATTGGTGCATGACCTGCATTGGCCTGATTGGCAAATCGGGACGTCATTGGCCCACTTTGCGTTGTCCCGAGAGTCTTGGGAAGCGATCAATACGACCTCCCATGGTTCGCCTTCGACTTGCTCCGCATCAGCAAGAACGAAATGCCCTTTCCATTGCTTGATATCGCTCGTGTTCCGATCCCGCACGGCTTCGTAGAAAAATTCGGCAAAGGCCTTGTCGGAAAGCTTGGAAAGATAGTACAGAGCGGTGACGCGTTCATTCGGCATGTCAAGCACCTCACGCTTGTGTTCAAATACAAAACAATCGGATCAAGTTTACCTGGGACAGACAGGGGTGGCTATTTTCCGATTCGCGCGATCAAATAAAAACCCACCCGCTTGCGCGGATGGGCTTGGTATGGATGGGTCGAGGTTTGGGCCGCGTGAGCGGTTTACTTCGCGACGCCGGCGGCTTCGTCGAGGGCGGCGGTGAGCTGGGTCTTGTTGGTCAGGCCGACGAACTTCTTCAGGGGCTCGCCGCCCTTGAAGAGGATGACGGTCGGGATCGCGTTGATCTGGTATTT
This sequence comes from Planctomycetota bacterium, assembly GCA_043788485.1. Classification (GTDB taxonomy): domain Bacteria; phylum Planctomycetota; class Phycisphaerae; order Phycisphaerales; family Zrk34; genus JAYVTU01. Next base: position 9,641 of record JAYVTU010000171.1, read on the forward strand.
GAGGGTGATCTCGCGGTTGGCGTCGGTGTCGACCTTGCCGACCTTGACGCGGCCCTTGAATTCCTGGGCG
>JAYVTU010000172.1:0-6563 GCA_043788485.1 Planctomycetota bacterium
GCCTCGAAAATCTGCGCGCCCTTGTAGGACTGCAGCGTCGAGATGCCCATCTTCGCCATCACCTTGAGCATGCCCTTGGCGACAGCCTTGAGATACGCGGCGACGATCTTCTCATCGTCGTATTCCTTGTCGATGAGTCCGTCGCGCGAGGCCTGCCAGAGGGACTCGAACGCGAGATAGGGATTGATGCCGTCGGCTCCGTAGCCGGTGAGCAGGCAGAAGTGGTGCACCTCGCGCGCCTCGCCGGTCTCGAGGATGATGCCGATGCGGGTGCGCTTGGCCTTGCGGATCAGGTGGTGGTGCACGGCCCCGGTCGCCAGCAGCGCGGAGACGGGGACCTGCTCCGCGCTCATCTCGCGGTCGCTGAGCACGACGAGGCTGTAGCCCTCGTCGATCGCCTTCTCGGCCTCGGCGCAGATGCGGTCGAGCGCCGCGGCGAGTCCCGCTTCGCCTTCACTCTTGGCGAAGGTCGTGTCGATGGTGCGGCTCTTCCAGCCGCGGTGGTTCATGTGCTTGATCGCCGACAGGTGCTCGTTGGAGAGCAGCGGGTGCGGCAGCAGCAGGCGGTGGCAGTTCTTGTCGGCCGTCTCGAGCAGGTTGTTCTCGGGGCCGACGTAGCACTCCAGCGACATGATGATTTCTTCGCGGATCGAATCGATCGGCGGGTTGGTCACCTGCGCAAAGAGCTGCCGGAAATAGTCGTAGGTCAGCCGGCTCTTGTCGGAGAGGCAGGCGAGCGCGGTGTCGTTGCCCATCGAGCCGAGCGGGTCGCGCTTCTCCTTGACCATGGGCAGGAGCATGAACTGCATCGTCTCGGTGGTGTAGCCGAATGCCTGCATGCGGCGGAGCAGCGAATCGGGCTCGAAACCCGCGGGGTCCTGCTTGATCTTGATGTCGCCGATTTCGATGCGCTGCTTTGTCAGCCACGATGCGTAGGGCTTGCGGCTGGCGTAGTCGTTCTTGAGTTCCTCGTCGGTGACGATGCGCTGCTGCTCGAAATCGACGAGGAACATGCGGCCCGGCTGCAGCCGGCCTTTCTCTTTCACGTTCGCCGGCTCGACCGGCAGCACGCCGACCTCGCTGGCCATGATCACGCGGTCGTCGTGAGTGATGTAGTATCGCGAGGGGCGCAGGCCGTTGCGGTCCAGCACGGCGCCGATGTACCGGCCGTCGCTGAACACGATCGAAGCGGGGCCGTCCCAGGGCTCCATCAGGCAGGAGTTGTACTCGTAGAACGCGCGCTTCGCCTCGGGCATCGTCTCGTGATTCTGCCACGCCTCGGGCACCATCATCATCACCGCTTCGGGCAGGCTCCGGCCGGTCTGAAGCAGGAACTCAAGCACGTTGTCGTAGTTGCCCGAGTCGGACGTGTCGGGCTCGACGATGGGGTAGAGCTTCTTGAGGTCGTCACCGTAGAGCGGCGAGGCGGCCATACCCTCGCGGGCGCGCATCCAGTTAACGTTGCCGCGCAGCGTGTTGATCTCGCCGTTGTGCGACATGTAGCGCATCGGCTGGGCGCGGTCCCAGGACGGGAACGTGTTGGTCGAGAAGCGCGAGTGCACCATCGCCAGATGGCTGCGGTAGTCGGGGTCCTCGAGGTCGGGGAAATAGGGCTGGACCTGCAGCGCTGTGAGCTGACCTTTGTAGATCATCACCCGGGTCGAGAGCGAGCAGATGTAGAACATCTTGGCCTGCTCCATGTCCGCGCGCTCGCGGATCAGGTGCGTGGCCTGCTTGCGGATGAGGAAGAGCTTGCGCTCGAAGGCGGTCTGGTCGAGGCCTTCGGCGGCGCCGATGATGACGGTCTCGATGATCGGCTCGGTGGCGCGGGCGCTGGGGCCGATGTCGGCGCGGTCGGCGAGGGTCGGCACGCGACGCCAGCCGATCAATTTCTGCCCGGCGCCGGTGACGATCTCGGCGAGCTTCTGCTTGCACCAGTTGCGTTCGGCCTCTTCGGTGGGCATGAACACGAGGCCCGCGCCGTATTTGCCGGGGGCGGGCAGCGTGACGCCGAGCTCCTTGCCGGCGACCTTGGCGAGGAACTCGTGCGGCAGGGCGGTCAGGATGCCGGCGCCGTCGCCGGTGTTGGCTTCGCAGCCGCAGGCACCGCGGTGATCCATGTTGCGGAGGACGAGCAGGGCATCGAGCACGGTCTGATTCGTGCGGCGGCCCTTGATGTCGGCGACGAAGCCGACGCCGCAGGAGTCCTTCTCGTTGGCCGGGTCGTAGAGACCGTGCTTGGCCGGTTGCTTGTGTGTTGTCGCCATCGTGGTGACCTCAATCCAAGGGAAGTTTCGAGTCTCGGGTCTTGCGTCTCGCGTTTTTGTTTTCAACGCGAGACGTGAGACTCAAGACGCGAGACGTTTTTTAGCTCGTGGCAGTCGCAGTCGCCGTCAGTGCGGGCCGCGGCGGCTGATTTTTGCACAGGTATTCGATGAAAGCCTTGACCAGCGGCGACTGCAGACGCTGCCGCAGGTAGATGATCGACAGCGGGCGCGCGAGCGGCGGATCGAGCTTCGCGGCGCCCAGGACGCCGGACGTCACCTCGCGCTGCACGGTGCGGAGCGGCAGGATCGCCACGGCGTCGCCCTGCGCGAGATACGTTTTGATCGTGTCGATGTTGTCGAACTCGTTGACCGAGTGCGGGCGGACGCTGTGCTGGCGGAAGTATTGCCGCATGTGGCGGGCGATCGGCAGCTCGGGATCGAAGCTGACGAAGTCGACGCCGGTGAGGTCCGCTGCGGCGACGGTCTGCGCTTCGACGAGCCGGTGACCGGCTCGGGCGACGACGACCATCTGCTCCTGCCGCAGCGGCACGGACGCGACGCCCGGCCAGTGCTGTGGATAACTGATGATGCCCAGGTCGCACTGCTCCTGGCGGACGTGGTCGTACACAGCGGGGGGCTGGAGGTAGTTGATGTTGACCTGACCGCGCGGATAGCGCGACTCGAACCCGGCTTTGACCTGATTGAGCAGATCGATGCCCGCGGAGTAGATCGCCGAGACGGTGACCTCGCCGCGCAGTTCCTCAGCGGCGCCCGCGGCGTGACCGGTGACCTTGCGCTGCAGCTTGTCGTAGCTGGCGATGATGCGGCGGCAGCCGCGGTAGTAGAGGTCGCCGGCGGCTGTCAGTTCGAGCGGTCGCTTGGAGCGATCGATGAGCTGGACGCCGAGCTCTTTTTCGAGTGCCTGAAGCCGCTGCGACACGGCGGACTGCGTCACGCCATGCAATTCCGCCGCACGCGAAACACTCCGGCACGCGGCGACATCGCAGTAGAGTTGTAGAGCGTCAATGAGCATGTGAGCGAGATTTTATCATCAGTAGCGCTAATGTCAATATGTGGCTACATCAAAAATAGTAATGCAAAAACGCTTTTTTATTTTGCGATGTAACGGTTAAAATTTGAATGTTAGTGTCTGTAAAATATAAATTTGTGGATGTATGTCTATGCGGTTGGCGTGCGATCGCGCTCTACAGGCTGGTCGGTGATAGGCACCTCAAAGCGACTCGCTGCGTCCGCGTAATGCCCTTGAACCGGATCGTGGCGCATACCTTAATACAGATGCCCTTTGCAGCCCAGTGGCCGGATCGCCCGATAACGGATGACATGCGCCGTTCCGCAAACATCCGATCCTGCTGCGCGCTGATCGCGCTGCTGATCGCCGGGTTCACGCTTGCCGCCGAGCCACAGGTGACGCCGACGCCGACGTTCTCGGTTCCCGCTCCACGCTCCGTCAAGCCGCGCCCCGCCGGTCGCTCGCTCGTCGGTGCCACGCCCGCCGCCGAACAGCTCGCGCGCCGCGTCGTCCGCAAATTCGACTTCGAGGAACGCAAGGACGGCAACTTCGAAACCATGCCGCGCAACTGGTCCCGTGTCACCGGGCCCGGTTTCCCCGCTTACACCGACATCGCCTTCGACAAATCCCAATCCGCTTCCGCCGACACCTCGCTCAAGCTCCAGGTCAACGGCGGCTCCGTCGCAATCGCCCTCGAACGCGGCTCCATCGCCGTCATCCCCGCCGCGCACTACCGCATCACCTCCCAGCTCCGCACGCACAGCGCCACGCACAGCCGCGCCCGCCTCGTCGCCTACGCCGTCGATCAGGCCGGCAACACCGTCGAGGGCACGCGCCGCTTCACCGATCCGCTCACCAGCAACGACCGCTGGACCGCCATCGAGCTCGACGTCGCCGAGATCCCGCCCACCGCCGCATGGCTCGTCATCCGCCTCGAGCTTCTCCAGCCCGATCAGCTCGACCACGCCCCGCTCGGCCCGCACGACCTGACCTACCAGGACATCGACGCCGCCGCGTGGTTCGACGATGTCACCGTCCTCCAGCTCCCGCGCATCGAGCTCGGCGTCACTGCGATCAGCGGCGTCGTCCGCCAACCGCAAGTTCCCCGCCTCGCCGCCCGCGTCGATGATCTCAGCGGCGATTCGCTCACCGCCGTGCTAACCGTCTTCGATCACAACAACCGCATCGCCGCCAAGCAGGAACGCACGCTCGATCCCCGCCACCCCGGCGTCTGGGACTGGGACCCGCCGCTGCCGGGCACGGGCTGGTATTGGGCGGAATTACGCGTGGAAACGAGCCTCGGCGTCGTCGGCCGGGCCGCCGCCGCGATGGCCTGGCTCCCGCCCATGTCCGGGCGCGGCGCCGCCGAAGCCGACCGTTTCCAGATCCTCGCCGATGATCTCACCGGCCCGCAGCGTCAGCTCCTGCCCGACATCCTCGAACCCATCGGCCCGCAAGCTGTGACCGTCGGCCTGTGGCGTGCCGACATGAATCACGCCCAGCTCCTCGCCGCCATGGACCAATCTGATCCCGTCATCGAACGCCTGCTCAAGCAGAACCGCGCCGTCACGCTCAGCTTCCCGCAAGTCCCCGCCGAGATCGCCCTCGCCGCAGGCACCGATGTCGATCGCCCGCTCGACCTGCTGGCCCGTGACACCAAGACATGGGCTCCATATCTCCAAGTGCTCATGGCCCGCTATGGCTACCTCATCCGCGACTGGCAGCTCGGCCGCGCCGGGTCCAGTGAAGCGTTCTGGCGTCCCGATCTCGCCGACCTCTACCACAAGACCCGCACCTTCGCCGCCCGCTACGTTTCCGAGCCGCAGCTCACCATCCCCTGGTCCGCCCAGGAAGACCTCCGCCCCGACGCTAGCGAAATCTCCTCGCTCCTCATGCGCATCCCAACCTCAATTCAGCCCAAGCACATCCCCGATTACGCCAAAGCCTGGACCACCGATTCCCATGCCCAGATCATCGCCGAGCTGCAGACTCTCGATCCCCGCACCTATTCCGCCGAGGACCGCGCCGCCGACCTCGCGTTCCGCATGATCCAGACCTGGCGCACCGATCCACGCCGCCTCGCCATCCGGAGCCCCTGGGCACACCGCGCCGACGATGCGCCTCTCACCGTCGCCGCCGCCGTCCCCGATCCGATCCTCCCCGTCTGGGTCAACGTCGCCGAGCAGCTCGCCGGTCGCCGCTACGTCGGCAAGCTCAATCCCGCGCCCGGCCTCGTCTGCTACCTCCTCGATGGCCCGACCGGCGGCGCACTCGTCACTTGGTCCAAGTCCCGCACCGATGCCGACGCCGATTTCGATCTCTACCTCGGCCCCAATCCCACCGTCACCGACATCTGGGGCAATCGCACCCCCCTCAAATCCGCCAATGGCAAGCAGCAACTCCGCCTCACTCCTTCGCCCCAGTTCATCGAGGGCGTCGACATGCCGCTCGCCCGTTTCCGTGCCGGCTTCGCCGTCACCCCCGCGCTCGCCGACTCCACCCACGACACCCACCACCACACGCTCCACCTCTTCAACCCCTGGTCCCGCACACTCGTCGGCCGCCTCCGCATCACCGGGCCCAACCGCTGGGAGATGCAGCCGCGACTCACCAACTTCTCCATCCCCGCCGGCCAGACGCTCGAACTCCCCCTCGACTTCACCTTCCCCATCAGCGAATCCGCCGGTGAGAAGCTCATCACCGCCCACGCCGAGATCGAGGCCGATCGCCCTTACGAACTCGACCTCGCCGCCTCACTCTCAATCGGCCTGGCCGACGTGAACTTCCAGTGCTCGCTCACCGTCGAGCCAGGCGCCACGCCCGATGCGGAGTCCGACATCGTCATCACCGCCGTCGTCTCCAACCTCGGCGAAAAGGAACAGGCCTTCTACGGCTTCGCCCTCGCCCCAGATCAGCCCCGCCAGGAACGCATCATCACACCCCTCAAATCCGGCGAAACCTCCGTCAAACGCTTCCGCTTCCCCGGCGTCGCCAAACAGCTCGCCGGCAAACAAATCCGCGTCGGCCTCCGCCAATCCAACGGCCCCGCAATCCTCAACCAAATCCTCGACGTGCCCTGACTTTCCCTCCCGCCGCTTGCGGCTTAGCGCTCCGAATCCCCCCGGGTCTCCCGAGGTCACCCCCTCCCCCCGCGCGCATTTTTGCGTCCGCTCCCGCCGAACCTCCCGTCTTAACACCCCGCCGATTCCACACCTTATACGGATCGTGATTAATCCTCGCGCGCCCAGTAGCGCCCTTGCCTATTT
>JAYVTU010000173.1:0-10125 GCA_043788485.1 Planctomycetota bacterium
TGAGGGTGACGGTGCGGTTGAAGACGGGCTTGCCGCCCCCGGAAAGGGTGTCGGGGTCGCAGCAGAGGTAGGCGAGGCGTTCGAACTGGTAGTGTTCGCCGGGCTTGGCGGCGGCGAGGGCGGGTTCGACTTTGGCGCTGGTGACCGTTTCGCTGCGCGGGTTGAGGTGCGTGAGGAAGGTCTGGCCTTCGGGGACGTCTTCGGGGTTGGGAGCGGTGAAGAGGGTTTCGTAGAGGCGGACTTCGGCGTCGATGGCGTGGGGGGCCGAGACCCAGTGAATGGTGGCCTTGACCTTGCGGCCGTCGGGGGGATTGGACCCGCCGCGCGTGGCGGGATCGTAGGTGGCGTGAACGGCGGTGATGTGGCCGGCGGCGTCCTTGACCACTTCGGTGCAGCGGACCCAGTACGCGGCGCGGAGGCGGACTTCGGTGCCGGGCGAGAGGCGGAAGTAGCCCTTGGTGGGAACTTCCATGAAGTCATCGTGCTCGATGTAGAGCTCGCGGCTGAAGGGGACGGGGCGCGTGCCGGCGGCGGGGTCTTCGGGGTTGTTGGTCACGTCCATCTGCTCGACCTGGCCGTCGGGATAGTTGGTGATGATGAGCTTGAGGGGATTGAGCACGGCCATGCGGCGGGCGGCGATGCGGTTGAGGTCCTCGCGGACGTGGTGCTCGAGGCGCTGGAGTTCGATGGTGTTCTCACGCTTGGCGATGCCGATGCCGTCGCAGAACTCGCGCATGGCGCGGGGCGTGTAGCCGCGGCGGCGGATGCCGGAGATGGTGGGCATGCGGGGATCGTCCCAGCCGCGGACGATCTTGTCCTGCACAAGTTGCAGGAGCTTGCGCTTGGACATGAGCGTGTAGCTGAGGTTGAGTCGTGCGAACTCGATCTGCTGCGGGGGCGCGGAGTTGAGCGTGGCGCGGGAGGCGGGGAGCTGTGCGCCGCCGAGGAGCGCGGGGCGACCGGATGCGGAGTGCGGATCGACGCCCGCGGCCTGGAGCTGGCGGATGAACCACTCGTAAAGCGGGCGGTGATCCTCGAACTCGAGTGTGCAGATGGAGTGGCTGATGCCCTCGAGCCAGTCGGATTGGCCGTGGGCGTAGTCGTACATGGGGTAGATGCACCACGCGGCGCCGGTGCGGGGATGTTCGTGGTGGAGGATGCGGTAAAGGACGGGATCGCGGAGGTTGAAGTTCGGTGCGGCGAGATCGATCTTGGCGCGGAGTGTGCGGGCGCCGTCGGGGAATTCGCCTGCCTTCATGCGTGCGAAGAGGTCGAGGCTCTCGGCGACGGGACGGTCGCGGAACGGTGAGGGCGTGGCGGGGATCTGCGGTGTGCCACGCATGGAGGAGATCTGATCACCGGTGAGATCGCAGACGTAGGCGACGCCGCGCTGGATGAGGATGCGAGCCCATTCGTAGAGCTGCTCGAAGTAGTCGGAGGCGTAGTATTCGTGGATGCCCCAGTCGAAGCCGAGCCAGCGGACATCGGCCTTGATGGAGTCGATGTACTCCTGCTCTTCCTTGGTGGGATTGGTGTCGTCGAAGCGGAGGTGGCAGCGGGCGGACTCGGGCGCGGGGCCGGCGGCGCCGCCGGGCTGGCCGGTGGCGTAGTCGCGGGCGATGCCGAAGTTGAGGCAGATGGATTTGGCGTGGCCGATGTGGAGATAGCCGTTGGGCTCGGGGGGGAAGCGGGTGACGATGGTGCGACGCTTGCCGCTGGCGAGGTCGGCATCGACGATCTCGCGGATGAAGTTGGAGGCGGGCTTGGAGGTCTCGGCGGTGCTCATGGGGCGGTGAATCCTGTGGAACGAGTCGCGTGACACGCAGAGATTAGCGGATAAATGGGGGGATGTGAAACGCCGGTGAAGACGCCGGGGCGGCGGCGGGTGTGGTACAATGACTCGCCCATGTTCGACCTCAAGCAACTGCTTGCCAAGCGCGGCCACGAGAACCTCGAGCTGATCGAGCGGTACATCAATCCGCCGTTCGCCAAGGTGCTTCGCATCATCGGGTTCGATGTCCGCTTTGCCCGAGGCCAGGGCGCTTATCTCTACGATGAGGCGGGCAACCGTTACATCGACTGCCTCGCGGGTTACGGCACGTTCGCCTGCGGTCGCAATCATCCGGTGATCCGCAAGGCTGTCGCCGATGCGATGGAGATGGACCTGCCCAATCTGATCAAGATGGGCGCGTATCGCGTGTCGGGATTGCTCGCCGAGAAGCTCTGCCAGATCGCGCCGGGGCCCGCGGGGACATTCGACCGCGTCTTCTTCACCAACTCCGGCAGCGAGGCGGTCGAGTCCGCGCTTAAGTTTGCCCGCGCGGCGACGGGCCGCAATCGCCTCGTCTACTGCAAGAAGGGCTTCCACGGCCTGACGCTCGGCTCGCTGTCCGTGATGGGCAACGCCGAGTTCCGCGATGGCTTTGGTCCCCTGCTCGCCGACACGACCGCGATCCCGTTCAACGACCTTGATGCCCTCGAAGCGGAGCTCAAGAAGGGCGACGTCGCGGGCTTCATCGTTGAGCCGATCCAGGGCAAGGGCGTCGCGGTACCGAGCGATGAATATCTGCCGGGCGTCGCGAAGCTCTGCCAGCAATATGGAACGCTCTTCATCGCCGATGAGGTGCAGACGGGCCTGGGCCGCACGGGCAAGATGTTCGCGGTGAATCACTGGAACGTCGTGCCGGACATCATCACGGTCGCCAAGGCGCTGTCGGGCGGATATGTGCCCTGCGGCGCGGTGATCACCAAGAAGTGGATCCACGAAAAGACGTTCTCCTCGCTGGACCGCTGCGTCGTGCACTCGACGACGTTCGGGCAGAACGATCTGGCGATGGTCGCGGGGCTGGCGACAATCTCCGTGCTCGAAGACGAGAAGATCGTCGAGAACGCCGCCGCGATGGGCGAGCGGCTCATGGGCGAGATGCGGAAAATGGTCGGCGAGTTTGAGCTCGTCAAGGAAGTGCGCGGCAAGGGGCTGATGATCGCCATCGAGTTCGGCGAGCCGTCGAGCCTGATGCTCAAGGGCGGCTGGAAGATGATCCACGCCGCGGATAAGAGCCTGTTCCCGCAGGCGATCATCATCCCGATGATGAGCGAGCATCATGTGCTGACGCAGACCGCGGGGCACAACATGGACGTGATAAAGCTGCTGCCGACGCTGGTCGTCACTGCCGCGGACGTCGATCACATCGCAAGCTCGTTCCGCAAGACCGTCGAGGCGTGTCACCGCTTCCCCGGGCCGATCTGGCAGATCGCCAAGGGCCTGGGCCAGCACGTGATCAAGCGCAAGGCGCAGCCCGCGGGGGCGTGAATTGGTTTCTTAGATTTACGTCAGCGCCGCTTCGAGCGACGGGTGGGAGTCGAACAGGTCCACGAGCCTCGCCCGGCGGAACGCCTCTTCGACCAGCGGCTGCATCGCCGCGACGCGCACCTTGCCGCCGCTGCGGATGATCGCGTTGCGGAATGAAACCATCGCGCCCATGCCGATGCTCGAGATGAAGTTCAGGCCCGACAATTCAAAGATCACAGCCTTGGGATTCGCCTTCGCCAGGCGGTTAAGATGCGCATCGAGCGTGTCGGCCTCGGCGAGCCCGGCGTCCCCGGCGATCTTGACGATCACCCAGTTGTGCGGTTCGGTGATTTGGATGATGAGGTCTGGCATGGCTTTTTCCTACCCCCTCTCCCTTGGGGAGAGGGCTGGGGTGAGGGTGCTCGGGGAGACAATGCGTGTCCATCGCTCGCGTGTCGCACACTCTTTGTCGCCGCGTCCCCTCACCCGGCCTCGAGGACTCGGCCACCCTCTCCCCGAGGGAGAGGGATTTCGGATCAACCAATCCCGCCCTTGAGCCCGCCGCCGCCGAATTTCGCCATCAGCGATTCCATCGCGTGGGCGTTCTTCTTGCTCTTGACGTATTTCTTCATCTCGTCCTTGCTCGCCTCGGCCCCGGTCGCCGCGGCCTCGGGAGCGGTCAGGGCGCGGATCGACAGCGATACACGGTGACGCTTCGCATCGCACTCCGTCACCTTCGCCTCGACCTCCATGCCCACGCGCACCGCCTGCTCCACCTTCTCGACGCGCCGCTCCGAGAGCTGCGAGATGTGTATCAGGCCCTCGATGCCGGGCTCGAGTTCGACGAACGCACCGAACTCGGCCGTCCGCGTCACCTTGCCCTTGATCGTCATGCCCGCCTTGTACTTCTCGCCGACGACCGTCCACGGATCGGGATTCGCCTGGCGAACGCCGAGGCCGAGACGGCCGCGCTTGTGGTCGATGCCCAGCAGACGCACCTTGACGACATCGCCGACCTTCGCGACTTCGTTGGGATCCTCGAACGGCTTCCAGCTCAGGTCCGGCAGACGGACCAGCCCATCGAGCCCGTCGCCGAGGTCAACGAAGACGCCGAAGTTTTCGATCTTGCGGATCTTGCCTTCGAGGATGTCGCCGACCTTCATCGCGTGGACGCGGTTCTTGCGGACCTCGCGCTCCATGATGACGCGGCGCGAGAGAATCAATTTGCGATTGCGGCGATCGACCTCGAGGATCACGCAGGGGAAATTCTGCTTGAGGTACGGTGTGAGGTCCTCGACGGGCGTCAGCTCGATGTGGCTGAGCGGCATGAAGGCTTTGATCTTGTCGAGCACCTTGAGCTCGAGTCCGCCGATGTTCATGCCCGAGACGTGGCCCTCGACGAGGTCGCCGCGCTTGAGCGTCTTCCACGGCGACGGCGGGACCGGCGGCGGCGGTGGCGGCGGGACGCGCATGGGAACGAGGCCGTCTTCGCCCGGCTTGCCGGTGATGAGGAGCGTGAGCTTGGCGTCGATGGCGGGCGGCGCGACGAATTGGGAGAGCGCGGTGGCGCCGCGCGTGCCGTCGATCATCGAGACGAGCACCCACTCACCGGCGATGGCCGTGACGACCGCCTCGACGGGCCGGCGCTTGGGGCGCGGCTTACGCTTGGGCTTGTCCTGGGCATCACCGGGAGCGGCGGCATCAGCGCCGGGTTCCTGCGAAGCATCCGCTGCAACGACATTCGGTGTCGCCTCAGCGGCCGGTGTGACCGGCGCTGCGGCGGCTTGCGGAGCCGGTGTCGCTTCGGCGGCCAGGGGCGCCGCGGCGGCGGGAGTGATTTCGGTCGGGCTTTCCTGCGTCATATCGGGCATGTTCGGTCCATTCAGCAATCGGAACATCTTAACGCGCGATTGCCGCGATGAACATGGCGCGGCAAGCTCACACGATTCTCATCAGCTCAAGCACGCTGGCGTCGCGCCGAAGCGGCCGTATAATGCCCATGATTCTCGCCGCAAGGTGAAACGCACGAGGCGTTTCACACGTGTCGCAACGGATCGGAGCCAACGGATGGAAATCGCCGCCGACGGATTCATGACCACGCAGTTGCGCAAGGCTGTCAACTGGGCGCGGCGCAACAGCGTCTGGCCCCTGCCGTTCGCCACGGCGTGCTGCGGCATCGAGTTCATGGCCACCGCCTGCTCGCGCTACGACCTGGCCCGCTTCGGAGCCGAGGTCGCGCGATTCTCCCCGCGCCAGGCCGACCTACTCGTCGTCGCCGGTCGCGTGTCGATCAAGATGATGCCCGTGCTGCAGCGCATTTACGAGCAGATGACCGAGCCCAAGTGGGTGATCTCGATGGGCGCATGCGCCAGCACAGGCGGCGTGTTCGACACTTACGCCGTCGTGCAGGGCATCGATCAGTTCATCCCCGTCGATGTCTACGTCCCAGGCTGCCCGCCGCGTCCCGAGACGCTGATGGAGGGCATCTTCGCCATCCAGCGCATGATCGACAAAGACGGCATGCCCCCCACCGGCGGTAAGCGTGTCCCGCTGAACATCGCGCTGCAGCCGACGCACATCGTCCGGCCGCAGCCGGTCCCGCTGACCGTCGGCGGCGCGACGGCGTGAGCGTCAACCACAATTCCGCCTCATCACGGGCCCGGATCATCCGGGCTTTTTTTGTGCGTATTTTCCGCATATATCGCGCAATATCGTGACGTCGCTCACCGCATTTTCATCGTCCCGCCCCGCGCGTGACTCGCTATACTCGCCGAATAAACCCAAAGGTAATCCTTATGCCCACCGCCTCCATCGCCCCCGCGCCCACCAAGCACCGCAAGCTCATTGCTTGGGTGGAAGAAACCGCCAAGCTGACCAAGCCCAACGCCATTTGCTGGTGCGACGGCTCTCAGGCCGAGTACGACCTGATGTGCGACACGCTCGTGCAGGCCGGCACGTTCAAAAAGCTCAACGCCGCCAAGCGTCCCGGCAGCTATCTCGCTTGGTCCGATGCAAGCGATGTGGCCCGCGTCGAGGAGCACACCTTCATCTGCTCGGCCAGCAAGGACGACGCAGGCCCGACCAACAACTGGTGCGAGCCGGCCGAGATGAAGGCCATGCTGAGCAAGCTCTGCGATGGCTGCATGGCCGGCCGCACCCTGTACGTCATCCCCTTCTCGATGGGCCCGATCGGCTCGCCCATCGCGCACATCGGCGTCCAGATCACCGACTCGCCCTACGTCGTGGCCAACATGCGCATCATGACACGCATGGGCGCCGAAGTGCTCAAGGTGCTCGGCGAGACCGGCGAATTCGTCCCTTGCCTCCATTCCGTCGGCTCGCCCATCACCGAGGGCAAGGCCTCGCCGGCCTGGCCCTGCAACGCCGAAAACAAATACATCGTCCACTTCCCCGAGACGCGCGAGATCGTGTCCTACGGCTCGGGTTACGGCGGCAACGCCCTGCTCGGGAAGAAGTGCTTCGCACTCCGCATCGCATCCGTCATGGCCCGAGATGAGAGCTGGTTGGCCGAGCACATGCTCATTCTCAAGCTCACGAATCCGGCCGGGGCTGTGAAGTATGTCGCCGCGGCGTTCCCCTCGGCGTGCGGCAAGACGAACCTGGCCATGATGAACCCGACCATCCCCGGATGGAAGGTCGAGACGGTCGGCGATGACATCGCCTGGATGAAATTCGGCACCGATGGCCGGCTCCACGCGATCAATCCCGAGGCCGGCTTCTTCGGCGTCGCGCCCGGCACGAGCTACAAGTCCAATCCCAACGCGATGGAATCCTGCAAATCGAATTCCATCTTCACCAACTGCGCGCTGACTGACGATGGCGATGTGTGGTGGGAAGAGATGACCAAGCAGAAGCCCGCCCACCTCATCGACTGGCACGGCAAGGATTGGACCCCCGCCTCGACGACTCCCGCCGCTCACGCCAACGCACGCTTCACCGCGCCGGCGGCGCAGTGCCCCGTCATCGCTCCGGAGTGGCAGGACCCCAGGGGTGTGCCGATCGATGCGATCCTTTTCGGCGGCCGACGCGCCGGCGTCGTCCCGCTCGTCAATGAGTCGCTGAGCTGGCAGCACGGCACATTCCTCGGATCGATCATGTCCAGCGAAACGACCGCCGCCGCCACCGGCGCCATCGGCAAACTCCGCCGCGATCCGATGGCGATGCTCCCCTTCTGCGGCTACCACATGGGCGACTACTTCAAGCACTGGCTCGATATGGGCGCCAAGGGCGGCAGCAAGATGCCAAAGATTTTCTACGTGAACTGGTACCGCAAGTCCGCCGACGGCCGCTGGCTCTGGCCCGGCTACGGCGAGAACAGCCGCGTGCTCAAGTGGGTCTTCGAGCGCTGCGCCGGCACGGCGAAGGCTGTGAGCACACCGATCGGCAACCTGCCCGCGGCCGACTCGCTGGACGTCAGCGGCCTGGACATCACTGCCGCCGACCTAGCCGAGCTGCTCAATCCCGACACCGCGGGCTGGCTGGCCGAAGTCCCCTCGATACGTGAGCACCTGGCAATCTTCGCACCGAAGCTCCCCGCCGGCCTTAGCCAAGAGATTGATGCCTTGGAGCAGCGCCTCAAAGCTGCGAAATAACGCTTCACACTGATTTCACCTTAAAAGGACATCGGCTCACAACCGCTGTTTTTTAATTGAGTTATGCAAAACATAAGAAAAACAGTTGCGGGTTAACCCTCACGTGTTTACACTTATTGCATAAGGGTAAACCATAGTGTTTTATACCTATGGCCAAATTCGAGGGAGAGAAAGACCATGAACTGGGAATATATGTTTCCGCGATCGGGATTTGCAGAATTGTTCAGCGGCACAAGCCACTATGTCTGGCTGAGCGTTGCCGCCGTGCTGGTGGTCTATGTGCTGTACCAGGCCGCCAAAGCGTTCTGGAGCGTGCTGCACTGATTGCAAACAATCGCGCCTGTCAGGCCGGTTCAAACCGGCAAACCACGTCGTATAGTTTCCCGCCGAGCACATCGGCGACGATCTTTTCCTTGACCATCGCGATCTTCAGCGTGTCGATCGTGAAACGCGTGCGGTAGTTCGTCTCCAGTGACCGCCCCATGCCTTCGAGCACCAGCAGATCGGCGTCGCGCGAAGCGTCGCAGATCTCGGGGCTCAGCTTCCGCATGTCCATCACGGGCAAGTTGCAGCCCGACGCGATCATCGTCAACGCCCCACCGCTCCGCGCGACGGCGATGATGGGATCAAACTTCGCGATACGGTCGATGAACTCGATAAGCTCCGGGTGGATGATGTCGTTGAGAGCCGGGCCGGTGTTGGAGGCCAGGACGACACGTGTGCCGCGCTGGAGCAGGAAACGCGCGAAAGGGATCATGCCCAGCGCGATGTCCGCGCCGGCGTTATCGACGAACAGGATCGCCTTGCGGTGCGGCGGGCCGGCGAAGCGTGCTCGCAGCGCATCGAGACCGTCAACAAGCCAGGGACGTTTGCCGGCGAGGCGCTGGCGCGTGGCGTGAAAATCCGCTTCGCCCTTCTTGTAGAGCTCGATCGTTTCGCGCGAGCCCATGTCAAAGACGTTGCCGGCGAAAATATCTTCCATCAGCACGGTGAGGCGCTCGGCTTCGGGCAGCGCATCGATCTCCGCCAGCAGCGGCGGGAGCATGACCAATGCCCCGTCATTTTCGCGGTCTTTCAACGGCTTGTACGGATCCTCGAACCCCTGCTGCAGGAGATACTCGCGGCGGAGCGCACAGAGCCGGACGATCGAGAGATCGGGATAGATCGTCGGATCGCGGCGGATGCGTTTGAGGTCCTGCAGGAAATCGCGGGCGAACTGCACGGCACGTCTCCGCACCTCGGCAGTGTGGCCCTGTGAAGCAGAAGCCAGTTCGGCGAGGCCGGGTGTGTGATGCTCGAACACCTCGAGCCAGTATTCGCGCGAGGCATCGTCATCGATGAGGTCGATCGTCTCCGGCCGATACGTTGCGGGATCGGCGATGAGCGGAAAACATTGGAGCGCGGCGGCCGGCGTGTGAATAGCGGTATTCATGTTCAAAGTTTGGCGAAGTTCGCGAGCAGTTTCAGGCCGACGGCCTGCGACTTTTCGGGGTGGAATTGCGTGGCGAAGATGTTGCCGCGGCGGATGGCGGAGCAGAAGTTACCGCCGTAGTCGGTCGTCGTGGCAACGACGGCCGGATCGCTCGGCACGGCGTAGTAGCTGTGCACGAAATAGACATGCGAGCCGGGCGTGACGCCGGCGAGCATCGGATCGGGCGCGGCGCCGGGCGGCGGCGTGATGCCGTTCCAGCCCATGTGCGGGACCTTGAGTGCGTGGTCGGTCGGCTGAAAGCGGACGACTTTGCCGGGGATGATGCCCAGGCCCGCGTGACCGCCGTCCTCTTCACCCTCGTCGAAGAGCAGTTGCAGGCCGAGGCAGATGCCGAGCATCGGCTTGCCGGAGTCCACGAAACGGCGGATCGGATCAATGAGCTTGCGCTGGCGGAGGTGCTCCATCGCATCACCAAACGCGCCGACACCGGGCAAAATTAGCTTTTCGGCGCCGTCGATCGGCCCCGACGAATCGGCGATGACGGCCTGACCGCCGATGCGCTCGATCGCCTTCTGCACGCTGCGAAGGTTTCCCATCCCGTAATCAACGATGATGATCATGGCGGCAGAAGGATAGCGGAAAAAAGTGGGGTTCACCAAGGCATGCGGAGGGCGTGCCCATCGCCAAACAAAAATCTGGGTAGCTGCTTGACTCAAGTTGCCCCATTCGTAGTGTAGTGACGATGAAAGCCACGCCGGAGAACCCTTACCCTCGTAGATTCGAGGAGT
>JAYVTU010000174.1:0-3898 GCA_043788485.1 Planctomycetota bacterium
ACTCCTCGAATCTACGAGGGTAAGGGTTCTCCGGCGTGGCTTTCATCGTCACTACACTACGAATGGGGCAACTTGAGTCAAGCAGCTACCCAGATTGGAAAATGACCAAATCCCAATGACTAAAGGGAAGAACGCCCCTGCCCTTCATTGGTCATTGGGATTTGGGATTTGGTCATTTATTCCTGTTTTTCCTGTAACCTTGTCGTAGTTTCCGTTCAGTAAAGGGTGGCCGTGTGTGTCCGGTAATGGAGGATTGCGATGGAATCGACTCGAAAATGCCCGAAATGTGGCTCCCCGATGCCCGCCGACGCTCCGCAGGGGCTCTGCCCGCGCTGCGTGATGGAGATCGGCCTGGCCAGCGACGCCGAGACCCGGGCCAGCGGTGTTGCATCCGGTCCGGCCGGGACATCCAACCCCGCAGGGTCCGCCCCGCGTCCCTCCGCCGCCCCGCCCCACTCGCATGGGTTCATCCCGCCCACCCCCGCCGAGCTCGCCCCGCTATTCCCGCAGCTCGAGATCCTCGAACTCCTGGGCCGCGGTGGCATGGGCGCGGTTTACAAAGCCCGGCAGCCCGGCCTCGACCGTTTCGTCGCCCTCAAAATCCTGCCGCCCGAGGTGAGCAGCCAGCCCGCCTTCGCCGAGCGCTTCACACGTGAAGCCCGCGCGCTCGCACGCCTCAACCATCCGAACATCGTCATGGTCTACGACTTCGGCCGGACCGTGACCATGCCGCTGACCGCCGGCTCGCCCGAACACGTCACCGTCAGCACGAACTCCGGCGGGCTCTACTACTTCATCATGGAATTCGTGGACGGCGCGAATCTCCGCCAGTCCATCCGCGCCGGCACCATCACGCCCACCGAAGCCCTGGCGATCGTGCCGCAGATCTGCGCCGCGCTGCAGTTCGCGCATGACGAGGGCGTCGTCCACCGTGACATCAAGCCCGAGAACGTCCTGCTCGACAAGAAGGGGCGCGTAAAGATCGCCGACTTCGGCCTGGCCAAGCTGACCGGCCGCGAGGGCGATGCCGCGAGCGTCAACCTCACCGCCGCCGACGGCACGATGGGCACGCTCCACTACATGGCCCCCGAGCAGTTCAGCAGCGCCCGCAGCGTCGATCACCGGGCCGACATCTATTCGCTGGGCGTGACGTTCTACGAGATGCTCACCGGCGAGCTGCCGCTGGGCCGCTTCGCCCCGCCCAGCAAAATGGTGCAGATCGACGTCCGGCTCGACGATGTGGTGCTCCGCACGCTCGCCCAGATGCCGGAGCTGCGCTATCAGCACGTCAGCGAGGTGAAGACGGACCTCGATACGATTGCGGGGACGCCGGCTCCGTCGGTACCGACCGCGTTTGCCGATCGTGGCACTCTGTTTCGCCTACGCGTGCAATGGCGCGATGTGACGGATCTTCTGTTGAACGCAGCGGCCACGCTTTGGGTTGTAGGTGTTTTCTATGCGTTGCCTTTCCTGTTGATTTATCTGGCGTCATCCATCGCCGGCCTCAATTCCCACCAGTCATCCACCATGGGGGCACTGGGAGGAGCGTTTGTGTTCGTGGTTGGGTTTGTGACCTTGGCGCTCGGTTCCGTGCAGAGCATGCGCGTGGATGCGAGCGGGCTCACGCTGAACCGCTACATCGGACCGAGCCGCTTCGTCCCATGGTCCGCGGTGCGCCGCATCGAGCCGATCTCCCGCTGGGAGGCGATCCGGCAAGTCTGGCTATGGCCCGGCTTCCCGCCGCACGGTTCGATGATGACCGGCACGACACGCGATTGGTATCGCATCGATTGCCAGGACTATTGCTGGTATTTCTCGCCAAAGGAGGTTCAGCCTTTCCTTGATGCGATTCATCGCAGCCAGCAGTCAGCCAGTGAGTCCGCATCAAAGCCCGCGGCGCCTGCATTCCGCCCCGCCGTCGCATCGCCCAACGCACCGACGCCCGCCGCCCCCGCCGCCGCGCCCAAGCCGCTGCTCCAGCAGAGCCTCAAGGAAGCAGCCCACACGCTCTTCACCCCCGACAACCTCGACCAACCCGACGCACCCGCCTCGGCGAAGTGGCGGCACTGGATCATCTTCATCGCGATCGCGGCGGCGAGCTTCCTGTTCACCTACTCCGGCCTGCAACTAAGCCTGATAGTCACCAACATCTTCGTCTTCCTCTACTCCGGCGTGCTCTTCGTCATGGCATGGAACAAGCGCGGCACGCGCACCGGCCTGCGGCTCCGTTATGCGGCAATCCTTTTCCTCTGCATCAGCCTCGCAATCCCCCTGATCATCTTCTTCTCCGACCCCCAGCCCATCCTCAACAGCCTCTACAAAATCACCGACTCCAAGCCCGGCCCGCACGACGCCGACTTCATCCGCGGCCTCTTCATGGTCCTCGTCTTCGGCTCGCTCATCGCCTTGATCCGCACCTGGCTCAAACTCCGCCGGGAACGATTGGCACAGCCGCCGGCCGCCGCGCACAACGTCAATCCCGCGACCGCCGCCCGGCAATCGCACGTGCAGATGATCGTGCTGGCCTGCGTGGTCGGTCTCGCCGCGTGCGCTATCCCCTGCCACTACGTCGAGCGCGGCCTGTGGGGATTCAACTCCGCCAGCGACAGCGATCACGTCGGCGTCTCGGTGATCGGCAAGATCGAGCCCTTCAGCCCCGCGGACACGGCGGGCCTTAAATTCAACGATTACATCGTCTCATCAACGGACACGTCCTCGGCAGCGCTCTGGACGCGAACAAGGTGTGGCGGAACATCCCGATCGGCACCGATGTGGAGATCGAAGTAGCGCGCGACAGCGCGGGCGGCCGGGCTCAAGCCGGCCAACCCACCATCATGTTGCACTCCGTGCGACAACCCGACCAGACCTCGCTGCGTTGGTATTGGCACTGGCAGTTGATCGCCGGCCTATTGTTCGTGGCCTTCGCCGCCGCGAGTTTCGCCCCGCCGACGCAACGCCCCGCTCGATGGCGCGGGCTTTCGATGGCCATCGCATTCATCGCCCTGCTTGCCACCTTGTTCACCGTCCCCTGGGGCGCGTGGTATCTGGGCCCCGGATTCTTGGGGCTCAACTGGGATGAAGATTGGGTGAAGTATTCCTGGCAATGGTGGGCGGCGGCGGGAGCGGCGATGGCGCTGGTGATCCTCGGCGTGATGGAAGCCCGCGCGGCGATGATGCAGAAGGCGACACAGCCCCCGGCCGAAACCGAGGGCCCGAAACTAAACAGCGCCGCGCTGTCCGGCGCGGTCTGCGCCGGGCTGGGCGTGATCACGGGGATCGCGGCCGCGGGGACCTACGCCTCGCTCTTCTTCCTCCCCGGTTATGGACCGTCCGAAATCCGCGCTTCGGGACATCTGCCCCTTGGAATCATCATCGTCGGCGTGTTGTGCCTCGTGTTCGTCGGCCTGGCCATCACCACGACGATCCTCGGCGCGGTTTCCTTTGGCCAGATCAAACGCTCCGATGGAAGAAGCTACGGCCTGCGCCTGGCCGCGGCGGAAATCCTGTTCCTGCCGATGCTGACCGGCCTCACCGTGCTGACCATGGTCGCACCAGCCGGAGCCAGACTGATAGGACTCGTGGCCGGATCGCTCATCGCGTTCGCGGTGTGGCGCAAGCTCGCCGCCCAATCCAAGCGGAACGACCATGCTCAGCCCGCCGCCGCGCCCGTCGATTCCTCGGTGGGCCGCTCGGGCCTGAACTGGAAGAAACTCGCTCTACTCACGCTCGGCGTCATCCTCGGCATCACCGCCGCCAAATTCGCCTTCCACGTCGGCAGCCGCACCATTGTTTACCCCGTCTGGGGCGACACCGGTTTCGTCGCCGGTCCCAACGGCCCCGAGATGGGCGATGCGCTCGTCGCCAAGCTCGGCATCCCCGCCCAGCAGGTCCCCGAGGC
>JAYVTU010000175.1:0-3781 GCA_043788485.1 Planctomycetota bacterium
CCACACAGAGCACTGGTCTGCGGAGGAACCGCCGACCAGTGGCACCCCCGATCAAACGCTACGCCTGATCGTGAAATGCACGAGAAGAAGTCCCGTAAACAGAAGCGGGCGTTAAAATAATTCCGCTCCTCTTTCAGGGTCCTAACTCATGAACAAAACCACTCCCCAGGTCGATGGCTACATCCGTAAAAACAAAAAGTGGCAGAAGGAATTGCAGGCGCTGCGGACCATCGTTCTCGACTGCGGGCTCACCGAAGAGGTGAAGTGGCGCGTGCCGTGTTATACGCTTGAAAACCGAAACGTTCTTTTCATCGGCGCCTACAAGGAAGCCGCGGTCCTGAGCTTCATCAAAGGCGCCCTGCTCAAGGACGCCAAAAAGATCCTGATCCAGCAGACGGAAAACTCGCAAACGGTGCGCGTGATCCGCTTCGCCGACCTGCAGCAGATCGTCGAGATGCAGCCCGTCCTCACCGCCTACATCCGTGAGGCGATTGCGGTGGAAAAAGCGGGCTTGAAAGTCGCTTTCAAAAAGATCACCGAGCACGCGGTGCCCGAGGAGTTTCAGAGCAGGCTTGATGAACTGCCCGCGCTGAAAGCTGCGTTCGAAGCGCTGACGCCCGGGCGGCGTCGGGCTTACCTCATGCATTTCGCCGGGGCCAAGCAATCCAAGACCCGCGCGGCGCGGGTTGAAAAATGCGTGAAGCAGATTCTCAATGGAAAGGGATTGGACGATGAGTGACGGCACCAAACGCACGATCCTCCGCTGGGTCCACATCGTGTTCGGCCTGACGATCCTCGGCTACATCTACGGCCCGCCGGAGGAGACGCTTCAGTACCGCGACAATTTCCGCTTCATCTTCGTTCCCGTCATCGTCCTCTCGGGATTGTGGATGTGGAAGGGGCACGTCGTGCGGCGGCTTTTTTCGAAACGATGAACCTCTTCCGCCGTTTGTGGCGATTTTCCTTGTGATCCATCCGAAATCCCCCTATGCTCAATGAACTGCGACGAGCGCTCCCAAGCCGAAAGGCGGCTCGAAGCAGCAGGTCAGTCGGATGACTCGACGAAGGGCGGCCGCTACGGCGGACGCCAGTCAGACAGTAAGCCGACGTGGCTGAATGCCCATCCCAAGGGCGTTCATTCACGTCGGCTTATTTTTTTGCGCGGCACGGGCCGAGGCGAATCGCGGCTCATCGGCTCGGAAATGCACACCCAGGAAACAGCACCATGCCGCACGTCAAACCCCGACCGATCCCCAAAGTTTCGACCCAGATCTCCGGCCTCGATGAGGTGCTCGAGGGCGGCATCCCACGCGGGAGGACCACGCTGGCCAGCGGCGGGCCGGGCTCCGGCAAGACGGTGCTGGGCCTGCAATTCCTCTGCTCCGGCGCGATGGCCGGCGAGCCGGGCGTGTTTGTCACGTTCGAAGAGCGCGCCGAGGCGGTGCGCGCCAACGCGCTGTCGATGGGATGGAACATCAAGGCGCTCGAGAAGGCCGGCAAGGTCGTCATCGTCGAGGCGAGACTCTTCGGGGATGAGGTCGTCTCCGGCGAGTTCGACATCCACGGCCTGCTGGAGATCATCGGCGGGCACATCAAGCGCATCGGCGCCAAGCGCGTCGTCATGGACGCGCTGGACGTCCTGCTCCGCGTCTTCGCCGACGCCCGCCGGGAGCGCAACGAGCTCTACCGCATCCACGAATGGCTCATCGACCGGGGGCTGACCAGTGTGCTGACCGCCAAGGCGCTCCGCGAGAGCGACCCCCAGTTCGAGTTCCTGGACTTCATGGCCGACTGCGTGATCCGGCTCGACCACCGCGTCATCGGGCAGGTCGCGACGCGCCGCCTGCGCGTCATCAAGTACCGCGGGTCGGGATTCGGGACCAACGAATATCCCTATGTGATCGGCGAGCGTGGGATCGTGCTGTTCCCGCTGACCAAGGCGGAGCTGGCCCATCAGCCGCTGGGCCCCAAGGTCTCCACCGGCCTGGCCGGGCTCGACACGATGCTCGACGGCGGCTTCCGCAGCACCTCCTGCATCCTCATCACCGGCACGAGCGGGACGGGCAAGACGACGCTGGCCAGCACATTCGTCGCGGCGGCGTGCAAGCGCGGTGAGCGCGTGCTCTACCTGAGCTTCGAGGAATCCAAGGAGGCGATGATCACCGCGATGCTCAGCGCGGGCATCGACCTGCGGCCCTCGCTGCGATCCAAAAAGCTGATGGTGCAGACGGGACTTCCCGAGGCGATGGGCTCAGATGATCATCTGATCCGGGCCCTGACGGCGATCGACGAATTCAAGCCCGATCACGTCACGCTCGATGCGCTGTCGGCGTGCGTCCGCATGGGCTCGGAACAGGCGGCGTTCGATTACCTGATGCGGCTCGTCAGCGTGCTCAAGGAGCGCGGCATCACGTGCATCATGACCAACCAGATCACCGGCATGGAGAACGCCGACGAGGAGCTGAGCGGGATCGGGTTCTCGTCGGTCGTCGATGCGGTGATCCAGCTCCGGTTCGTCGAGAAGGAGCAGCAGATCAGCCGGCAGGTACTGGTCGTCAAGTCGCGCGGCTCGGCACATTCCCACCGTCGGCAGGCGTTCAACATCACGAACCGGGGCATTGAGTTCCCCGAAATTCCGGAGCTGCCGCCGATGATGATGCCCGTCAAGCGTGTCAGTCGGAAGCGTGGTGGCCGATGAGCCGAGCCCCCAAGACTAAATCACGAAGCATCAAAAAGGCCGGGGCCGCCCATTACAAGCTGCGGCTCTACATGGTGGGCAACGGGCCGAATTCGGCGCAGGCCCTGAGCAATCTGCGCGGTCTGTGCCGCAAGCATCTCAGGGGCCGCCACACGATCGTGACGATCGACGTCGCCAAAAACTTCGAGGCAGCGGTGAAGGACAACATCCTCATCACGCCCGCGGTGGTCCTCGTCTCCCCGGGGCCGCGCGTCGTCCTGCTGGGCAACCTCAGCGACCGCGCGAAGGTGATGCTCGCGCTGCGGCTCGTGGAGGCCAACTTATGAACCCCAGCAAGATGACTTACCAGGAGCTCGAAGAACGGCTGGTCTCGGCGGGGATGATCATCGAGGCGCTCAAGAACCACGAGGTCGATGCG
Organism: Planctomycetota bacterium; assembly: GCA_043788485.1. Classification (GTDB taxonomy): domain Bacteria; phylum Planctomycetota; class Phycisphaerae; order Phycisphaerales; family Zrk34; genus JAYVTU01. Next base: position 3,117 of record JAYVTU010000175.1, read on the forward strand.
GTCGTCGGCAAGGACAAGGTCGCGTTCCTGCTGCTGCAGGAGGTCAGCGCGGCGCTGCGCAGCAGCGATGCGGCCTTCCGCGCGATGTTCGACCTGCCGGGCGTCGGCATGTTTCAGGCCGACACCCCGGACTTCCGGTTCACGCGCGTCAACGCCAAGTTCTGCCAGATCACCGGGTACACCGCCGAGGAATTGCTGACCAAGACCCCGATGGGCATCACGTATCCCGCGGATCGCCATCGCTTGATGAAGCAGATGGCCTCGGTGCTGCGCGGGAAGTCCGATTCGTGGTCCCTTGAGAAGCGTTACGTCCGCAAGGACGGATCGATCATCTGGGTGGAGGTCCACCGGGTCGCGCTGCGTGATGAGAACGGCCTGGCGATCAGGATCACGGGCATGGTCACCGACATCACCGCGCGCAAGAACGCCGAGCAGGCGCTGCGCGTCCGGTCGTTGGAGCTGCGCAAGCTCGCGTCGGAACTGACACGCGCGCAGGAGCGCGAGCGGAAGCGCATCGCGCGGATCCTCCACGAGCACATCGAGGAGCTGCTGCTGGGCGTCAAGCGGCCCAAGGCACCGTTGAAACAATCCGGCGAGAAGACGGTGCTGCAGGCGCTGCGGGATGTTCAGAACTTCATCGACGAATCGATCGGCGCGCCGCCTTC
>JAYVTU010000176.1:0-28463 GCA_043788485.1 Planctomycetota bacterium
CCGCCCTCAAGAAGGGTGAAGCGGATGCAGGTTAAGAAGGTTGTGACGAAAAAGTCTCGGGGATCCGCGAAAGGGCTGCTATGAAAACACAAGGCGAAATCGAAGCGGGGGTCAGCCAGGCGATGACGCGCTTTGCGCAGGACTACATGGGACTGGGCCCCAAGGAGATCCGCACGAACCTGGTCGGCGATCTGCTGGTGGTGCGTCTGCACGGCGTCTTGACGGCAGCGGAGCGGCAGCTCGTCAAGACCATTCCCGTCGAGAAGGGCCGCGACCTGCTCAAGCAGGTGCGGATGCAGCTCGTGGAAACGGCCCGCCCGGTGCTTGAGGCGATGGTCGAGGACGTCACCGGCATCAAGCCGCTGAGCATGCACCACGACATCAGCACGGTGACGGGCGAAGAGGTGGTGCTTTTCACGCTCAGCGAGGCGCCGGTGTTTCGGGAGATTAAGAAGCGGTAGAACGGCGAGCGCGGGGTGCCACGGCCAGCGCAGGCTTTGCGGAGTCGGCCGTGTGTCTTGGCGCACGACGCGGGGACACGGCCGACTCGAAGACTCGCTGGCCGTGGCACCCAAGATTTGGACCGCGTCAAATCTTCGCGGCTTCCAGGCCGTGCCATTGGTGGGAGCGGATCGCGGCGACGACTTTTTCGGCGGCGTCCACGGCGAGGAAACCCGCGGCGGCGTCCACGGCGGGGGCGGCTTTGCCCTGCACGGCGTCGAGGAAGTTGCTCAGCTCGGCGCGGAGCGGCTCCTCATCCGTGATCTCGACGTTTTTCACATTCACCAGCGACATGTAATCGACATCGGAGAGATCGGCGCCGGCCTGGAGCTGGGCGCGGACATCGTGGAGCGCGGCGGTGTTGTCGGTGCGGCTGATGATCACGCCGGCCTTCTTGGCGTAGTCGAGCGAGATGTAGGCGGTCTCGGAGAAGACACGGAGCTTGCGTTCGGTCTTGAGGGCGAGGCGTGATGCGGTGAGGTTGGCGACGCAGCCGTTCTCGAATTCGATGCGTGCGTTGGCGACGTCCTCGTGTTCGCCGAGGACGGCGACGCCGGTGGCGCGAACCTCTTTGATGGGGGAGCCGGTGAGCATGAGGACGATGTCGAGGTCGTGGATCATGAGGTCGAAGACGACGCCGACGTCCACGGAGCGGAAACGCATCGGGGCGACGCGATCGACTTCGATGAATCGGGGCGTGATGTGCAGGTCGGAGATGCCGCGGAGGACGGGATTGAAGCGTTCGCTGTGGCCGACCTGGACGAGGGTGTTGTGTTTCTTGGCGGCGTCGGCGATTCGGCGCGCGGAATCGACGGAGCCGGCGAGGGGCTTCTCGATGAGGCAGGCGACGCCGCGCTCCAGCAGCGGCGCGGCGACGGCCTCGTGATACTCGGTGGGCACGGCGATGGAGACGGCGCGGACGGTCGGATGCTTGGCCAGCAGCTCGGCGACGTCGGCGACGCAGTCGCAGCCATATTCATCGGCGAGGGCGCCGGCGCGGTCGGCGTCGCGATCGACGACGGCGAGGAGCTTGGCGCCGGGGAGTTGGTGGTAGATGCGTGCGTGGTGGCGGCCCATTCGGCCAACGCCGACGACAGCGACGGGGATCGGAGTGGATGCATTCATGGGCGTATCGTAAACGCAGCGGGTGAAACCCGGAAGCGGGGAGTGAAATTCGAATGACGAAATTCGAATGACGAAAGAATGATCAAATTCCAAATTCCAATGACGGAGCGGAGACGTCGTTCGCCTTTCCCCATTGGAATTTGATCATTGGAATTTCATTCGTCATTCGAATTTAGCGAAGCGCTGTCGAAGCCGTCGTCATTCGTCATTAGCCTTTCGTCCGTGATATCATGCGCGCGATGAAGGAATATCTGGAACTGTTGCAGAGGGTGCTGGACAGCGGCACGCCGAAGGCGGATCGCACGGGGACCGGGACACGGTCGCTTTTCGGTCATCAGATGCGCTTCGATCTTGCGGCGGGTTTTCCGCTGGTGACGACCAAGAAGGTGCATCTCAAGAGCGTGATCCACGAGCTGCTGTGGTTTTTGCGTGGCGAGACGAATGTCAGGCCGCTGAAGGAAGCCGGTGTGAAGATCTGGGACGCGTGGGCGGACCCGGTGACCGGCGAGCTGGGGCCGATTTACGGTTATCAGTGGCGGAGCTGGCCGACGCGGGACGGCGGGCATGTGGATCAGATTCGAGGGGTGGTCGAGGATCTGAAGCGCAACCCCGATTCACGGCGGCTGATCGTGTCGGCGTGGAACGTGGCGGACATTCCGAAGATGGCGCTGGCGCCGTGCCACACGCTTTTCCAGTTCTACGTCGCGGATGGCAGGCTTTCGTGCCAGCTTTATCAGCGGAGCGCGGATTTGTTTCTTGGGGTGCCGTTCAATATCGCGAGCTATGCGCTGCTGACGATGATGATCGCGCAGGTGACGGGCCTGACGGCGGGCGATTTTGTGCACACGTTCGGCGATGCGCACATCTACACGAATCACATGGAGCAGGTGCGTGAGCAGCTCAGCCGGGAGCCGCGGAAGCTGCCGACGATGCGGATCAATCCGGCGGTGAAGGACATTGACGGGTTCCGGTTCGAGGATTTCACGCTGGAAAATTATGAGCCGTGGCCGCACATCGCGGCGCCGGTCGCTGTGTGATGTGGGGTAACGGGTGATTGTGATGACAGACCATAAACAACCCGCGCGGCCCGCCACGGTTTCACTCATCGCCGCGATGAGCGAGAACCGGGTGATCGGTCGCGCCGGGGGGCTGCCGTGGAAGATGCCGGCGGACATGCGGTATTTCATGCAGACGACCAAGGGGCACACGGTGATCATGGGGCGGAAGACGTGGGAGACGATGAAGGGGGCTTTGAAGGAGCGGCGGAACATCGTGGTGACGCGGGATGCGGGTTACAAGGCGGCCGGCGCGGAGGTTGCGGCAAACATCGAGACGGCCTTGGCGATGTCCGCGGGGGACGGCGAGGTCTTCGTGATCGGCGGTCAGCAGATCTATGAAGCGGCGCTGGGCCTGGCCGATCGCATCTACCTGACGGTGATCCACACGGAAGTCACCGGCGACGCGTACTTCCCGGAATTGAAGGCGGCTCGGTGGACACTCCGGGAGAGCCGGCGACACGAGGCGGACGAGAAGAATGAGTTTTCCTGTACGTTTAATATCTACGAATTGACACGTTGAATCGGCTCATCGCGGGATTGAATGGGCCCAAAAGGCTCCGACTTCGGTCGGGGTCTTTTCTTGTTAACCCTTTCTAACGCTCGGTGGCCCCGCGGTTTGTCAATAGAAAAAACCCGCTGGGTCCGTAAACGTAAACTGTTGAGCCGGGCGCGGGTTTCGTTAGCTTTTGGGCGTATGTGTCGTACAATCTTCCATGCAGTGGGAGGTGGCGCGGATTGGTGCAGCAGGCTACCCAAGACGTCACGCTCGACCCCGTGGCCAAGATCCGGTGCGTCCGTTGCGGACGACAGACGGATCTTGAAGGCGCGGTGCCTCTGAGCTCGATTGCCTGTCCCGGCTGCGGCGCGGTTCTCACCGTGCCGGGCCGGATCGGGCAGTTTGTCGTTGTGCGCAGGCTCGGTGCCGGGGCGATGGGCACGGTGTTCGAGGCGCTCGACGAGCAGCTGGGCCGCCGCGTCGCCATCAAGGTCATCCGCCCCGATGCGAGTGACGCTTCCGACCGCAAGCAGGTGCTCCACGAGTTCCTCGCCGAGGCCCGCGCGCTGGCCGCCGTGAACCATCCGAATGTCGTGCAGGTCCACTCGATCGGCACGCACCACGATCAGCCGTACATCATCATGGAATTGGTCTCCGGCAAGCAGCGGCTGGAGAACATGCTCAGCCGCCGCGAGCCGATCGATGAGCAGCGTCTGCTCCGCCTGGCGATCGATGTGGCGCAGGGCCTCTCCACCGCCGCACGCATCAATCTCGTCCACGGCGACATCAAGCCGCAGAACATCCTGCTCAACGATGAGGGCGTCGCGAAAGTCGTGGACTTCGGCCTCGTTGGTCCCGCCGGCAAGACCGGTGAAACCGTGCGCGGCACGCCCTACTACATCGCGCCCGAACGCGCGCAGGGCAAGGCCGTCGATCACCGCGCCGATATGTTCAGCCTCGGCGCGACGCTCTACCACCTTCTCGCCGCCGCGCCGCCGTTCAACGGCAAGAACGTGATGGAGGTCGTGCTCGCGCGCCTCCGCAAATCCGCGCCCGACATCCGCACCATCCGCCCCGACATCTCCGCCGCTACCGCCGAGATCCTGATGCGGACGATGGCGACGCTGCCCGCCGACCGCTACGACACCTACGCCGATCTGATCGCCGAGCTTCAATCGGCGCTCGACTTTGTCGAGCAGGCGCCCGAACCCGGCCTTGCCGACCTGCTCGCCGCAAGCGCGGGCCGCAATCCGCTGCCGCAAGCCCCCGTCGAAACGCCGCCCCAGCCCCAAACCTTCAGCCCCCAGCCCCCCGTTCCCACTCCCCCCGCAGCGCGCACACCCGCCCCGCGCCCCGGCAGGCCCGAGTCGCCGCCGCCCGCATCGCCGAAAGTCGCGCCGCCCACGCCGCGCCCCGAAAGCCCCACGCCCGTCATCGCCGCCAAAGCCAAATCCTCCTCGGCGCTCCCCGCGGCGAAATCCTCCAACTCACTGCCCGCCGCAAAATCCTCACGCGACCTGCCCAGCGCAAGACCCGCCGCTCCGCCAACACCGCCGCCCGCGCCGACTACGCCCGCCACCGCCAAGCCCCCCGCTAACGTCCCCCAGATCTCCACGATCCCGCCCGTGATCCCCGCGGCGGAGATCGAGTTGCTCGCCGCGTCCAAGTCCTCCGTCATCCCCGCCGAGGCCAAATCCTCCTCGGCGCTCCAAGCCGCCGCCCAATCCGGCCCCGTCCCCGGCGCCTCCAGATCCTTCGTCAAAAAATCCAAGTCACGCGGCTCGTCGAAGGGGATGTCCAGCTCCAAGCTCCTCGTCTCCCAGAACGCCTCCGGCTCCGAAGCCGCCAAACGCCGCGAAGTCATCATCCTCGGAACTCTCAGCTTCATCCTCGCCTCCGCGTCGCTCAGCGGCTACTTCCTCGCACGCTACTACCTCATCCCGCCGCCCACCCCCGCCGTCGCCGCCGTCCCCATCAACGTCATCGACGAACGCTTCGGCGGCCCCGTCCTCCCCAACGACATCTACATCGAGGGCGACGGCAAATTCAACAACCTCGGCCAGTACATCATCCACCCCCTCCGCGGACAGCAGTTCAAATTCTTCCGCGAGCTGCCCAAGGACAAGCCCAACTTCGCCCTCATGCTCGCCATGCGGCCCATCATCTGGGACCTCAATCTCGATCAGGCCATCGACATGAGCTTCACCGATGAAAGCGGCAAGGAAATGCTCCTGCTCCGCTGGCGCAAGAACAAGATCGATCGACCGACACTCACCGTCACCTCCCATTCCGGATCGACCACGCAGGACATGCCGACCTACCGCCCCGACGGCTTGAGCGCCAAGATCGTCTACCTCACCAACACGCGCACCTTCCGCGTCTCCTACGGCATCGGCGACGCGCAGCCCGTCACGCCCCACCCCATGGACCTCGTCTCCTTCCCCGAAAAAACACCGGCCCCGGCGCGCGTCACCGTCACCGTCACCCGCTCCAACGAACCGGGCGAAAAGAACACCGAGGAATTCATCGTCGGCCTCGACCGCATGGCCATCGGCCCGCCGAATCTCAACCCCAGCAGACTGCCGTAGTCTCGGGCCTTGATTCTCGGGTCTCGCGTTAAAGACGGGAAACGCGAGACGCAAGACCCGAGGCCCGAAACACAATGAAACACGGGCCAGCCGAAATCGGCCGACCCGTGTGATCTGATCTGTCTGAGTGGTTCGCGCTTCAGCTCAGCGGCGGCGGCGGCGGACCAGTGCGAGCAAGCCGAGGCCCATCGTGGCCAGCGCGGTAGGCTCGGGAATGGCGGTGACGTGCATGGGCGACGAGCCGGGCGTCCAGCTCGTGCCGCCGTCGATGCTCAGTTCGGTGAAGACATCAAAGAAGCTGTCGATGTGGAAATATCCGCCGCCGGCCGGTGTCTCGGTGGTGGTGCCGGTCGAGGCGTCCGACGGGCTTTCCTGAAGCTGGAAACCGGCGGGGAGCGTGCCGCCGCTGATGTCCAGGGAAATCAGCTCGGTGTTGAAGACGCCGGGGGTAAGCGTCGCGTCGATCTGCACGCCGCCCAGGCCGGTGGCGGTGTAGACGTTGCCGTCGATCGTGATCTCGGCAAAGACGTCGAAGAACGAGACGACCGGGATCGGGAACACGGGCGGAGCCACCTGGTCGTTTGAGGCGTCGGTGAGCGTGAGCTTCATGGAGGTGATGGTGTGGCCGCCGCCGACGGCATAGTCGACCGACATCGGATCGGTGCCGTAGCGCGGGACGGGCAGGACGTCGGTGGGCTGAACGGTGTCGGCGTGAACCGGCGCTGCAAACGCCATCGCCGCGATCAAAACACCACCGCAGAGGAACCGCTGTGCCTTGCCGCCAATGATTGAGAGCATCCGTGCTTCCTTTAAAAACCCAGAACGAGATAATCCCCGCTCATCGCCTCGTGGGGCGGGGTCCGAAGATTGTCGCGCAGGGCCGCAGCAGAGTCAAGCAAATTATTGAAGGCGGGCCCCGCGGTGGCGTTCAAACCGGCGTCTTGATGCCCATCGCACGCACCGCGCACCACCCCTTGCGCGACTCCCACCACGCAAAAACCCCCGATGCCGCAAGCACCCCGCTGGCCGCCCACACCCACCATCCCGTCCACCACCCCATGCCTCCGCACAGCGCCACAACCGCCGCGGCGGCGAGCATCACCCAGCCATATATCCGCCGCACACGCCGGCCTCGTTGATCGATGTTGCACTGCATGGGCGTTGGCTCACATCAGGGCTTGCCGCCGTTGGCGAGGATCATGTTCTTCGTCTGCTCGACGAGCTTCGAGGCCTTCTGGTATTCCATGTCGGTCGCGCGGGCCGCGGCGCGGGCCGCCGAGAGCTTGCCCTGGCTCTTGGCATTGGCCGCCTCGGCCTCGTGCATCGCGTTGGCCGTCTCCTCGGCATGCTTGTGCGCTTCGAGTCGCGCCGGATCGCTCTTGTTGGCCTCATCGATCTTGCGGTTCACGTCCGCCATCGCCGCCTCGGCCTCCGTCAGCTTCGCGCGGGCCGCCGCCGCCGCCGGGTCCGCCGCGATCGCCTCGTCACGCATGCTCCCCAGCTTCTTCTGCGCCGCCACCATCGCCTGCGCCAGCCGCGCACGCTCAGCCGGGCTGTCGTTATCGGGGTTCTCCTGCAGTTTCTTCATCGAGGCCGTCGCGTCATCGACCTCGGCCTGAGCCGCCTTGTAGGCCTCGGTGTTGGCCAGCGGCCCGACCGCCTTGTCCGACGCGGCCTTGAACTTGTCCTGCGCATCCTTGAGCGCCGCGGAAGCCGCCGCCACGGCCGGATCCGACTCCGATTTCTTGCGCAGGCCCGAGATCACCGCCGCCTCGTTGCCCCGGGCCTCGGTGCTCGCAGCCCGCGCCGCGTTGAGCGCCTCGACGCTCGCCTTGGCGTCCGCCGCCGCAGCGTCGATCTCCTTCTTCTGATCGTCGCGTTTGTCGGTCGCCTTCTTGAGATCCTTCTGCAAGCCCGGAAGCTCTTTCTTGAGACGTTCGACCTCCGCCGCGGCCTCCGCCTTCTTCTTGTCCGCCGTGGAAGGCGTCGCGGCCCACGCCGTTGGCGCCACGCCCATCGCCAGAATCAGCGACAGCGACACACCGGTGATCAAACGCGCGATACGGGGATTCAGATGGCTCGACATGGTTCGCTCCTGCGCTTCACGCCCCCGCGAAGTGCTGCTGGTTTACTTGGCCGCCAGGGCCTGCTCGATTTCCTTGATGAACTCTTTGGAGTCCGGCGCGACCGCCGAGCGGAACCGCGCGATCAGCTTGCCATCACGCCCGATGATGAACTTCTCGAAGTTCCATTTCACCGGCCCCTTGTCGGCAACCGGCGCATCCTTGCCCGTCAGATACTTGTACAGCGGCGCGTTGTTCGCGCCGTTGACCTCGATCTTGCTGAACATGTCGAATTTCACCTTGAACGTCGATTCGCAGAACTCCTTGATCTGCTCTTCCGTGCCGGGCTCCTGACCGCCGAACTGGTTGCACGGGAAGCCGAGGATCGCCAGACCCTTCTCGCCGTATTTTTCGTGCAGCGCCTCAAGGCCTTTGTACTGCTTCGTGTAGCCGCATTTGCTGGCGACGTTCACGATGACGACGACCTTCCCGGCGTACTTGCCGAGCTCGACGTCCTTGCCACCAATATCCTTGACAGTGAAGTTCAGAGCATCGGGCACAGTCTTCGTCTCCTCGGCGTGGCTCGTCTCAGCCAAACGCAGCAGTGCAACACAGGCGACCATCGCAGCGACCAGGGCAAACCGCATGGGCAATCTCCGGTGAGCGGGTTAGCGGGATCAGGTAGGCAACCATTATACGTCGAATCCCCCGCCACGGATCGCCGCAGTTCAACCCGGATAACGCAGAAAACACAAAGAAAACAAACTTTGACCCGGGTCCGGGCCGACAGTTGCAGGTGCGACGAAGGAGTCGCATTTGCCCAATCGCCCCCGGCCCACTAAAACTCGCCCCATGAGCAAGACCCGCAAGCAGCCCGACTTCGCCAAGCACATCGCCGCCCTGCGTGAGGATGGTTACACCGTCATCCGCGGATTCCTCAAGCCCGCCGAGGTGCGGGCCGCCATGCGCGATGTCCACCTTTACACCCCCACCGCCAAAGAGCTCGCCGCGGCCCCGCACCGTTACACCCACCTCACCACCGACACCGAAGCCACCAAGTTCGAGTTCCCCTTCGACGGCGACGCCCTCAACAACGCCTGCACCCACCCCAAACTCATCGCACTCGCCCAGCAGATCCTTGGCGTCCCCGACGTCTACCTCTCGCGCTCCTGTCTCTGGGCCAAATATGGCGGAGGCGCCGACTTCGACCAGCAACTCCACGCCGACTACCAGGGCAATACGCTCGTCGTCCCCCGCGAAGACGGCGACTACCGCCAGGTCAATCTGATCCTCTACTACACCGATGTCACCGCGAAACTCGGCCCGACCTATGTCGTGCCCAACAAGTTCGCCAAGCACCTGCCCGCGTTCCCCTCGCACTACTACCGCCAGCAGCACCCCGAGCTCTACGAAAAAGAATTGCCGCTCACCGCCAAGGCCGGCGACCTGCTCGTCTTCTCCATGTCCACCGTCCACCGCGGCTCGGCCATGCTCGACCGTGACGGCTCCCGCTTCACGCATCACATGGTCTACCACTCCACCAAGCACAACTTCATCGGCCACTACCGCTGGCCCCGCTACGGTGAATACCCCGAGCTCGCGCACTTCCTTGAAAACGCCAGCCTCGAGCAGCGAGCCGCCATCGGCTTCCCCAGCCCCGGCGATCCGTACTGGAACGAAGAAACCGTTGCAGGCGTCGCGCTGCGTTACCCCGCGATGGACATGAAACCCTACCGCGCCGCGCTCAGCAAAAAATGACGCGAGGCATGCGCACTTTAGTGCCTATGAATCAGGTCTCCCCCGATTCTCAGCCTTCCTCTGCAACCCCCTTACCTGTCCCCGCCTTGCATCACCTCCCCCGCCTTCCTCTGTGTATCTGCGCCTCTGTGGTAATCCCTTTTCTTCTTCCAGATTTTTCTCGCGCAATCCGGCCGTTGTGGTACCATCCCCGCGTCTCACAAAGGATCCCATGTCCAACAACGCCCGCCGATACGAAGAAGACGAAATCAAGCTGCGCGTCCAGCAGCTTTTTCCCAAGAACGGCCACTCCGAGATGATCATCGACGAGGGCACCGATCACATCGGATCCGTCATGGTCCACCTCCCCGCAGGCGAGCTCGTCGGCTGCACCGTCAGCGAGCTCTTCGAGGGCGAGCAGTTCCGCTACGCTTCGTCGTGACCCCCGACGCGCACCGCCGCACGTCACGATAAATTCAATCTTTTTCACCTCCCACACCGCATCCCGACGGTGAGGGAATTATTGGACGCGCGCGGCTGTCAAGGGAATTTCCCTCAGACATCATCAAGTCCCCCGGAATTGCCGTCGATCTTCCTAAAAGACGCGAAGCGCATTTCTTTCTTTCCGAGGTCCACATGAAATCGGTCACCGCTGCAAAACCCGCCACCGCACCACCGGCCATGCCGCGCCCCGGCAGCCTCACGTTCAGCGGCGCGGAGCTGGCCGACCTCGCCGGCGCGTTGGGAGAACTGGCCGCCACCGCGCCGCCCGCCGCCAACCGCCGCGGGTTTGACCGCAAGAAGTGCGAGCTGCCCGTCGTCGTCGCGCGCCTCAAGGAGCCGGGCGTCGTCGATACGATCAGCGCGATCGCGACCGACGTCTCGCGCTCGGGCCTCAAGCTCCGTCTCACACTGCCGCTCGAAGCCCGTGAGGGCATCGCCGTCTATCTGCCCGGCCCCGAGATCAAGGCCATGTTCGGCCGCGTCGCCCACTGCCACGCCGATGGCGCCGAATTCGTCGCCGGCATCGAATTCGTCTCCCGCCTCGGCGCCGCCGCCCCGCTCCCGCCGAGCGTCTGACACGCATTGCCGATCGGGGACTTTTTCACGAAGGCGCAAAGAGCGCAAAGGCGCGAAGAAGAAGTGAAAAAAGAGAAGTAGCAGAAGAAGATTTCTCAATCAGAAAACAGCCGGGCGGCGACCACCACCCCGGTCCGATTTCCTCCTCATCAAAATCCCCTGCCTTCCTTCGCGCCTTTGCGCTCTTCGTGCCTTCGTGATATTCCCCGCTTCACTTCGCTGCGGGTCGGAGATAGATCGCGCGGAGGTCCATGATCGCGCCGCCAACTTTTTTCGTGGGTTTGAAGCTGAGCGTGACCGGGCCGGGCTTGTCGATCGTGACGGTGCCGGCCTCGGCGATCGCGTGGTTGTGGATGTTGCCTGTGTTTTTGGTGGTGAATTTCAGGGCCTGCTCGCCGACCTTGATCTCGATGGCCGAGCCGCCGTTGGAGCCCGCGAGCACGGTGAGATTGAAAGTGCCGGGGGTTTTGACGTCGAACGTCCACGAAGCCCAATCTTTTTCCTTGACCCAGTATCCGAGGCAGTTTTTGGCGGGGGCGGATTCGTAGCGGAGTGTGACACCGTGGACGGTGGCATCGGCGCAGCCGAGCGTGATGGAGCCGTCCTCGGCCTGCACGATCGGCTTGCCCTCGGAAGCGGGTGAGAAGAACAGGCCGCGGATCGCCTTGCCGTCGGTCGACTCCGCGGTGATCGCGTTCTTGCCGTCCTTGATGAAGATGAGCGTATGGCCGTTTTCGATAGTCGCTTTGCGGTCGCCGATCGAGACCGTGACACCGCCCGCGGCGGGCTTGTCGCCATCGGTCAGCGAGGCAACCTCGTACATCCCCCAGCGGGTGGCGGTGTAATCCGTCGTGACCTTCGCCGCGGGCTTGGCAATCTCGATGGAGATCACCCCATCGTCATTCTGCTTCGCGGTGTCCGCGAAAACGGCGGAGGCGACGAGCACGATGAACGCGGGGAGCATCAAATAATTTCGCATGGAGGGAATTTACTTTCCGACGCAAATCAGCGCCTTGTTCGTGCGGATGAAGAGATTGCCGCCCGCCGCGGCGATGCTGGAGCGCATGTCGTTCTCATCCTCGGCGGCCATCGGGGTGCGCAGAAGAATCTTGCCGGTCGCGGGGTCGAGGACGACGACGTGGCCGCGGACGTTCATCGTGTAAATATGCCCGCCGCCTCCGGTCGGCGAAGACCAGAACATGTCCGTGCCCGTCAGCGGCGTGGTCCACAGAATCTTGCCCGTCGCCGGCTCGACCGCCGAGATGCTCTTCTTGATGTCCGACTGCACGAACAGCTTGCCCTGATAGAAAAGCGGCGTCGGGACATCGGATGTGATCACGCTGCCGTCGGCGCTCTTCCACGCCAGGCCCGAGGAGCTGACATCGCCCTTGGCGCCGGTGCGGACCGCGTAGGTCGGGGCCTTCTTCGGTGCGTTGATCACGACCACGCCGTCGGCGACGACCGGCGAAGGCACGACGCGCCACCACACCTCGCGGTGACTGGGGTTGTACGTTCCCCAGCGCCAGAGCTCGGCCCCGGTCGCCGGGTCGTGGCCCGTGAGAATGTCGCCGCCGCCGATGATCAATTCCTTGCGGCCTGCGCCCTCGAAGGGGATCACGCTGCCGTAGCTCTCGCGCGATTCTTTCACCGCATCGGTCGGGCGCACGGCGCGGAAAAGCTCCTTGCCCGTCATCGGGTCCAGCGCCAGCAGGAATGATTCGGCGCCCTGCTTTCCGCGGCCGCCCTGCGCCGGCTCGTTGCGCTGCAAAATAGGCAGGTAAAGCCTGCCCTCGTAGATCGTCGGGCTCGCCGAGAACGTCCACTGATACGCGAAGTCGCCGTATTCCTTCTGCAGGTTTTTGTACCAGAGCTGCTTGCCGTCCATGTCGAATGCGATGAAGTCGCCGTTGCCGTAGACGAAGATCGCGACCTTGCCGTCGCTCACCGGCGACGGCGAGGCGTAGTTGCTGCGCTCATCGAGGTGGAGTTTGTCGCCGGCGCCCCCGGCCTGATAGCCGCTGCTGACATCGTGGCTCCATTTCACCTTGCCGGTCGTGCGGTCGAGGCAGATCGCCACGAGCTGCTGCTTCGATGGATCGGTGCTGGAGACGAGGACACTGTCGCCGACGACGATCGGCGTCCCGGCGGAGGGGCCGGGCATCGGCGCGGACCACTTGACGCCGTCGGTGCGCGAGAACTGCGTGGGCAGCTCGGCCTCATCGGTCGAACCGTTGTAATTCGGCCCGCGCCAGTGCCCCCAATCACCGGCCGATGCGGAAGCGCAAGCGAGTCCCGCCGTCGCGATCAAAGCCAGCATGCACTTCGTCCAGGTGCGTTTGCTCATCGGGTGGTCCTTTGTTTGATGCCGGTCAGTGTAACGGGTGACGGGAAACTTATTCTTCGAACCGGACGCCGGCCTTTTTCAAGCGTGCGATCTGGTTCGCCGGGACGGTGCTGCTCTTGCCCATGAATACGCGGAGGAACGGGGCGAAGTTCTGCGGGCCGGCGGCGTCCTTCTCCGCGGCGTCGGCCAGCGGAGTCAAATCGGGGACCGGTGTGTTCTCCAGAAACAGATAACGCAATTCCTTGAGCCCGGCGAGCGGCGCGACGCTGGCGACCTTCGTGTCCTTGAGCTCCACCGTCGAGAGCCAGACGAGCTCCGTCAGCGGCGAGACGTCGGCGATGGGATTCCCGCCGAGGTAGAGCGAGCGCACCTTCTTGAGCCCATTGAGCGGCGCCAGGTCGGCGATCTTGTTGCCCGAGAGGTAGAGCGCGTTCATGTTCGTCAGCGCGGCGAGTGGCTTGAGGTCGGCAATCGCATTGCCCGACGCTTCAAGGTATTGCAGATTGTGCAGGTCGGCCAGCGGCGACAGGTCGGCGACCTTGTTGCGCGCGATGTCGATCGACTGCAGATACTCCAGGTCCTTGAGCGGCGAGAGGTCCTCAACCTGATTGTCGCTGAGCTCGATCTGGTGCAGGCTCATGCAGTGCTCGAGGCCCTCGATCGAGGTGATCTTCTTGCCCTTGATGGAAAGGGTCGAGATGTCCTTGACGTCGCCGACGACGAGCGGCTTGTCCGTGCCGCGCTTGTCGAACACGTAGGGCCGGACCGCATCTTCGAGCGCCTTGTTGCCCACGAAGATCGGCGTCTGATCCACCGGCCCCTTGGGCTGATCGATCATCGTCTTGGGTCTGGCCTTGGGCTTGGGAGCGTCCTTGGCTTTCGGAGCGTCCTTGTCCTTGGGCTTGTCCTTGTCCGCCGCCAACGCGGCTATCGAAAACGTCAGCGACAGGATCACCGCTAGAACAGTCTTCCACATGGCCGGATTCCTTAACGGGTGAACAGCGTCATGCTAAATCTACCACGCACTGGTTTCAACGTGGAAGTTGCGGGCATGATTGCATGGAAATACCACTACTCACCGTCGGCGGGGTGAGAGCCGCGCAGGGACTCCAGCTTCGCAAGCAGCCAATCCGCCCGCTTCTGCGGATCGGCCTCGACGAGCATCGCGTAGCGGTCCTCCGGCTCATCACAGAGCATCGAGATGACGATGTCCACCATCGCCGTCGCCGGGATGGTCTTCTTGATCACATCCTGAAGCTCGCGGACCGACTCGAGCTTCCGCAGCGCCGGGTCGGCCAGCGCGGTCCTGATCCGCTCACGGACACCGGGCAGGTCTTCGCCGTCGTCGATTGAGCCGCCGTCACCGACTTCCGTCGCTTCGAGCATCACCAGGCGATACGGCTCGTGGTCCACCTCGCGCACGATGCGCACCCGGCAGAGCCCGCAGAGCAGCAGCAGATAACGCCCGTCATTGAGCGGCCGATACTGCCGGCAGTAGCCGATGCACGCATGTTCGCGCAGCGTGGGCTTGCCGTGCAGGTACTGCTTCTGATTCACGGCGCCCTCGAACTGCCCCATCACGATCAGGCCGTGCGAATCGAGCGCCTCCTGCGTCATCTGCAGGTACCGCGGCTCGAAGATGTGCAGCGGCAGAAGCCCGTGCGGCAGCAACACCGCCCCGGGGAGCGGGAAGATTGGAAGCGGGCGGTCGAAGTTGATGGAGATGGCTTCCTGCACGCACGATCCTAGGAAGGGAATCGAAGGGATTCGAGTTTCATCCGCACGATGCGATCTAGTTTAGCCGCGACCCGAGTCTTCGAGGGGAGCGCTTCCCGCGAAACCCCAGAGTAGAATGGAGGCACAAGCAATGAAACATACGAATCCATCGCGATCTCCGCGGCGTTGGAAGGAAACCAAAATCCGCCGCGTGCTTGCCCACTACGAGAAGCAGACGCCCGACGAGGCGACGACAGAGGACGAAGCGAGCTACCGCAGCCGCCGCTTCTCACTGGTGTCGGTCCCAGTGAAGCTGCTGCCCGCGGTGCGGAAGATGATCGCCAAAAACGCGGGATAAAACGGCAATGAGTTCATCGTCCGACAACGCCTTCGACCTGCTCAGCGCTTCCACGCTCGACTGGAAGCAGCGCGTCGCGCACGTCACCGAGACGATGCGCCGCGTCAGCATGCACGTCGATCCGCAGGAGATGGTGCGCGAGTACACGGTGCGCATGGCCGAGGTGCTCCACTACGACAGGATCCTCTCGCTGTCGCGGCGCGGCGTTGCGCCGCCGAAGTTCCTGCTGGCGCGCGACACCGTGCGAGGCCAGGTCGCGCCCGAACCGTGGACCCACCGCGAACGCCTGCCCGTCCTCGAGGGCGGCCTGCTCGGCGAGATGATGTTCGGCAACGAGGCCCGCATCATCGGCGACCTGGACATCAGCCCCGCCGACCCCGCGGCCCACCTACTCCGCGGTTACCGCTCGCTCGCCGCACTACCCGTCTTCGACGGCGGAGAGGCACTGAACCTCGTCGTCTTCATCCACAAACAGCCCAACGCCTTCGACCCCGAATCCCTGCCGCAGATGGTGCTCAACACCAATCTCTTCGGCCGCGCCACGCACAATCTCGTCCTCGCCGCGCAGCTCAGCAAGGCCAACGCCTCGCTCGACCGTGAGATGAAGATCATCGCCGACATCCAGCGCTCGCTGCTGCCGCAGGAGCTGCCGAAGATCCCCACGCTCGACCTCGCCGCCTTCTACGCCCCCGCCACGCAGGCCGGCGGCGACTACTACGATTTCTTCCCGCTGCCCGGCGGCCGCTGGGGCATCCTCATCGCCGACGTCGCGGGCCACGGCTCCCCCGCCGCGGTGCTCATGGCCATCACACACGCCCTCGCACACACCATCGGCACCTCCCGATGCGCCCAAGATTCCGATGTCGATCCCGCCGCAATGTTCGCCTACCTTAATCACCATCTCGCCGCCCGTTACACCGGGGGCACCGCGCGTTTCGTCACCGCTTTCTTCGCCGTCTACGACCCCGCCACGCGCCGCATCACTTACAGCTCCGCCGGTCATCCTCCGCCGCGCGTCAAGCGATGCCAGACCGGCCAGGTCTTCGAACTCGAAAACGTCGGGGGAATCCCGCTGGGCATCGACCCCGACTCTCCCTTCCCCGCCGCTTCCATGCAGTTCACTCCCGGCGATCAGATCCTGCTCTACACCGATGGCATCACCGACACCCGCAACCGCGCCGGCGATCTCTTCGGCGTCGAACGACTCGACCAATCCATCAAGAAGTGCCGCAAAGACGCGGCCGGGATCATCGATGCAGTTCTCGCCGATCTCAACGCCTTCGCCGAGGGCCGCGACCCCGATGATGATCGCACGCTGCTCATCGCGAAGGTGACGTGAGGCGGTCAATCACAAAATGATCACGATCACCCGCATAACCAAATCACGCTACCATCTCCACACGGAGATGTTCCTGCCGCGCACGCCGGAGCAGCTCTTCGAATTTTTCTCCGATGTGCATAACCTGGAGCGGATCACGCCGGCGCTGCTGCACTTTCACGTCCTCGCAGCGAGCCCGACGCCGATCCAGCGGGACACGATCATCGACTACAAGCTGCGCATCCACGGCATCCCGGTGCGCTGGCGCAGCGAGATCAACACGTGGGATCCGCCGCGCTCGTTCAGCGATCGCCAGCTCCGCGGGCCGTACAAGCAGTGGGTCCACACGCACCGCTTCGAACCGCGCGACGGCGGCACGCTCTGCATCGACGACGTCGACTACACCGTCCCCGGCGGCCCGCTCGCGCCGCTGATCCACAAACTGCTCGTCGCGCGCGACGTCCGCGCGATCTTCGAATACCGCGAGCACGTGCTCCAGGAACTCTGCAGAGCCTGGGCGGCGACCGCGGCGGTGTGACACCGCGGATCACCCATCGGCTTCAACCTTCGCCTTCACCGTCCGCCGATCGAGGCCGAGTCGCTTCGCCGACTGCTCGTAGCTGCCGCACAGGCCGTAGACGATCTTGCAGTAGCGTCGCAGAAGCTGCTCCGCGGTCAGCGCCCCGGCGTGGATGTCGGCCATGAGCTTCTGCTGCTCGCCCTCGGCCTGCGGCGGTCGCGCGGGTTGGTATTCACCGCGGATCAGCACGTTGCGTACACACTGCTCCAGTTCCCGGATGTTGCCCGGCCAGGCGTAATCCACGCCGAGGTTCTCCTCAATCCACTTCACGATCTGCGCGGCGATCGGTGCGGCTTCCTCCTCGCCGACGATGCGCCGCGTCAGGAACTCCGTGAGGTGCGCCAGCTCCTCCGGCCGATCGGCCAGCTGCTCGCGTAGGGCCGGCGTCGTGATCAGGTCGCTGCAAAGACGATAATAAAAGTCCGTGCGGAACCTGCCGGCGTGCATCTCGGCGGCGATGTCACGATTCGTCGCGGCGATGATCTTTCCGCGGAACGGGCGGTCCTTCGTGTCGCCCAGACGCTGGAATTTGCGGGTCTGCAGCACGCGCAGCAGTTTCACCTGGATCGCGCAGTCCAGCTCGCCGACCTCGTCGAGGAACACCGTGCCCAGCGGCGGGCAGCTCTCGAGCCAGCCGATGCGGTCGGCGATCGCGCCGGTGAACGCGCCACGCTTGTGGCCGAAGAGCTCGGACTCGATGAGCGTCGGGCTCATCGCCGAGAGGTTGAGCGCGACGAACGAGCCGGCGAAATCCTCGGTGAAGTTGCGTGTGTGCGGGTTGAAGGGGATGTATCGCGACAGGCCGACGGCCCGCGCGACGACCTCCTTGCCCGTGCCCGAGGGGCCGGTGACGAGCGTGGTGAAATCGGACATGCGGGTGTAGAGCAGCTTCCGGTAGCGGCGCATGTGGTGCGTGAAGATCGATTGCCAGACCGCGGCGCGGAGACGGATTGAAGGCTGCGACACGCCGAGGATGAAACTGAAGATGTGGTGGTACGCCCGGCGGACCTGGAAAAAGAGCGCAAAGAGATGCGCATACTCCGCGGCGTCGGGCGTCGGCAGGCCGGGCAGTTCGAGAAGGCGCACCGCATCCTCCTCGAACGGCTCGTAGAGCGCGACGCGTGCGGTCGCCGACGGGCGGTTGATCGCCTCAAGGATCGTGCGGTCGAAGCCCTCGTGGTAACGGTGATAGAGAACGAATGTCGCGAGATCCTGATACAGCGCCGCTTCTTCATCGCTAGGCGCGGCGCCCTTGAGCAGCTTTTCGCGCAGCCGCTCGGCGAGCTTCGTGGTGAGATCGATGAGTGCGATCAGATTCGGGTGCAGGTCGGCGATGTCGGGACGTTGGTTCCAGTCCGGCTCGTGCTCGTCAAAGGCATCGCCCAGCGCCTCGCGCTCCAGCTCGATGCGGCGCGGCAGAAAGGGATTGGAATAGGAAAGGTCGGCGATCGCCTGTGCGATCCGACGCTCCGAAGTGGTCATCAGGGCCATGGCGTACTCCGCGGTGGGGCGTGCGTTCAATGTACGTCGGTTGTACACCATCTGCCATGCCGCGGTTCGGTCAATTGGGGTGGGCATTCCTGAAAGTGCTTGATTTATGCCAAATCGGCGAATGGACCTTTGAGCACGTGATTCGCTCTCTTAAGGGTGGTTGGCCGCGACGGAACGTCCGATGGATCGGACGTCCGCGCGGCCGGGAGGACACTTGGTGATGCGCATGATGCACCAACATAACCACATATCGCGCCGCGGCGCTGCCTGAGTTCGACCCGGCGGTGGCGGGCCAACCCGACGGGGTCAGGCGCCCGCCATCGCTTTTTTATCCGACCGCGCTGGCGGTTAGGATGGTCGAACAGAGGCGTCGTCCGGCGTGATGCTGTGACAAGGGGTCGAACATATGGAAGGCTTGATTATCATTTTCGTGCTGCTGGGCCTGGTCTACCTGGTGCTGCCGTGGATCGCGTTATCCATTGCGGCAGGAGCCGGGCGAAAGGCCGAGGCATTGACAGTGGAGCTGCGCGCGCTGCGGGAGCAGGTGCTGAAGCTCGAGCGTCACGCGCCCGCTGAGACGCAGGCCCCGCAATACGTCGAGCCATCGATGCCGCCCAAGGCCGCGCCGCCGACCGTGCCGGTGACGCCCGCCACAGCGCCGATCGCGCCGCCGCCCGTCATCAAACCCGTCGCGCCGCCGAAGCCCGTTGCCGATGACGAGATCATCCCGCTCGAAGTCGAGCCGCTGATCGAGACGCTGGCCCGCGTGCAGTCGAACGTGAAGCAGTCGCCCGTCCCGCCGGCCGCCACACCAACACCGAAACCCGCCGTCAATCTTCCGCCGTCGCCCCCGCGCCCCGCTGCGCCGCCCAAGGCTCCCAAAGCCCCGATCAACTGGGAGAAGCGCCTCGCCATGTCCATCCCCTGGCTGGGCGCGATCGCGCTCGCGTTCGCCGGGATTTTCGCGGTGAAAGTCATGGCGGCGCAGGGCTGGTTCACACCCGAGCGGCGCCTGATCTCCGCGACGATCTTCGGTCTCGGGCTCATCGCTTTCGCGCAGTGGGTCCATCGCAATCAGGCCCGCATCGCCGAGGCGATGGCCGCCGCCGGCGTGACCGTGCTGTACGCGGTCGTCATGGCGGCGTTCAAGCTGTACGACCCACCGATGATCTCGCAGATCACGGCCTTCGCCGCGATCGTGGTCATCACCGCGCTCGCGGTGTTCCTGAGCCTGCGTCACGGCCCGCTCGTCGCGCTGCTCGGTCTGCTCGGCGGATTCGCCATGCCCGCCGTGCTGAACACCGGCCACCCGCCGCCGGTCGAGCTATTTGTCTATCTGCTGCTGCTGGAGATCGGACTGACGACGGTGACGCGCGGCCGGCAATGGTGGTGGCTGACTCTGATGACGATGATCGGCGGGCTCGGCTGGGCCGCGGTGTGGATCGCTGTGTTCTTCGACCCGCACAAGAACCTGGGTGATGCGCATTTCGTCGGGCTCTTCCTGCTCGCGTCGATCGCCTCATTCGTCTTCGCGACGGTGCGCACGACCGACACGCAGCGAAAAACATCACCGCTGACGGAGATCATCCCGTGGTGCGCGGTGCTGATCGGTCTCGCGATGGTGTCGTGGCTGATCGGCGTGTCGGAATTCAGGCCGCTGGAGTGGGGATTCCTCGGCGTGCTCGGCGCGGGGTGCATCGTGCTGGGACGCCTTGAACGTCGCTTCTTCCCGCTGGCGGCGATCGCGGCGGCGATGGGGGCGATGCTGCTGTTCACCTGGGGCGTGAGTGACGGGGCGCCATTCCGTACAGCCAGCGCCATCTTCACTTCGCATTTCGGCTGGACCGTGCTGGGCCTTGGCGTGCTCTACGCCGGCGGAACCTATGCCGCGATGTGGGGCGCTCGGCGTCCCGCCGCGTGGGCCACGGTCAGCGCGCTTTCGGGTCTGGTGTATACCGCCGTGGCGTGGCGTTTCCTCGGCAACTCGCTCGAAGGAACGATCCCGCCCTGGTGGGCGATCACGGCGATTTTCGCCGGCTTCTACGCCGTCGCGTCGATGCCCGTGCAATCCCGCCGCGAGACCATGCCCGAGCTCGACGGCGCGATGGCCGCTCTCATGGTCGCCGTCACCGCGCTGCTCAGCGCTTCCGCCGTGCTCACCGTCAACGCCTACAGCGAGCACCTCGGCCCACACTGGATCACGATCGCCTGGGCCCTCGAAGTCGCGGCACTCGCTTGGGTCGGCGGATGGCTGAAGCTGCCGTCGCTCCGCTACATCACCGGGACGGTCGCCGCGGCGGTCGCGGTGCGGCTGATGGCCAATCCCTTCGTGCTGGAATATCCCATCGCGCCGCACGTCCTCTTCAACTGGCTTCCCATCGGCTACGGCATCCCGCTGATTTGCTTTATCGGCGCATCGTGGCGGCTGCGGCGCGACGGTCAGAAGGCGCTGTCGGAATGGCTGGAGATCGGCGCGATCGCCTTCGCGTTCGCCCTAGCCACGCTGCTCATCCGCCACGGCTTCCACCCCGCGAGCCTGACGATCGACCTGCTTGGCCTCAACGAGTTCACGACCTACAGCGTCGTCTGGATGTGCATGGCGCTCGTCGTACTCGCCGGCGCGCAGAGGTGGACCGATCCGATCATTCAGTACGGCGCCCGCATCATCGCTGTGATCGGGCTCGGCGCGGCGATCATCGGCCCGGGGCTGGCGGTCAACCCGCTGTTCTTCACGCACGATGTCGGCACCGGCCTGCTGCTCAACGGCCTGCTCTACGCTTTCGCGCTGCCCGCTGTGATCGCCGGGATGGTCGCGATCGTGCTGGCCCGCAACGAGGAGGTTGCCCTCAGCCGCGTCTTCGCCGTCGGCGCGATCGGGCTCGGCCTGCTGACCACCGGCCTGCTCGTGCACCACGGCTTCCACCCGCAGCAGATGACGCAGCACGACGCGTCGATCGTCGAACTCGGCACGTACAGCGTTGTGTGGAGCGTGCTCGGAGTCGCGCTGCTGGCGATCGGTCTCAGGCTCCGCCGCCCGATGATTGCGACGCTCGGCCAGGGCGTCATGGTGCTCAGCCTCGTCGCCACGCTCATCTCGCTGGCCACGCGCAATCCGCTGATCATCCGCTACCCGATTGGTTCGATGCCGATCTTCAACTGGCTTCTCTATGTCTACGGTTTGCCGACGCTGCTGATGGCCGTCGCTGGCTGGCTCACCGACCGCAGCAGGTCGCGACCGCTGGCCGACACGTTCGGCGCGATCGCGATGACGATGCTGGCCGGCACCGCGGCCCTGCTTGTGCATCACGGCTTCCACACCGCCGATATGACCATCGACCGCGTCTCGCTGATCGAGTTCGCGGCGCTCGCCGTGACGTGGAGCCTGATCGGCTTGTCGCTGACGCGTAGCGGCGAGGCGCTGCAGCGACCCGTGATGCGCATCGGCGGGCTCGTGATGAAGGCGCTGGGCCTCGTCACCGCGCTGTTCTGGGTGGGCCTGATCACCAACCCGCTCTGGGCCCACGAACCGGTCGGTGAGACGCCCGTGCTCAACTGGCTGATCTTCGCCTACGGTGTGCCGGCGATGATCGCGCTCGTGGCGACCTGGCATCTGCGGAAGAACGGGCCGGCGCCGCTGGCGACATTCACGGCGCTGACCGCGCTGCTGCTGGGCTTCGCACTGGTCACGCTCGAAGTGCGGCAGGCGTTCCACGGGAACTTCCTGGACGTCGGCTCGCCGAGCAACGCCGAGGGATACAGCTACTCCGCGGCGTGGATACTCTTCGCCGCCTCGCTGCTGACGGCCGGCATCCTCACCGGCGGCAAGCTGCTCCGCTGGGCGTCGCTGGCGGTGATGCTCATGGCGGTCATCAAGGTCTTCGCCTTCGACACGCGCCACCTTGAGGATCTGTGGCGCGTGCTCTCGTACTTCGGCCTGGGCGCGAGCCTGCTGCTGCTGGCGTGGGTATATCAGCGCTTCGTGTTCAAACGAGTCCCGGCGGCGAGCGGCGAGACGGTCGAGCTGGAGTCACAGGAGCCCGGCGCGGAATGAGTTGAAACGTCACGACGATTTTCGCTTGCGGTGCAGCCACGCCATCGAGGTCAGGCCCGCCGTGACGAATACCACCGCCTCCGCGCCGCGGTCGATGAGGCCCAGCGCCGTGCCCAGCGCCCCGGTCTTGAGCATCGCGCCGCCCACGCCGGCCTGGGCCATCCAGAAGTAGAGCAGCTCGCGCACGCCCAGCCCGTTGGGCAGCGGCGTCACGAGCGTGATGAACATGCCGCTGGCCGCCATCACGACCGCCGCGGTGAAATCGATCGGTGTGCCGAAGACGCGGCTTGCGAGCCAGAGCCGCCCCGCCGTCAGCCCGACGTCCACCGCCCGCGCCATGAACACCAGGATCGCCATGAGCCGGGCGGCGGCGGTCGCGTTGGAAAACCAGTCGCTTGTGGAATCGGGAACTCCCGGAAAACGTCGCGAGACCGCCGCCATCATCGGCATTCCCGCCACGGCGATCGCGACCAGGGACCCGATCACCGCGATCCACCACAGCGTGTCGAACCGCTGCCGCCAGAGCGTTGCCGCGATGAGCACCGTATAAACGCTAGCTGTGACCGCGGCGACCATCAGCATCATCAGCATCGAAGAGCGATACCGCACACCGTGGTAACGCTTGAGGTAGGCGCTTCGCCCGATCATTCCCGCCCACATCGGCAGGTAGTTGAGCAGACACGTCGAACCGATCAACGCCGTCATGTTGATCAGGCTGACGCGCCGCTGCGGATCCTCGAAGGGGATCGCGACCGTCTTGAACATCCACCCGTTGAGCAGGATGGAAAACAGCACCAGCGACATCATGCATGTCACATCGCGCGGGTTGGCGTGCCGCAGCCGGCCCCACGCCTCCTTGTCCACGCCATGCACCGCCAGCGCGATGCACGTCACGAGCAGCACCACCGCAAGTGCGAACATCAACACGCCCTTCACGCGGTTGGGCGATTTGGGAACATCGGCGTCTTCAATCTCGGCGGGGATCTGGTCCATGCAGAAGATGAATTCCCCCGCGTTCGTCGCGCGATCAGGCGATGATTTTTTCAGACGCCCAGATCGGTCTTCGTGAACAGCGCCTCGAACTTGTACCCCGCGGCCTCGATGTTCGCGCGGGCGCCTTCTTCGCGGTCGATCGTGCCGACGATCTTGATGATCTTCGCACCGGTCGCCTCGATGACTTTCGCGGCTTCGAGGATCTGGCCGCCGGTCGTGCAAACGTCTTCGACGAGCATCACGCCGTCGCCGGGGCCGAGCTTGCCTTCGAGTTGTTTGGCGGTGCCGTATTCTTTTTTCTGGTTGCGGATGAAGACGCAGGGCAGGCCGCTGGCCAGCGACGCCGCCGTGACAAGCGGGATCCCGCCGAGCTCCGCGCCGGCGAGCTTCGTGATCCCGCTGCCGGGCGCGATGGCGTCGGCGAACATCTGCCCCAGCTCGCGCAGCACATCGGGCTGCGTGCTGAACAGATACTTGTCGAGGTAGTAGGTGCTCTTCCGCCCGGAACGCAGCGTGAAATCGCCCTTGAGCAGGGCGACCTCGGCGATCCGCTTGGCGACGGTGTCTTTGATGCGGGTGGTCATGGACGAAATAATACGGGATTCGGCGGCATGCGCCGAACCCATGCCGCTGTCTGCCGGGCGTCGCAAGGCATACCATGCTGCAAGACTCATTCACTTTTCCGGGGGGGGGTGGCACATGCGACGTCACGGCCTGTTCCTCATCGGCATCGCGGTCGCGATTGTTGGCTGCCGCGGCCCGCGTGCGCTGACCGAAAGCGAACTCGACGACATCCGGGCGCACCGCAAGGCGCTGGTGGTCATGCAGTTCAAGGGGACACTCGACGGCCGGCCATTCGACCCGCTCGAGGGCTGGCACCTCGGCACGCAGATGCAGGTCAACATGTTGAAGCTCGATCAGCCGGCGACTCCGCCGCTCAACTCGCTCTATCCGTTTTATCGCGCCCCGGGATCCGACACGACCTGGGCATACGCGGTGGTCGAACCGGGCAATTATTGGATGGGCCTGGCGAACGGCGCCGGGATGGAAGAGCCTCTCAAGTATTGGTATCAGGGCGATGGCCCGCTGCGCGTCGAAGTGCCGCGCGACACGCCGCTCGTCTACGCCGGGTCGATCGACATCCAGTACACCGCCCAACATTTTCTTTTCGGTGAAATGGCGCTCGAACCTCTCAAGCCCGGCACACGGCGGATCGCCGATGCACACGACGAAGCGGCGACGGTCGTCGCGGGATTCGCGCCGGGCATCGCCCCGATTCAGACCATCCTCGTCGAGCCCTACACCGCGCCGATCCATGTCACAGGCAAAACACCCCGGCTCTGGACCGGCTCATTGGCGACGTTGCAAAAACCGAACCTCGGTTCCGTCGCTGTTGAAAACTTCGCCTCGCCCGGCACATCGCTCGTAGCCGTCGGTGCGAGCGGCGGCGGCGGGAGCGGCGAAGCCGGCGCTGCGGCGATCCTGTTCGGCGGCGCACTGGCCATCGGCGGCGGCGCGGTCGGCGCTCTGGTCGGTTCCACGGAGTCGGCGATCTGGGAGCCGCGATTCAAGCAGATCTCCGCCGAGATCGCCACGATGAATCCGCCGGAGCTGTTGCGTCAAAAACTATCACAAGGCACCATCGCCGCCGACGAGCCCGCGGGCATCGGGCCGCAGCGATCGCAACCGCCAAAGGCGACCGATACGCCGCTGCTGCAGGTGTGGATCGAAGCGATCCAGATCGCACCGGCGCACGGCAACTGGGGCGGCAACTTCACGCTCCAACTCTGGACCCGCGCCCGGCTCTGGGACCCCGCCACGCAGCGATGGCGCGGCGATCGCCTCTACGTCTTCACCCATGCTTCAACCCGTCACACGCTCCCGGCGTGCGCGATTCTCGTTGACAGCAAGGTCGAACCCTTCACGCTCGAACAGATCAAGCCGCCGGAGGGTCTGTCACGCATCCGCGACGAAGTCACCCACGCCGTCAACGACACCGCCGAACGCATCAAGCGTGACTTCATCGCCGCTCCGTGAGACGGCGTCGTCACGATTCGTCGTGCATCATCTCACGCGCATGAAGAATCTGCGGCGGGCTCAGCGGCTTGAAGAGGTCGGGGTGTTCGAGCGTTGCAGCGGCGATGCGCTCGACGGTGTCCATGCCGCGGATCACCTGGCCGAAGGCGGTGTACTGGCCGTCGAGATGCTGGCAGTTTTCGCGATTGAGGCAGATGAAGAACTGCGAACCGGCGGAGTTCGGGTCGGCGGTGCGCGCCATGCTGACGGTGCCGACATCGTGCGGGCGGTCGTTGAACTCCGGCGCGATGTTGTAGCCCGGGCCGCCGGTGCCGTCGCCGTGCGGGCAGCCGGCCTGAATGATGAAGGTGGGCACGATGCGGTGGAAGGTCAGGCCATCGTAGTAGCCGTCGTGGATGAGACGCTGGAAATTCTCCACGGTGCGCGGCGCCGACTCGGGCCAGAGTGCGATGATGATCTCGCCGTCGGTCGTGTCCATGCGGATGCGTGGGCGGAACTCTTCGGAGAGCGCGGTGTCGGTCGCGGCGGTCTCAGTGGCGGCGGGCGATTCGGCTGTGACGGGCGTCTCCGCCGGGGCGGATGTCGCGGGCGCTTCAGCGGCGGGTGTGGCTTCGGGTGTGTCGGACATGGCGGGCGTCTCCAATGCGGCGTGCAAAACGCTGAAACATCATGGTAATCGAATCGCGAGGCGTGTTGCGTGGGGACAACACGGAGCGTCGCCGATGTGGTGCGGCGGCAACGCGGGGGCCGGGCGGCGGTGCGCCCCCACAATCAGAATATGCGGCATAACAAGGGCAATCCGCAAAGTCTCGCAGACGGCTGCGGTTGTGGCATCGCCTTTGTTTCCCGGCCTTTGGAGAAACGCTCGGGGTGCACACGCCTTGCAGGAGGGTTTGGAAATGAAACGTCACTGGATCATCTGCAGCCTCGGGATTCTTACCACCGTATCCGGCGTCGCGCTGGCTGACACGCCGTACAAGAGCAGCCGCCAACTCGACGACAAGCAGCCCAACGTCGCGCAGCTCTACGTCCCGGCGCAGTTCAATCCCGAGGTCGCCGTCTCGCGCGAGCTCGCCGCGCAGCCCGTGCATCCCTGGATGGCCGAGGTGCAGGTCGGCCCGCAATCCACCTACGTCGATCCGCTCCAGCCGCTCGACCGCAACGGCACCGTCGGCCAGCTCAGCAGCAGCCACTCGCTCGTCCGGGCCCAGCGTCTGCACATGGCGCTCAATGGTGTGACGAATGAGGAACTCGCCGAACTCAGCAACGCCTCGCTCGCCGCCGAGCCGCGCTCCTATGGCGGGTCCAACACCGCGACGCTCAGCGGCCCGCCCATGATGCGCCTCGCCCCCGCCATGGCCCGCGCACCGATGATCAACGTCATCATGCCCGCCGGAAAATCCGCCAAGCCCGCTGCCAAATCGCCGAGCGCTCCCGTCCCGATCCCCAGCGTTCCGCGTTACGACACGCAGCCCAAGGGCCAGCTCGCCAGCCTGCCGCAGTAAGGCGCGGCGCAGCAAACGTACAACTACGCCTTTCCACCCCCTGATCGGGCGAGGTCGGCAGCGCAACGCCGGCCTCGCTCTATTTTGAAAGACCCGTTGTCTTCTTACTTCCTTTCGCGATCCGGCGAGGCGGCGGAATCCTTCACGTCGCGCGGCGGCGCAGGGATCAGTTCAGCGGTCTGAATCAGCGGCGCTTTGACCGGTGCGCCGGAGCCCGCGTCGGCCAGCGGTGTCGCGGCGATTTTCTTGACAGCGTCCATGCCCGCCACGACGTCGCCGAATGCGGCGTATCCGCCGTCGAGCTGGGCGCAGTGCTCGCGGTCGAGGCAGATGAAGAACTGCGAGCCCGCCGAGTTGGGGTCCTGTGACCGCGCCATCGAGAGCGTGCCGACGTTGTGCGGCTTCTTGCTGGCTTCGAGATCGATGTTGTAGCCCGGGCCGCCCATGCCGGTGCCCGTCGGATCGCCGCCCTGAATGACGAAGCCTGGCACGACGCGGTGGAACGGCACGTTCGTGAAGAGCCCGCCGCCGATCAGATCGCTGAAGCTCTTGACGGTCGTCGGGGCAACCTCGGGGCTGAAGGCGAGCGTGATGTCGCCCTCGGTGGTGTGCAGTACGCCACGCATCTCCGGATAGATGCGCAGGCCCATCGGCTTGCCCTCGCGCTTCTCCTTGAGCACCGCCT
Organism: Planctomycetota bacterium; assembly: GCA_043788485.1. Classification (GTDB taxonomy): domain Bacteria; phylum Planctomycetota; class Phycisphaerae; order Phycisphaerales; family Zrk34; genus JAYVTU01. Next base: position 27,727 of record JAYVTU010000176.1, read on the forward strand.
TGACGCGCGGCTCGGGCGGCCAGAGCGGCACGATGACCAGCGCGCTGCCGACCGCCTTGCCATCCTTGTCGAGGCCCTGCGCGTAGTGGAATGAGCCATCCCACGCGGCAGGCAGAAGTTTGCCGAGATCGAAGTCGCCGGCTTTCTCGATCGCCGCCTCGGCCTGCTTCTTGCCGGCCGCATCGGTCAGCGCGATCTTCGCAACGGCGGGTTGCACCGTCACCATCGCCGGCTGATCGGGATTGTTGTAGAGATGCGCGGGCATTAGAAGCATGACGACGAGAGCGATGGCTTTGTTGGGCATGGGATTTCCTTCGTGACTTGGGTGCTGACGAATTTTACCGCATCGCCGCCCACTGCGGCGGCGGGACAGGCTCCGTGTGGAAACCGCCGGGGCCGATCAGGCCGACGTGGTGCAGGCAGAACTCGGGCTCCTGCAATTTGCGCGACCCGCCGTAGAGCGGATCGCCGACGATCGGGATGCCGACGAACGCGGCGTGGACGCGGATCTGGTGCGTGACGCCGGTGGTGATCTTCGCCTCGAAGAGCCCGCGAGCCTTGCCGGGAATGCGGCGGAACTCGGTGTGAGCCGGGTACCACTTGCCGCGGTGAGCCGTGCTGTGCCCGCGCTGCACGACCATGCGGTTCTTCTTCGATTCGTGGTGCGCGATCGGCTTGTCGATCACGTTGCGATCCCACGGCACCGCCCCGCCGCTCAGCAGCCAGTACGTCTTGAG
>JAYVTU010000177.1:0-4751 GCA_043788485.1 Planctomycetota bacterium
GGGTGTTGTTGAAGCTCGCCTTGACGTAGGCGATGCCCTTGGTGACGTTGCGGCGGACTTTGCGTTGCTTCTTAGCCATGGTTTTTCCTCGAAGCTGCGAGCGCTACCACCGGGGTAGCTCACTTCGATGTTTCGGAACTCCGTCCCGCGAGTCATGCCGCTAGCGGCGATTCCCAACGGTGCGGATGCGGCCTTGCGGCCGCGGTTTGCTTACTTGGCGGCCTTGACGCCCTTCTTGCCGGCGACCGTCTTGCGCTTGCCCTTGCGGGTCCGCGCGTTGGTCTTGGTGCGCTGGCCGTGCACGGGCAGGCCGCGCTTGTGGCGGTCGCCGCGGTAGCAGCGGATGTCGCGCAGACGCGCGATGTTCTGCTGGACCTGGCGGCGGAGGGCGCCCTCGACGACGTAGTTGGCTTCAATGAAGTTCGTGATCTTCGCGATCTCGTCTTCGGTGAGCTTGTTGGCGCGCATCTGGGGATCGATGCCGATCTCCTTGCAGATGACGTCGGCGAACTTCGGGCCGATGCCATAGAGATAGCGCAGGGAGATGCGAACGGGTTTGTTGTCCGGAATATCGACGCCGCCGATACGAGGCATGGTGAATCTCCAAAAAGGCAGAGAGGTCAGAGGTCAGAAGTCAGAGGTCAGGTAAGGCAGTGGTCACGCTGACCTCTGACTTCTGACCTCTGACCTCTATCTCCTCACCCCTGCCGCTGCTTGTGCTTGGGGTTTGAGCAGATGACCCGCACGACGCCCTTGCGACGGACGATCTTGCAGTTCTCACACATACGCTTGACGCTGGAGCGAACCTTCATGGCTATCCTCACACGGGGCGGTGCCCCATCGCTAAACGAGTCGGGTCAGTGGTCGGTTCTTAGTGACGGTACGTGATCCGTCCCTTGGTCAGGTCGTAGGGGCTGATCTCGACCGTGACGCGATCGCCCGGGACGATCTTGATGTAGTGCATCCGCATGCGGCCGGCGAGATGCGCGAGCACCTCGTGGCCATTTTCAAGCTTCACCTTGAACATGGCGTTGGGCAGGGCATCGATCACCTCTGCGTCAACCTGGATCTTGTCTTCTTTGGCCATGTTCTCTCTAGAGTCAGTTTCCGTCGGTCAGGACCTCGGAGCCGGTGTCGGTCACCGCGATCGTGTGTTCGTAGTGAGCCGAGCCCTTGCCGTCGGCGGTCACCACGGTCCACTTGTCGGGCAGGATCTTCACCTTGCTGGTGCCCAGCGTGCACATCGGCTCGACGGCCAGGACCATTCCCGGCAGCAGCTCGAAGTCGCTCTGGTCGCGGGCCGCGAAGTTGGGCACCTTCGGATCCTCGTGCATGGACTGGCCGATGCCGTGTCCCACGAAGTCCCGGATGACGCCCATCCCGGCCTGCTCGGCGTACCGCTGCATCTGCGAGGCGATTGTGCTCCACCTGCGATGCGGGCGGATATTTTCGATCGCAATCTGCAGGACGTGCTTGGTGACCTCGCAGAGCTTTCGGCTCTCCGCGGAAACCTTGCCGACCATCACGGTCGTCGCCGAATCGCCGCACCAGCCGTTGAGCCGGACGCCGAAGTCGATGCTGACCAGATCGCCTTCCTTCAGGACATAGGGGCCGGGGATGCCGTGCACCACGATGTCGTTGACGGAGATGCAGGTGACTGCCGGGAAGACGTCCGGGTCGTTGGGCCTGTAGGTGGGATACCACTTGAACAGGCCGACGGATCCGGGATTCTCGGCGATCATTTTTTCGGCCACCGCATCGATCTCGGCGGTCGTGACCCCCGGGCGGGCCATCTCGCGGCATCTCCGCAGAGTCTCATGCACCATGCGGCCGGCTCTTCGCATCCGGTCGATTTGGTCGCGGGACTTGGTCGCGATCGCCATGATGCCTGCCGGTCGGGTCTTCATATCCTGTCGCACCGGCGGACACCGCAGCGGCGCGAATCTTCTATATTAGCGAACCTTGGCGATTTCGCCAAGGTCCGGTGTCTCTGACCCCCCTCCACTATTGAGGAGGAGCTTCGTTCTAGGTTCGTGCCCCGCGGATGCGCGGGCCCTTGCCGCCCGGTCCCTCACCGCCGAGGAACCCACGGTAGTTGCGCATCAGCAGGTTAGCTTCGATGCGCTGGATCAGGTCCAGGGCCACGCTCACCGTAATCAGCAGTCCCGTGCCGCCCAGGAAGCTGGAGACCATCGGCGGGACGCCCATCGAGCCGGAGATCACCGTGGGCACCACCGCGATGAACGCCAGGAATCCGGCACCGACGTAGGTGATGCGTTCCATGACTTTTTCGAGGTAGTCAGCGGTGCGCGGACCGGGCCGCAGACCGGGGATGAAGCTGCCGTGATCGCGGAGCTGGTCAGCCATTTCCTTGGGCTGGAACTGGACGCTGGTCCAGAAGAAGGCGAAGAAGTAGATCATCATGATGTAGCAGAACAGATACAGGAAGCTGTACTTGCTGCTCATCGAGAATTCGGCGGCGAAGAACTGGAAGAAAGAGTTGGGCCACACCTTGTTGAGGTAGTCGAAGCCCATGGTGGGGAACATCAGCAGGGAGCTGGCGAAGATGATGGGCATGACGCCGCCGTGATTGACGCGGAGCGGCAGGTAGCTCTTCTGCCCGCCATAGACTCGGCGGCCGCGCGTGTGCTTGGCCTGCTGCACGGGGATGCGGCGCTGGCCCTGCGTGATGAGTACCGTGCCCATGACGACGAAGATGTACGCCAAGATCAGCAGCACGATCTTGTCGGGGGTCATCGGGTGGTTCGGATCGCCGCCGCCGACGTTCATCGAGAAGTTGTCGCTGAGCCACTGGATGGCGGTGTGCTTACGGGCCAAGATGCCTGCGGTGATGATCATTGATGCGCCGTTGCCGATGCCGTACTTGTCGATCTGCTCGGCGAGCCACATCAGGAACATGGTGCCAGTCGTCATCGCCATGATGCCGCACGCCCAGTAGGTCACCGTGTATTTGAACACAGGGAACACGAGCTGGTACTGGTCCTGCTTCTGGAAGTAGCTGAGATAGAAGATCGACTGGATGATCGCCAGCGCGAATGTGATGTAGCGTGTGTATTCCTGGATCTTTTGGCGTCCGCCGGGGCCTTCCTTCTGAAGGTTCTTGAGCGGTTCCCAGACGGTGGCCAGGAGCTGGAGGATGATCGACGCCGAGATGTACGGCAGGATGCCCAGGCCGAACAGCGTGCTCTGGCTCAGCGATCCGCCCGTGAAGATGCTGACGAACTGGCTGATGTCACCGAACGAGCCGCTCTGCTTCTTGGCGAAGTCGAGCAGCTGGCTCTGATTGATCGCCGGCAGCGGGATCCAGAACCCGACGCGGTAGATCACCAGCGCGCCCAGCGTGAACAGCAGGCGGTTTCGCAGCTCGGCGACTTTGAATATGTTGAAGAATGCTTGCAGCATGCGTGGGGTCTAGCGGGAAATCTGTTTTGCGGTGGATGTCGGCCTGGATCAGAGCAGCGTGCAGGTTCCGCCGGCCTTCTCGATCTTGGCGCGGGCGGTGGCGGAGAACTTGTGGGCGACAATGGTCAGCGGCTTGGTGATCTCACCTTCGCCGAGGACCTTGAGCGGCGACTTGGTGTCGTGGATGACGGCGGCCTTGACGAGCAGTTCGGCGGTCACCTGCGTGCCCTTGTCGAATTGCTCGAAGCTCTTGAGATTCACCACGACATATTCCGTGCGGAAGATGTTCGTGAAGCCGCGCTTGGGGATGCGGCGGAAGAACGGCATCTGACCGCCTTCACGGGCGGGGTTGATGGACCCGGCCCAACCGGAGCGGGAACCGGCGCCCTTGAGACCGCGACCGGAGGTCTTGCCCGTGCCGGAGCCGGGGCCGCGACCGAGGCGCTTGCGATTCTTGTTCTTCGGAGTGAGCTTGGTGATGTCGTGGATCATCATGGCTGGGATCTCTGCTTGCGTGGAGCCCGGAGGCTCGGGGAAACCGGTCGGGCTGCCGGCTTATCGTTGGAAACGGTTACTTGGTCTCGCCGGCGCTGGGAGCCGCGCCGGAATCGGGAGCGGCGGTGCCTTCGGCTTCGCGGCCCTTGCCACGACCGCCCTGGCTGCCCTGCTGCGGACGACCGCCGCCGCCACGGTTCTGCGACTTGCCGCGGCCACGGTTGCCGTCCTTGCCACGCTCGGCGCCCTTGGGCGCTGCGGCCTTGGGACCGACGCTCGCCGCCGGGGCGTAGCGGGCACCCAGCGCCAGCTTGTCCTCGACGACGGTGGACTCGAGCTCGACACCGCGGAGAGCGGCGATCGAGGCCTTGTTGCGAAGGCCCTGAAGCCCGAGCATCGCGGCCTTGGCCAAGTTCTTCTGGTTCGTCGAGCCGATCGCCTTGGTCAGGCAGTCACGCACACCGGCCATCTCGAGGATGGCGCGGAGGGTGCCGCCGGCGATGACGCCGGTGCCGGGCGAAGCGGGCACGAGCTTGATCGACGACGCGCCGTAGCTGGCGGTCACCGAGTGCGGCAGCGTGCCGGCCTGGACGAGGATCTTGTGCATGTCTTTGCGGGCGGCCTTCTGGGCCTTTTCGATCGCCGCGGGGACACCGGGCGCCTTGCCGTAGCCCAAGCCCACGCTGCCGGCGCGATCGCCGACGACAACCAGCGCGCCGAAGCTGAATCGGCGACCGCCCTTGACGGTCGTCGAGGTGCGGTAGATGGCGACCGTGGTCGACTCAAGTCCCGGTGAATCTTCGATCATCTCTGCCATATCAGTGACTCTTTAC
>JAYVTU010000178.1:0-11554 GCA_043788485.1 Planctomycetota bacterium
TTGTAGCCGCAGGCGGAAGCCGGCGGGTCTGCTATCCTGAGCCTCACCATCCTTTCGGAGCGTGCAACATGCGTATCTCAATCGCTCTCTTCATTCCTCTATTCCTCTTCACCGCCCTCTGCCTCGCCGACGAGCCCAATCCCTGCACCCCGATCGGCCCGGAGTATCAGAAGCCCGTCACGCTCAAATATGACAACGCCAAATTCTCCGAGGTCATCGCCGACCTGAAAAAGCAGACCGGCTTCAACATCTACGTGGACTGGCAGACTCTCGAAGCAGCCGGATTGGAGCGTAGCAATCCGATTACCCTCGACATCAGCGAAGCTCCCTTCGACAAAGCAATCCAACTGATCCTTGATCAACTCGGCCGCGACCTCGTGCCATTGAAGTTTGAAATCGAATCGAAAATAGTCGTGCTATCGACAACCGAGAATCTCAATCGAAATGTCTACACGCAGACCTATGCCGTTGCAGATATATGTCTTTCACCCCCACCATTAAATTCGCCAGAATTGCCGACCATAAACGCCCAATATCTCACATCTGATCCTGAATCATCGGAAAAGGAACTGGAACGCATCATCAATCTGATACAGGAGACCGTCGATCCAGATGGCTGGAAGCGCAACGGCGGCGTGGTCAGTTCATTGACCGCCGTCAAACATAATCTAGTCATCCGAACCACCCGCGCCAACCATTGCAAAATCCGCGCCGCACTCGACAGCATCCGAGCCGTGGCTTCCCTTCAATTGAACGTCACAGCCCGCATCGCGCTTGTCCCCACCACCGCCATCGATCGCTTCATTCGTGAATCCGCCAATCACTCAATGATCTTCAAGCCGCAGGCTGCCGACGATTTTGAGAAGCTGCTTCAAGACCCCGCCACGAAATCCGTTGCCCTCTATTCCATCCGCACCGTCATGCCCAATCAGAAGCATGTGCTGATCTCGACACATATCCAAAGCGAGCTTTTCGGCACGCCGCAGAACAAAGTCGTCCCCTCCGCAATCACACCCCAGCCATCTTCCGAGAAGCCCGCCGTTAATCCCACCCGCGCCGTATCCACTCCCGTGATTGTCGAAGCAACTCCGCCGCTACGCTCCTCCATCACCGCCGCCGCGAACATCCTCGACATCGAAGCCGCGGCCTCCGAAGACCAGCAGAAAATCACGATGACCATCCGTGCCACTTTCGCCCGCCCGCCTTTTGATCCGCCCGTCACCGCCAAACCCGCCGCCAACAATTCCACCCTCCTCGGCCCTACACCCGACGTCAGCTACACCCACTTCCTCACCACTGCTACCATCCCCAACAGCGGCGCGGTGATCCTCTCTTCCTCCCTCGACGACGCCGACAAGAAGCGCCTGCCGGAGGGTTACGAACTCGTCCTCTTCCTCCGCGCCTCCGTCCTCGCGCCGGACCCCGCCGCAAAGAAACCGTAACGCGCACCCCTCCCGCCGCTTGCGGCTCAGCGCTCCGAAGGTCCCCCGCACCCGCGTGTTTTTCATGTTGTCCACCCCTGTAACGCCGAATAAGATGTTTATATGAACGCGAAGCTGACCCCCAACAAAGACGGCGCGACAGTCCTCATCGAGATCGAGAAATCGGTGCTAGATAGGCTGCACATCACGTCCGAAACCTCGCTCGAAATCAGCGAGGCCGGTGGTTCATTGGTTCTGACGCCATCCGATCCGGCGCGCCGCGAGAAATTTCTCAAAGCGCTCGCCGACACCAACGAGAAGTATGGTGCCATGCTTCAGCGGTTGGCGAAATAGCCGTGCCGATCTTTCTCACGATCGAGGAAGTGATCGAGATACACGCCGATCAGATCAATCTCTATGGAGGTGATCCGGCGCTGCGTGACCGTGGTTTGCTTCAATCGGCCATCGCGATGGCCGCCAGTGGATTTGGCGGCGAATACCTCCACGCCTTCCCCGCTGGGATGGCCGCCGCTTATCACTTCCACCTGGTCTCCAACCACGCATTCATTGATGGCAACAAGCGCGTCGGCGCCGCCGCCGCTCGTGTTTTTTTGCTCACAAATGACGTTGCTTTCGACCCTCCCGAAGCGGAATACGAAACCCTCACCCTCGCTGTCGCCTCCGGACAGGCCACCAAAGACCAGGTCATCGCCTTTTTCGAGCGCTACGCCGTCGCCCCCTGAAAAACTGCGGCCTTGCCGATCGGCTTGCCGTTACTTATGGTACGCGCAGCAAGAGGCACTCATCATTCACTCACAGCCACGGAAGGCTCTGACATGACCACCGCGTTAACCAGCCCGCCCATGAAACGATCCGCGCCCAGGGCCGACGCCGAGTCGATGGCCAAAAAGCAGCGCGACATCTCCGTCTCGGAGTTCTTCGCCAAAAACCGCCACCTGCTCGGCTTCGACAACCCACGCAAGGCGCTGCTGACGACCGTCAAGGAAGCCGTGGACAATTCGCTGGACGCCTGTGAAGAAGCGGGCATCCTGCCGAGCATCACGATCATCATCGAGGACCTCCAGCCCGACCGCCCGGCGACGCTCAAGCAGTCGCGCTACCGGGTGACGATCGTCGACAACGGGCCGGGCATCGTTCAGAAACAGGTCGAACACATCTTCGGTCGGCTTCTCTACGGCTCGAAGTTCCGCCTGAAAATGTCGCGCGGGCAGCAGGGCATCGGCATCTCCGCGGCGGGCATGTACGGCCTGATCACCACGGGCAAGCCGATGGTGATCCACACGCGCCCCAAGGCGAAAGAGCCCGCTCATCACATTGAGCTGGCGATGAACACGAAGACGAACCGCGCCGAGGTTCTGGTCGATTCCAAGACCGAGGATTTTCCGCCGCAGCGGTTCAAGACGATCAACGCCGGGACGCGTCAGCCGGATTTCCTGGGCATCGAGGACCATAAGACCGGCACGAGCGTGAGCATCGAGCTGGAGGGCAAGTACCAGAAGGGCCGGGGAAGCGTTGACGAATTTCTGGAACTGACAGCGATCGCCAATCCGCATGCGCGGATCACATTCGTTCCGCCTGCCCGCGTCAGCGCCGATGAGACCGATGAAGTGCAGCTCGCATTGCCCGCGACGCCGGAGGCCGGAGCGGTTGCCGCGGAGAGTAAGCCAAAGCTCGCCGCAGCCGTCGATCCAAACATCACGACCGTCGAGCGCGACGGCGTGATCCTCTTTCCGCGCGGCACGGATCAACTCCCGCCCGAGACGCGTGAGATTCAGCCGCATCCCAAGGGCATCGAGCTCGGCATTCTGATGCAGATGATGCGCGACTTCGAGGCGGCCAACAAAAACGGCGGCACGCTCTACAACTTCCTGCAGGAGCAGTTCACCCGCGTCTCATCGGCGACGGCGAGCAAATTCTGCGATGCGATCGGTGTCCATTCGCGTACCAAGGTCAGCGACATCGACCCGCCGCAGACCGAGAAGCTGTTCAAGGAGTTCCAGGAATCGAAGCTCGCGCCGCCGCCGACGGATTGCCTGGCGCCGATCGGCGTCCGGCAGCTTCTGGCGGGCATGCTCAAGGGCGTGAAGGCGGAGTTTTACGCGGCCAGCAGCCGCGAGCCGGATGTTTATCGCGGCAGGCCCTTCCAGATCGAGGCGGCGATCGCGTTCGGCGGAGAACTGCCGAGCGAGGAGACGGCGCGCGTGATCCGTTTCGCCAACCGCGTGCCGCTGCTGTTCCAGCAGTCGGCGTGCAGCAGCTTCAAGGCGGTCGTCGAGACGGGGTGGCGGAACTACAACCTGACGCAGCCGCGCGGCTCCGTGCCGAGCGGGCCGCTGGTGATCATGATCCACATGGCCAGCGTGTGGGTGCCGTTCACCAGCGAGTCGAAGGAGGCCATCGCCGACTACGACGAGATCCGCAAGGAGATGAAGCTCGCGCTGATGGAATGCGGGCGGAAGCTCGGGGCGTACTTGAAGAAGCGGCAGCGCATGCAGCGTGAGGCGGCGCGACGCGACGTATTCGAGCGTTACATCGGCGAGATCGCCAAAGCGATCAATTCGATCAACGGGACCGATGCCAAGAAGCTCTACGATTGCCTGCTCAAGGAGGCCCGCAAACGCACCGCGATCGCGGACCTCCAGCTCAACGAAGAGGGCAAGGCGATCAAGGATGAGACGGAGGAATTGAAGGGCGACGAGGGCGTCGTGATGGTGGAGAGCCGGGCGCTGCACCTCGCGGAGGAGAAAGCGGAGAACCAAGCGGAACCCACAGCAGAGAGCGCTGCGGATGAGGGCGATATTGTGCCTCTGAGCAGCGGGAAGAAGAAGACGAAGCCGAAACCCGTGAAGGATGATGATCGGTTGTTCTGATCCCTCTCCCCCGGGGAGAGGGTGGCCGAGTCCGCGAGGCCGGGTGAGGGTGCACCGGGACTAGCGCGGCACACGACTGCAAAATACGCATAGCGCACTCCTGACGCACCCTCACCCGGCTCGAAGACTCGCCGACCTCTCCCCGGGGGAGAGGTGGAACCAAGACACTCAACGACGAAGACACCATGGCTAAATCCAAATCCACCGTATCCCGCACCAACGCACGCATCCAGAAGCGCGACAAGGCGACGATGGGCAAGATCGTCGAGCTCGCCGACGACGTCGCGAAGTCCGCGTTCAAGGGCGGCGAGATCGCGATCTCCATCCCGCAGCGCACGCGCTCCAACACGAACTGGAACAAGCGAGAGCGCATCCTCGAGATGGGCAAGGCGACAGCGAGCCGCGAGCTGTTCAACCTGAACCAGGCGAAGCAGTTCATGCAGACGTGCCTGCACGGCAACAGCATCAAGGAACTCATCGAGGCGGAGAAGTCGCTGAGCCTGCGCGGAATGTTTTACAAGGGGCTCCACACCGTCGCGGGGACGAAGGAGAAGACGTTCGCCGGTCAGGACGAGTCGGACGGGATCCTCGAGGACCTCGAGGTGTCGCTGGGCTCGCTGCGTGAAGAGCTGCACATCTTCGCCGAGAACCGCGGTGCGATGGTCGGCAACATCACGGTCGTGGACAAGGGCGATGAGATCGACTGCCGCCGGATGGGCAGCGGCGGTTACGCGATCCCGAGCATCACCGAATCGGACGTGATCGAGTTCAAAAAGATCGACGCGGATTTCGTGCTGCATGTCGAAAAGGGCACGGTGTGGAACCGCTTCAATGAGGATCGATTCTGGGAGACGCACAACTGCATCCTCACGCACGGCGGCGGTCAGCCCCCGCGCGGCGTGCGGCGGCTGCTGCAGCGGTTCAGCCGCGAGGCGAAGCTGGATGTCATCTGCCTGCTGGATTGCGATCCGTGGGGGCATTACATCTACTCGGTGATCAAGCAGGGCTCGATCAGCCTGGCATTCGAGAGCCAGCGTCTGGCGATCCCCGATGCGAAGTTTCTGGGCATCCGCGCCAAAGACTATAAAGAGTGCGACCTGAGCGAGGATGTGAAGATCGAGCTCAACGACAACGACAAGAAGCGGGCCGGCGAGATCGCGGCTTACCCATGGTTCGCGGATCACAAGGGGTGGCAGCGGGAGATCGAGCTGATGGTGCGTAACGGGTTCAAGATGGAGGTGGAATCCCTGATCACCAAGGACATCAGCTACGTGACCGAGGAATACGTGCCGCAGCGGCTCAAGAAAAAAGACTGGCTTGTGTGACGCCGGGGCAGGTATGATTGACGGCGTCGGAGTTCGGGTTGGCGAGTGGCCATGACCGCCCAAATGCCAATTATTAATTCAAGTTGCCATTTGGAGGTAACATGACAACCGGTTATTATGAAAAGACAGTGGGGTTGGGCATCATGTCCGACAAGGTTCCGCGGATTGGGATTGCGGAGAGGCTACGGATGGAAAATGTGACGCCGGATGCCAGGAAGATTCCGACCGCGACTGTCGGATCGCTGCCGCCGCGCGTGCTCATCGCTGAGGATGAGCATCTGGTGGCGGCAAGCCTGGTGGAGTTGCTGCATCACCTGAATGTGGGCGTGATCGGGCCCGTGGCCAACGGACACGAGGCGGTGGAACTCGCCAAACGCGACCGGCCGGACATGGCGATGCTCGACATCCGCATGCCCGTGATGGACGGGCTCGAAGCCGCGGCCGCCATGGCGAAGCTCGGTGTCCCCTGCGTGATCGTCTCGGCGTACTCCGAATCGGCGTACCTGGAACGCGGGACCGAAGCGGGCATCTTCGGTTACCTGCTCAAGCCCGTCACGGCCGACGACATGCGCGTCGGATTGACGATGGCCTGGTCGCGTTACCAGAAGCACGTGCAGCTCAGCAAGGACGTCACGGACCTCAAGGCGGCGATCGAGGAGCGCAAGATCGTCGAGCGGGCCAAGGGGCTGATCATGGACCGGTTGAAGATCGGCGAGGCGGAGGCGATGCGCCGATTGCAGAAGCAGGCGCGCGACACCCGCCGCAAACTTTTCGACGTCGCGAGCGGCATCCTCGAAAGCGACCGCCTGCTGAACGGCGGCGAGGGCGAAACCCGGCCGCTGTGAGGTCCGATACCTTGCGCCCGCCGGTTTTCAAAGAAGCGCAATGGACATCCGCCCGATGTTACAGATAGTATTGATGAGAAGAGCTATGGGCGGACTTGGACGAATCACGCTGATTTTGCTGGTGCTTACGCAGGGCCTTGTTGCTGCGCCGATATCGCTTTGTGACGACAGCACCGCAAACAAAGCGAACCCCGCAACCCGCAAGTGCTGCATGACGCGGCCGCCCACAACCCCCGCCACGCAACCCGCCTTTTGCGGCATGACAAACTGCCATTGCTCAGTCACCAAAACGCCAGACGCACCCGCCACTCCGCCGACCACCACCGCACCGTCGGCCTCGCCCCGCATCGATACGCCCGTCGTGCAGCTTCATCACACGCTTCCGCCGATCGTCCCCCGCAGCCTCGCCGACGCGATCCGTGACCGCGGCCCCGCATCCGTTCATCAAATCTCCGTTCAGTCGATCCTGTGTGTCTGGCTGACGTAGTCGGAGCTCCGCGGCGCACTTGCGCGCCCGCGGCAATCTCCACCACGTCACTCCCGGCCCCCGCGCCCGGAGCTTTTCGCCATGATCACAGGAGCCCCCTCCCATGTGTGCATCACGTGCCATTCGCGCCGCCCTTCCCCTAGCGATGTCGCTCGGCCTGCTGCTCGCGCTGAGCGGCTGCTCCTTCGCCCCAGAAGAGTCCGCGGATGAAAAGCAGAAGCTTGCCGACCGCAAGCTTGAGGACCTCCCCGCCACGCCGGCCTGGCGCGACGTGCTGCCGCTCCACACACCGCACTCGAAACCTGCCACCAAGCCGCTCGATGGAGTTCAACCATGACCAGTCATTCTTCAAGTCATCGTACCCCCACTTCCTTCATCATCGCCGCGTTGATCATCATCGGCGTCAGCGGAATTGCGGCCGGTGTCGCATTCCACGATCCGATCCACGCCTTCTTCACACCGCCCGCGCAACGCGCCCCCGCCGCAGCCGACGACGACGGCCACAAGCAGCTCTGGACCTGCGGCATGCACCCGCAGGTCATCCGCGACAAGCCCGGCGACTGCCCCATCTGTCACATGAAGCTCACGCCGCTCAACACGACCGGTGCCGCTTCCGCCAATGGCAGCCTCATCGTGACCATCGACCCGGTGCTCATCCAGAACATGGGCGTGCGCGTCGCCGCGGTCAAACAGGGCCCGCTTCGCCGCATCATCCGCGCCGTCGGCTATCTCCACGAAGCCGAGCCCAACATCCACGACATCAATCTCCGCGTCTCGGGCTGGGTCGAAAAGCTCCACGCCAACACCGAGGGCATGCACATTCGCAAGGGCGATCCTCTTTTTGATCTCTACAGCCCCGACCTGCAACTGGCGATCGAGGAACTCATCGCCACCCGCCGCTCCGCAGCCGCGATTCAAGCGCAATCCTCCAACACCGATGCGCTGACCCATCGGACCAGCGACACGCTCGTCGATACCGCCGAGCAGAAGCTCAAACTCTGGGGCATCGATCAATCCCAGATCGACAGCTTTGCGAAACTCGACCACGCCCCGCGCACCGTCACATTCACCAGTCCCGTTGACGCCGAGGTGACCGAAAAGGCGATCGTCGAGGGCGCCGCGGTCCAGTCGGGCATGCGCGTCCTGCGTCTCGTCGATCACTCGACTCTCTGGCTCGACTTCCACGTCTTCGACCAGGACCTGCCGTTCGTCCACATCGGCCAGAAAGTTGTCGCGACCACCGATGCGCTGCCCGGCAAGGAATTCGGCGGCGAGATCACATTCCTCCACCCGCATATCGACGCCACCACGCGCACCGCGACGGTGCGAATCATCGTGCCCAATCCCGGCATGGCGCTCAAACCCGGCATGTACGCCACAGGCCTGATCCGCACCGAGATCGCGGAGAGCGTGCTGCTCGTGCCGCGCGAGGCCGTGATCGACAGCGGAGCTCGGCAGATCGCGTTCGTCTCGCTGCCGAAGGGACGCTTCGAGCCACGCAGCGTCAGGATGGGCTCCGCGGCGGAGGACGGCCTCGTGCAGATTCTTGAGGGCCTGAAGGCCGGTGAAATGGTCGTGACCAGCGGGCAGTTCCTGCTGGATTCCGAGAGCCGCATCCGCGAGGCGATCCAGAAGCATCTCGACGAGGGGTTGCTCAAACCGGACATGAATACAACGGCAGTCGTGACGCCAGAGCCGAAGAAGTCCGCCGCCGCCGCGGCTGTGACGATACGGCTTCCCTCGCCGCAGGCCGATGCGCTCTACACCGCCTACATCGAAGTCGCCCGCACGCTGGGCGAGCTTGAAAAGGACGACAAGCCCATCAGCATCGGTGCGATGATCGCCGCGGCCGATGAGTTTGCCGCTCACGCCGATGAAAACGCCAGGCCGCTCGCGACGGAGATCGCCAGGGCGGCGATGGAGATGAATGCACAGCCGATCCGCAGCCAGCGCGACCTGTTCAAGCCGCTGGGCAAACTGATGGTCGCACTGATCGAAAAGGCTCCGCCATCCAAGAACGTCGCGGAACGCATCTTCGTCTTCGAGTGCCCCATGGCCAAGGCGGACTGGCTCCAGATCAGCGACAAGATCGCCAATCCCTTCTACGCCACCGACATGAAGCAGTGCGGCGATGTGATCCGCACGATCAAGACCGCCGCGCCGACCGAGAACAAGAAATGATCAAGAAGATTATTGAAATCTCGATCAAGAACCGCTTCATGGTGATCATGTTCACGGCGATGCTGGTGGGCTTGGGCATCTACAGCCTGTTCAACCTGAAGCTCGACGCGATCCCGGACCTGTCGGACGTGCAGGTGATCGTGACGACCGAGTATCCGGGCCAGAATCCGCAGGTCGTTGACGATCAGGTGACCTACCCGCTGGCCAGCGCGATGCTCGCCGTGCCGGGGGCGCGCGTGGTGCGCGGCTACAGCATGTTCGAGCAGTCGTTTGTCTATGTGCTCTTCGAGGATGGGACGGACATTTACTGGGCGCGGAGCCGGGTGCTGGAGTATCTGAATTTCGCACGGGATCGCATGCCCAAGGGCGTCGAGCCGAAGCTCGGGCCGGATGCGACGGGCGTTGGGTGGGTTTATCAATACGTCATTTACCCCGGTTATTACAGCCCCGATCACGCTGCGGGATTGTGGCACGATGTGTCGGAGAATCACTGGTACGCGCAGGCCGCCGATGCGCCGGAAGATCGCCGGGACATGCTGCTGAAGGTGCGCGGCTTCGAGCAGCCGGGCAAATGCCCGCTGACCGGCAAGGATCTGCTGCCCGCGAATCAGGACCTGTCGCAGCTGCGCAGCCTGCAGGACTGGTACCTGCGCTACCCGCTGACCGGCGTCGAGGGCGTGGCGGAGGTCGCGCCGATCGGCGGGTTCGTCAAGCAGTACCAGGTTGTGCTCGACCCGCAGAAGATGCAGGCGTACAAGCTGCCGCTGGCAACCGTGATGACCGCGATCCAGCGCTCCAACAACGACGTCGGCGGATCGGTCGTCGAGCTCAGCGAGAACGAGTACATGGTGCGGAGCCGGGGATATCTGCGCGGGCTCGGTGATTTGGCACAGGTGACGCTGGGCATGGGCCAGAACGGGATCCCGATCCGGCTCGGCGATGTGGCGACGCTGCAGATCGGCGGCGAGGCGCGGCGCGGCATCGGCGAATACAACGGCACCGGCGAAGCGGTCGGCGGCGTCGTCGTGGCTCGCTTCGGCGAGAACGCATACCGCGTCATCCACGACGCGAAGCAGAAGCTCAGCGAGCTCGAAGACGGCCTGCCGCCCGGCGTGTTCATCAAGACAACCTACGACCGCTCGCAGCTCATCGGTCGGTCCATCAACACACTCCGTCGCACACTCATCGAGGAGATCGTCGTCGTGGGCCTCGTGTGCATCCTATTCCTGCTGCACGCCCGCAGCGAGCTCGTCGCGGTGTTCGTCGTGCCCTGCAGCGTGCTCGTCGCGCTGTTGATCATGCAGATGGTCGGCATCAACGCGAACATCATGTCGCTGGGCGGCATCGCGATCGCAATCGGTGTCGTGGTGGATTCTGCCGTCGTGATGGTCGAGAACGGGCACAAGCATCTGGACCGCGAGGAGGAGCGCATCCACGCTGGCGGTGAGCCGAGGCCGCGTGGCGAGATCATCATGGAGGCGGCGCAGGAAGTCGGCCCGCAGCTTTTCTTCTCGCTGCTGATCATCACCGTGAGCTTTTTGCCGGTCTTCGTGCTGGGCGGCGAGGCGGGCAGACTCTTCAAGCCGCTGGCGTTCACCAAGACCTTTGCGATGGCCGCGGCGAGCGTGCTGTCGATCACGATCATCCCCGTGCTGATGGTTTACTTCATCACCGGGCGCGTGCTGCCCAAGCGCTGGGGATGGAAAGCGAATCTGTTGATCACACTCGCCTCGATGCTCATCCCCGCGGCGGCGATCTACTACGTGGCCAGCGGTATGCACGATGTGCATCCGTATCGCTGGTGGCTCGCCGGTGGCTGGGCGGTGCTGATGGCAATGCTGCTTGTGCCGCAGCGCATCATCCACGAGAGCCACAGCCCGATCAGCCAGCTATTGCAGTGGATCTATCGCCCGGTGTTCGCCGGGGCGCTGCGGTTCCGCTGGCTCGTGCTCGGCCTCGCGGCGGTGGCGCTGGCCTCGACACTCTACCCCATGTCGAAGCTCGGCACCGAGTTCATGCCCGCGCTCGATGAGGGCGACCTGCTCTACATGCCGACGACCGATCCGGGCATCGGCATCACCAAGAGCAAGGAAGTCCTGCAGCAGACCGACAAACTCATCAAGTCGTTTCCGGAGGTGACAACGGTGCACGGCAAGATCGGCCGGGCAGACACCGCCACCGATCCCGCCCCGACGTCGATGGTCGAGACCGTCATCCAGTTCGACCCCGACACATCACACTGGCGGCAGCGCCCCGTGAGCTACTTCTTCAGTCGCTGGCCGAACTGGCTCAAGAAGCCGATGACCGCGACGTTCTGGCCCGAGTCACGCCCCATCACCACCGAGGAACTCAAGCTCGGCTGGAGCGATCCCGATGGCACGATGCATCCGGGCCTCAACAGCGT
>JAYVTU010000179.1:0-17137 GCA_043788485.1 Planctomycetota bacterium
GCTTAGCGCTCTTTGTTTCAGGAGCGCTAAGCCGCAAGCGGCGGGACAATAGGCGCGGAGCATCGCCCGAATCTCGGGTATGCTCTTGCCGCCTCGGATTCCCCCATATCGAAACAGGTGATGGCATGCCCAAGCGGACGATCGGATTCGGCAAGGCGCTGTCGTACGCGGCGTTCATGGTGACGACCATCACAGGTGCAGCGCTCGCCGCGCCGCCCGTGCCGCCGGTCGTTCCCGGTTACGAGCAGCTGGTCGCCGGGAAGTTCAGCGATCAGGCGGCGCTCGGGGAGCTGCTGATCGGCGAACTGAACTGCACGAGTTGCCATGCCGCGCCGCAGGGTAACAAGCACATCGTCAACAAGCCTGCGCCGGATCTCTCGAACGTCGGCGCCCGCGTCACGACGCAGTATCTCCTCAAATTTCTTGCCGACCCGCACGGGACCAAGCCCGGCACGACGATGCCGAGCCTCACGCACGCCTTCGATGCGGACACCGCCGACGCCCTGCTGCACTACCTCATCTCCCAGGGCGGCCCGATCGCGCCGAGCAACGCCGCCGCGGACAGCGCCACCGTCGAAGCCGGCCGCAAGCTTTTTCACACCGTCGGCTGCGTCGCGTGCCACAGCCCCGAAGTGGCGATCGACTCCAAGATCCCCGCCGTGCCGCTGCCGAACCTGGCGATGAAGACGACGGTCGAAGCGCTCTCCGCGTTCCTGCTGGACCCGCTGAAGGTCCGCCCCGGCGGGCGCATGCCGTCGCTGCACCTGACAACCGACGAGGCCCGCGCGATTGCCATTTATTTGCTGCGCGATCAGATGAACAACCCGCAGAGCAAGAACGCTCCGCCGGTGCGTGCCAAGGGGCTGCTCTATTCGCACTACAAAGGAAGCTGGGATAACATCCCCGACTTCGCAGCGCTCAAGCCCGTCGAAGCCGGCGTCGCCGCCGTGATTACCTCTAATCTGCCCACCGTGGCGAAGGACGAAGCGAACTTCGGCCTGCGCTTCACCGGTCACATCGCGATCCCCAAGACCGGCGAGTGGACGTTCACCACCAAATCCGACGACGGCTCGAAGCTCTCCATCGACGGCAAGCTCATCGTCAACAACGACGGCATCCATCCGCCGACCGAGCAATCGGGCAAGGTGACGCTCAGCGAAGGGCCGCACGCGATCACCGTCGATTTTCATCAGGGCGGCGCGGGCCACGAGCTCACGGCGTACTGGGAAGGCCCAGAGATGAAGCGCGAGGAGATCCCGGCGAGTGCGCTGAGCAATGAGCCGCTCTCGCCGATGGTGCCGCTGGAGAGTGAGGCGAAGGCGTTTGCGGTGGACGCGGCCAAGGCGGAGAAAGGCCGGGCTGCATTCGTTTCGCTCGGCTGCGCCGCCTGTCACGCACCGGGAACCTCGGCGGTCGCGGGCGTGAAACCGCTCGCCGGTCTCAACCCCGATGCCGCCGAGGGATGCCTCGGCGATCACATCAAGAAAGACGTGCCGAACTACGACTTGAGCCCCGCCCAGCGCGACGCAATCAAAGCGGCGCTCAAGAACGCCAACCAGTTCGCCACCGCGCTCGAGCCCAAGGCCGCGGCGCTCGCCGCGGTCGCCCGGCTCAACTGCCTAGCGTGTCACGTCCGCGACGGCCTGGGCGGGCCGGACACCGCTCACAACGCCCTCTTCAAGATGACCGCCGAAGTGGACCTCGGCGACGAGGGCCGACTGCCTCCGAAGCTCACCGGTGTCGGCGCGAAGCTCAAGCCCGCCGCGCTGAGCCGCATCGTCAACCTCGGTGAACTGCACGTCCGGCCCACCCTGGCGACGCGGATGCCCAGCTTCGGCGTGACCAACACCGCGGCCCTGCTCGAAGCGCTCCCCATCGCCGACGGCGCGAAGGACACCGCCGACTTCAAAGCGACCAAAGCGCAGGTCAAGGACGGCCACACACTCGCCGGCGTCAAAGGCCTGGGCTGCATCACCTGCCACAGCATCCGCGGCACGAAGTCGCTGGGCATGCCGGGCATCGACCTGGGCACGGCGTTCGAGCGCGTCCGCCCCGAGTGGTTCCACGCCTGGCTGACCAACCCGCAGGCGATGAACCCCGGCACGCGGATGCCGATGTTCTTCGACGCCGGCAAGAGCCCCGTGAAGACCATCGCCGGCGGCGACGCAGCGGCACAGATCACCTCGCTCTACGCCTACCTCTCGCAGGGCAAGGCCATGCAGCTGCCCGAGGGCATGGCCCCGACCAGCACCAACGAATACGAGCTCATCCCCGGCCCCGATCCGATCGTGCACCGCACGTACTTCGAAGGCTTCGACCGCGCGATCCTCGCCGGTTTCCCCGAGATGGTTCACGTCGCCTTCGATCAGGGTGTGCCACGCATGGCCAAGGCGTGGCGCGGAAAATTCTTCGATGCCGCCGGCATGTGGAAGGACCGGGGCGGTCATCACAACGGCCCGCTCGGAACCGACATCATCGAATTCCCCGCCGGCCCGGCGCTCGCGGTTCTCGAAAAAGCCGACACGCCCTGGCCCACGCAGAAAGACCGATGGGACCGCAACATCGGCGGCAAGTTCCACGGATACCGACTCGACAAGGATCGCCGCCCGATCTTCCTGTATCAGCTCGGTGACACGCAGATCGAGGAGCAGCCGCTGCCGGTCGTCGGCGTCGGCTCGGCGGAGCTGGAGCGGAAGTTCACACTGACCGGCGAGGCGAAGAATCTCTACCTCATCGCCGGCGGCGGCGTGAACATCGAATCGATCGGCAGCGGCGTCTACAAGATCGACGGCAAGATGACCGTGAAAATCACCGGCGACGCCGGCGAGATCCAGGTCCGCAAATCGAATAACCGCAGCGAAATCCTCGTGCCGGTCCAATTCAAGAACGGCGCAGCGAACGTGGAGGTCGAATACACATGGTGAATCACAACGATCTATTGCAGCGGGTGCCACGGCCAGCGCAGGCTTTGCGGAGTCGGCCGTGTGCCTTGGGCGCACGGCATGGGAACACGGCCGACTCCGCGGACTGCGCTGGCCGTGGCACCCAAGACTCTTTGTCCCAGAAATCTCCAGAGGCCCCGAATGAAAATCTTCACCGCGATCTGCGTCACGCTGCTGCTGATCACCGCGACATGCTTCGCCGCGGAGCCCGCGCCGGAGTCGAGCCCCACCGACGTCCTCCCCGCATTCGCCAAGGACTGCCGCATCCTCTTCCAGGGCGATTCGATCACCCACGGCGGGCGCGGCAACGATCCGAACCACTTCATGGGCCACTGCTACGCCTACATCATCGCCGCCAAATACGGCGCTGCGCTGCCCGAACGCAACCTCCAATTCTTCAACCGCGGTGTCAGCGGCGACACCGTCGCCAAACTCCAGGCCCGCTGGAAACGCGACACCATCGACCTCAAGCCCGACATCCTCAGCATCCTCGTGGGCATCAACGATCGTCGCGACTTCAACGCCGAGAAGTACGAGGCTGAATACGACAAACTGCTCGCCGACACCGTCGCGGCGCTGCCGAAAGTCCGCCTCGTGCTCAGCGAGCCGTTCGGCCTTCAAGTCGGCCATTTCGCCGCGCCCGAGGAATGGAAGAAGGCTCAGACGGACTTGGAGAAGATGCGCGCGACCGTCGAGAAACTCGCCGCGAAATACCACGCCCCCGTCGTGCACTTCCAAAAAGTTTTCGACGACGCGTGCAAACGCGCCCCCGCCGAGACGTGGATCTGGGACGGCATCCACCCCCTCCCCGCCGGCCATCAACTCATGGCCGACGAATGGGTGCGCGTCGTCGGTATGATGACCAGCGGAAAGTGATCCTGAAATATGAAATTGGCAAGCATTTATTGGCGTGAGAATCAATTCTTCATTGAATCCTCGTCACACGACGACCAGGAGAGCGGGCTGTGGGCAAGCACCCCTCCGGTTGTCACGTTGCCTATGAGTGTGAGCGATAAGGAGATTGGCGAGTCCATCCGAGAAGCGCTCTCCCGATCAAGAATCGGAGTACCGATTACAAAAGAGAGAATCGCACAACAGCTTCTCCCGGATGCCGCCGGCGTCAAAACCTGGTGCGATTTTTATGTGGGCGCGAAATCGTGCAGCGTGGTTGAAACTCCGGAACGAATTAGCGTCGAACCAAAACGAAACGGCATGAGCTTCTTTGCGGGAATTCGCGGCGCGGAGACCTATTTGTCCACTGACGTTTCTGATGAAGAACTTGGCCGAACCATCCGCGAAGCATTCAAGCGGTGTAAATAGAGGAATCCGCTTTAAACCGTCACGCCAGGTGCAGCGGAGACACCGGCCTGCTCGTCATAAGTGATGCGATTTGCAATGAATTTCGCGCACAACGCCGTCGTTCGTGCCCCGGCGCAGTGAGCCGCGCCGGTGCGCAGGTTCGCGTCGTGTGGCGGCGAACCGCATCGTAAGTCGTTGGCGGAACGCGGCGGAAGTTTTGAAAAAGCGTCGGAAATCGGCAAGATGCGCGGCCGCGTTTGTGCGCGCCGCTCCAGGCTTGCGCACCTTGGCGCCTTGATGTAATCGCCTTGAAATACCGCGTATTATGGCGACTTTTCAAGATGCGCATTGCGCATCTTGGAGAGAATCGCAGTTACAACGAGACGCGATGTGCGGGATTCACACCGTCACGCCCGGTGCCGCGGGGATCAGCCCGGTGTTGTAGACCGGGTAGTAATCCTGCACGGCCTTGACGGTCCAGTCGCCGCGGCGAAGCGCCGCGATCGCACGGACCGCGGCGGCGGCGCCAGTCGTCGTCGTCACCATCGGGATGCTGTAGCGCACGGCCGTCGCACGCAGCTTGCCCTCGTCGGTGTTCATGCCCTTCTTCGTGGGCGTGTTGATGATGAGCTGAAGCTGCTTGTCGGCGATCATGTCCAGGGCGTTGGGCCGGCCTTCGGAGATCTTGTTGACGCGCTTCACCTTGACGCCGTTGGTCGCGAGATACGTGTAGGTTCCGCCGGTGGCGTAGACGGTGAAGCCCAGCTCGATGAGCCGGCGCGCGACGTCCACGACGTGGCCCTTGTCCGACTCGCGGACGGAGAGGAAGACATTGCCCTCGCTGGGCAGCGAGCCGCCGGCGGCCATCTGGGCCTTGGCGAAGGCGACGGCGAAGTCGGCGTCGGCGCCCATCACCTCGCCGGTGGAGCGCATCTCGGGGCCGAGGATCACATCGACGCCGGGGAACTTGGAGAACGGGAAGACGGATTCCTTGACCGACGTGTGCGCGGGGTAGAGATTCTCGGCGACGCCCAGGTCGGCGAGGCGCTGACCGGCCATCACCTTCGCGGCGATGCGGGCCCAGCTGACGCCCGTCGCCTTGCTGACGAACGGCACGGTGCGGCTGGCGCGCGGGTTGACCTCGAGCACGAAGATCTCGTAATCCTCGGCGCCATTGCCGGGGCGCGTGATGGCGTACTGCACGTTCATCAGGCCGTTGACGCGTAGGGCGGCGGCGAGCTGCTTGGATTTCTCGATCAGGCTGTCGATGACGCGCTGCGGCAGCGAGTACGGCGGCAGGGCGCACGCGGAGTCGCCGGAGTGGATGCCCGCTTCCTCGATGTGCTCCATGACGCCGGCGATCATCGTGGTCGGCGCGGGATTCGCATCGGAGTAGTCCGCGACGACGTCCACATCGCACTCGATCGCTTCGGAGAGGAACTTGTCGATCAGCACCGGCGCGTTGGCCAGCTCGGAGACGTCGACGGCGGTCTTCATGTACTGCATGAGCTGATCGCGGTGGAAGCAGGTCTCCATGCCGCGGCCGCCGAGCACATAGCTGGGGCGGACGAGCACGGGGTAGCCGATGCGCTCGGCGACGGCGACGGCTTCTTCCAGCGAGCGAGCGATGCCGTTCTCGGGCTGACGGATCTTGAGGCTCTGCAGCAGGTCACGGAACCGCTCGCGGCTCCCGGCGAGGTCGATGGAATCGACGCGCGTCCCGATGATGGGGACGCCCGCCTTGAGCAGGCCCTGCGCGAGGTTCAGCGGCGTCTGCCCGCCGAATTGGACGATCGCGCCGTGCAGGTTCCCGGGCTGGCCGAGCGGAGCGCCGTTGAGGCGCTCGCAGATGTTCAGCACGTCCTCGAGCGTCAGCGGCTCGAAGAAGAGCAGATCGGATGTGTCGTAATCCGTCGAGACCGTCTCGGGATTCGAGTTGATCATCACCGCTTCGAAGCCCAGTTCCTGCGCGGCAAACGCGGCCTGCACGCAGCAGTAGTCGAACTCGATGCCCTGGCCGATGCGGTTGGGACCGCCGCCGAGGATGACGATCTTCTTGCGGTCGGTGACGCGGACCTCGTCGTCGTAGACGGGCTTGCCGTTACGCGTCATCGGGGATTCGTAGGTGCTGTAGTAGTACGGCGTCTGGGCCTCGAACTCGGCGGCGCAGGTGTCGACGAGCTTGTAGACCGGCTCGATGCCAAGCTTCTTGCGGTGCGTGCGCACGGCGAGGATCGTGTCGGTGTTGATGTCGCCGAGGTAGAGATTCGCCAGCTGCGGGTCGCTGTAGCCATATTGCTTGGCCTCGCGGAGCACCGAAGCGGGGACTTCCTCCAGCTTCTTGTAGCTGCAGAGCACATCCTCGAACTTGACCAATTGCTCGATCTGATCGAGGAACCAGTAATCGATCTTCGTGATCTGGTAGATCTGTTCGAGCGACCAGTTCATCTTCATGGCGTAGCGCACGTAGTAGAGCCGACCTTGCGAGGGCACCGCGAGCTTGCGGTGCAGCTTGTCCTCGGGGATGGGCCAGTTGGACGTCGCCGGTGCGTTCTTGCCCGCGGGCTTCACCGGCGCGGTTTCGCGCTGTGCCGCGAGCCACTTGTCCATGCGGTCCAGGCCCAGCCCGAACCGCTTGACCTCCATCGACCGGATGCCCTTTTGCAGCGACTCCCGGAACGTCCGCCCGATGCTCATCGCCTCGCCCACGCTCTTCATCTGCGTCGTCAGCGTCTCGTCAGCCTCGGGGAACTTCTCGAACGTCCAGCGCGGGATCTTCGTCACGACGTAATCAATCGTCGGCTCGAAGCACGCGACGGTCTTGCCGGTGATGTCATTGGGCAGCTCGTCGAGCGTGTAACCCACGGCGAGCTTCGCGGCGATCTTCGCAATGGCGAATCCCGTCGCCTTGGACGCCAGCGCGGACGAGCGGCTCACACGCGGGTTCATCTCCACCACCACCATATCGCCCTTCTCCGGGTCGATGGCGAACTGGATGTTGCACCCGCCCGTTTCCACACCGACCGCCCGGATGATCGCGATCGACGCATCGCGCATCCGCTGATATTCGCGGTCGCTGAGCGTCTGCGATGGCGCCACGGTGATCGAATCCCCCGTGTGCACGCCCATCGGATCGATGTTCTCGATGGAGCAGATGATCACGACGTTGTCGTTCTTGTCCCGCATCACCTCCAGCTCGTACTCCTTCCAGCCCAGCACGGACTGGTCGATGAGCACCTGCCGGATCATGCTCGCATCCAAGCCGCGCCGCACGATCGTCTCGAACTCCTCGCGGTTGTACGCGATCCCGCCGCCCGTCCCGCCCAGCGTGAAGGCCGGCCTGATGATCGCGGGCAATCCAATCACCTCCAGGAACGCCCAAGCCTCCTCCATGTTCACCACCGTCTTGGCCAGAGGCTGCGACAGCCCGAGCCCGACGACGATCTCACGGAACACCGCGCGATCCTCCCCACGGTGAATCACCTCGCGGTTCGCACCGATCATCTCGATGCCATACTTCTTGAGCACGCCCTGATCCCACAACTGACACGCACAGTTGAGCCCCGTCTGGCCGCCCAGCGTCGGCAGCAGCGCATCGATCGGGTGCCCCAGCGCGATCTCCGCCTCGATGATCTTCGTCACCGCCGCGACCGTGATCGGCTCGATGTACGTCCGATCCGCGAACTCCGGATCGGTCATGATCGTCGCCGGGTTGGAGTTGACGAGCACCACGCGGTACCCGTCTTCCTTGAGGGCCTTGCACGCCTGCGTGCCGGAGTAGTCAAACTCGCAGCCCTGCCCGATGACAATGGGGCCCGAGCCGATGATCAGGATCGTGTGAATGTCGCTGCGTTTGGGCATGTTGAATAGCTTCGTGCGTAGGAGTTCCCAGCCTGTCACCCTCAGCGCGCACCCCGCGCCAGGTCCAAAATCGCGCTGAGAATACCGGCCCACACCCCCGCTGGCAAACCACACGCTCCCACCCCCATTCCAAGCCCGGCGATGAGGTTCCCCCGAATCCCCGCAGGTCACCTCCCGTGCGCACAAACCCGTCGACCGGACATTTTTACCACCCTCCCCCCACCCGCTTTTTCACGCCCGCTCCGCCGAACCTCCCGTTTTAACACTCCCCGATTCCACACCTTAACGCTGCGAATCCTACTCAAGCCCATCGCGACTCCGGGAAACCCCCCGGACTTCCGGTTTCCGCACCACGTTTGTGCGCGCCCCCAACGCGAGGGATGGGCACTTTAGTGCCTATGAAAAAACAACGCGGAAACACAAAGCCCTCACCGCCCCACCGATTGAATCACCGCATCCCCCGGCAGCGCCCGCTTCGCAATCCCCGCCCAAGGCTCGTCTTCACTGAAATGCGTCACCCATCCCCAATGGTTATCCGGAAAGAATCCAATGTGGCCACACTTCCAGCAGATCAGCACATCCACAAAATGGCCGCCACGCAAAAACCGTATCGCAAAACCCGGTTCCATCGCGCACTTCGGTTGCGGTATCGAACTGTCGATGGGATCGCGCGGCAGGTGGACAGCCCGTTGAGCAGCCTCGACATCCGCTTGCGATGGAGTGGCCCCGGGTGTCAGCAACAAAAAATATCTGCCATCCATGCGATCCGCCGGGAGCTTCGCCGCCTCCGCCACCAATTCAGCAGGCACGTGTTCCCCGGGATATTCATCAGCCATGTAAACCCGATATGTCTCCACCCGCTCCGGATGATCAACAATCTCCAGCAACTCACTCCCCAGCCTCCGCTCCGCATAATTCCCGCGCATCGCCAACCACGTCACGCTCGCAGCAGCCCCCACCACCGCCACAACCATCACCGCCATACGCAATCGTTTGAACATGCTCAACACTCCATGCGTCGCGACACCACGAATCTCAGTCTACCACCCCGCCCCGCCATGAGCCCTTTGGGCTACTGAGTTTTAGCCCCGCGGCGGGTGTCCTCCCGAGCCCGGGGACGCGACGCGGCCCTGCTTTTTGTTTTCTTCTTTTCCCGGAGCCCTCTGGGCGATTGAGTCGTTCCCTTCACTCTTGCTTCGCCTTGAACTCCAGCACCCGCTGATTCAGATTCTCCAGCAGATAAATCGTCCCCGGCTCCTTGCCGAAGCACATCGAGAGCGGGCCCATGAGGGCGTTGTTGGGCATGAGGGATTTGACGGTCGCTTCGTACCGATTCTGATCACCGCGGCGGAGCGTGACGAGGAGCATGTCGCGGCCACATGCTTTTTTGCCCAGAAAATTGCCGAAGCGCGTGACGAGGAACGAGCCGCGGTAGGGAGCGGGGAAGCCATCGCCGAGGAAGAGGATGGCGGAGGGCGAGGAGTGCGGGTCGAGGGAGCAGAGGGGCTTGCCGTGGTTGTCCTCGAAGCCGCCGTCGGGACCGAGGTTGGCGATGGGCAGCTCGAACTGCTGACCGGGCGGCGGATCGGGCGTGTGGGGATACGCTTTCTGCGTCCAGTCGGCGTAGGTGTAGGGGAAGCCGTAGTGCTTGCCTTTTTCGACGAGGTTGATTTCCTCGGGCGCATCGGCATCGGGGCCGTTTTCGGTGGCGATGAGCTCGGCCTTGTCGTTCCAGGTGAAGTCCCAGTCGTTGCGCAGGCCGCGGGCGAAGATTTCGATCTTGGGATGCTCGGCATTCGTGTCGAGCCGCCAGAAGCAGGCGGTCAGTTCATCCTCGCCTTCGGGGGAGAGATCGCCGCCGGGACCGGGCTCGCCGCCGTCGGTGCGTGCGCCGCTGCTGATGTACATGGCTCCGTCGGGGCCCTGGTGGATGGCGTGGGCGCCGTGGTTGTACCACTTGATGCCGTAGGGGTAATCGGCGTGCGTCCACTCGGTGGGCATCGGCGGACTGCCCTGCGTGACGGGCGGTGTGCGGTAGACGGTGACGCGGTTCATCTTGAACTTCGGGCCGGCGAAGGGTTGATTCGAGACGACGTAGAAACGCTTCGCGCTGTCGAAGCACATGCCCATCGTGCCGGGGATTTTCCAGAGGTCCTCGCGCCGACCGGTGGCGGGATCGATCCTGATCAGACCCTCGTCGACGTGCAGCACGTAGAGCGCCTCGGAGTTCGGATCGCGCACGATGCGGACGGGATTGACGGCGGTCCTGGCGACGACGCGGATCGTGAAACCCGGCGGCGGCATCGGAGCGATGGGGAAGCCCTCGGTGCTGAGCAGGTCGTCGAAACTTTTGAAGGCCTTGGTGCAGAGGATGACATTGGCCGGGCCAGTGGGATCGACGGCGCCGATGAGCCAGCGCCCGGTCTCCTGCTGCTCGATGTAGAAGCGCGGGCCGACCTGATGGATCGACGCGACAGCGAGCGCCGGGTCGGCGGCGTTTTCCTTGACGATCCACGAGCCGACCTCGAGCGCGGCGACCTTCTGGCCGGGGTTGATCGACGCGATGCCGCGGAGCTTCTGAGCGGGCTCGATGGTGATGACGGCCAGCAGGGCCGAGCAGAGCGCGGCGTGGATCAGAGCTGCGATGCAGAGCGTGGATGAGCGCATGATCAGCGGCTCCGCCGGAGAAGTTGATACGCCGACGAAAGCATCGGGTGAACTCCGCGGCACGAAGTATAATCGCACCCGGCTCGCTGGGGCACCTCATCAATCAAGGAACCGCACTTGTCTCATGCCACGCCGGTCACGCGCGTCCGTTATGCGGTGATGTTTTTGCTGTGCGTGCTGGCGTTCCTGACGTACTTCGACCGGGTCTGCATCATGCGGGCGCAGAACGACATCATGGCGGACCTGCACATCACGGACGTGCAGATGGGCTGGGTGATGGGCGCGTTCTGGTTGGCGTATGCGCTGTTCGAGATTCCCGCGGGGTGGGTCGGCGACCGCTGGGGGGCGCGGCGCGGGCTGAGCCGGGTGGTCGTGATGTGGTCGATCTTCACGGCGCTGTCTGGCTCGGCGACGGGATTCGTGTCGCTGCTGGCGTGCCGCTTCTTGTTCGGGGCCGGCGAGGCGGGCGCGTTCCCGGGGATGGCGCGGGTGCAGCAGGCGTGGCTGCCGGTGGCGTCGCGCGGAAGGGCCGGGGGATTGCTCTGGCTGATGGCGCGATGGGGCGGCGCTTTTTCACCGCTGCTGTTTGGCTCATTGCTGCGCGGGCTCGATTCGGCGGGGTTCCGCAGCGGCGCGGCGGCGGTGCCGGGGATGGATTTTGTGCGCGACGTGCCGGCGTGGCGCATGGGATTTTTTGTCTCGGGGCTGCTGGGGCTGGTGTGGGTCGCCGCGTTTTATTTATTCTTCCGCGATGATCCGGCGCAGAAGCGATCGGTCAGCGCCGGCGAACTGGAACTGATCCGGCGTGACCGACGGGGCGACGAAACCACGGGACACGGGATGCCGGGGCATCTGTGGGGCTCGCTCTTCACGAGCCGGAGCCTGTGGGCGCTTGCGGCGGTGTATCTGCTGATCACGTTTCCCTGGTCGTTCCTGGTGAGCTGGTTCCCGAAATATCTGCTGCAGGTGCACGGCGTGAAGTTCGACAGCTCGGAGCTGCAGTCGGGCCTGCCGCTGCTCTTCGGTGGGATCGCGTGCCTGCTGGGCGGATTGGCGAGCGATTGGGTCGTCGCGCGGACCGGGTGGGTGAAATGGGGACGCGTGATGTTCCCGATGATCGGGTACACGGTCGCCGGCGCGGCGATGTTCAGCGTGCAGTTTGCCAGGACGCCCAACGAGGCGGTCGCGCTGGTGTGCCTCGCGGCGTGGGCGCACGATTTCGGGCAGGCGGCGCTGTGGGCGTGCGTGGTGAACATCGGCGGGCTCTACGCCGGGACGAGCTTCGGGCTCATCAACATGGTGGGCAACATGAGCAACTTCATCCAGCCGCCGATCGGCGCGTGGATCTTCAACCACTCGGGCTGGGGCTGGCCGGTTTTGTTCGGCGTGTACGCCAGCTTTTATCTGCTCGCCGTGCCGCTGTGGCTGCTCATCGATCCGACGAAGCGCTTCTACCGCGCGGCCGATGAGGAGCCCGCAGCGGCAGCAGTGACATAAGATCGCGGCGTTGATCCGCCGCGGGTCAATCCACGATGTATTGTTGCTTGGGCTTGGGCAGCGCCCGCGTCGCGCCGGTGGAGATCCCGCCATCGACCAGCAGCGTCTGGCCGGTGATGTACGCGCTGGCGTCGGAGGCGAGGAAGACGATCGCGCCATTGAGATCATCCGGCTGACCGGGCCGCTTGAGCGGGATGCGGTCCACGAGGTAATCGACCCACTCCTTGTTCTCGTACATCACCGCGTTCTGCGACGTCTTGAACCAGCCGGGCGCCAGGCAATTGACGGTCACACCGAACTGCCCCCAATCATCGGCGAGGCTCATCGTGAGCTGCTTCACACCGCCGCGGCTCGCGCCGTACGGGCCGAGGCCCGCGTAGCCGAACACGCTCGTGACCGAGCCGATGTTGATGATGCGGCCGTAGCGGCGCTCGATCATGTGCCGGCCGACCGCCTGCGCGACGAAGAAGCTGCCTCGCAGGTTCGTGTCGAGCACCAGGTTCCAGTCGTCCCACGTCACATCGAGCGCGGGCTTGCGCACGTTGCAGCCGGCGTTGTTGACGAGGATGTCGACCTTGCCGAATGCCTCGCACGCCGCGCCGGCCATGCGCTGGATGCTGCCGTGGTCGCGCACATCAAGCTCGACGGCAAACACACGCCGGCCCATCGCCTCGATCTCACGTTTGAACGGCTCGAGCGACGTGATGCTCCGGCTCGTCACGATCAGGTCCGCCCCGGCCCGCGCCAGCGCCCGGCCGAAGCACTGGCCGAGCCCGCGGCTCGTCCCCGTGATCAGCGCAACCTTGCCGGTCAGATCGAATAATTGCTGTGCGTGCTGCGTCTGCTGCGTCATCGCCGCCTCTCAAGGTTGGAGTATCACCTTCATCAGCCCCGGTTCCTTGCGGTAGAGCCGATCGAACCACTGCGGCCCCTGCTCGAGCGGCGCGACCGCAGAGATCAGCGGCGCGACGCGGATCTTCCCGCTCGCCATCAGCTCGATGCACGCCGGGTATTCGCCGGCGCTGGCGCAGGAGCCGATCAGCGTGAGTTCACGCGTCACGACCGCCTGGAGCGGGAGCTCGATTTTCGGCGCGACGTTGCCGACGAGCGTGATCGTGCCGCCCTTTCGCAGCGCGGCGATCGCCGACTGGATCGACGCCGTGGCCCCCACCGCTTCGAGCGCGATGTCCACTCCGCGATCGCCGGTGCGCCGGCGGATCTCCGCCGGGGCATCGCAGTGCGCAGGATTGAATGTCTCGTCGGCACCGAGCTGCCGCGCCATTTCGAGCTTCCGGTCATCGAGGTCTGTTGCGATTATTTTGCCGCAGCCGGCGAGCCGCAGCGCCTGGATCGACAGCAGGCCGATCATCCCGGCTCCGACGACCAGCGCCGAATCACCGAGCTTCACCGGTGTCCGATTCACCGCGTGAACGGCGACCGAAACAGCTTCGATCATCGCGGCCTCCTCGAAGCTCAGCGAATCGGGCAGTGGATAAACGATGGAGCGGCTCACGACGACGAACTCGGCGAACGCGCCGTGCTGCCGGTAATCGCCGCAGGAGACGCCGAGCACACGGCGATTGTCGCAGAGATTCGCCTGCCCGCGGCGGCAGAAGTGGCAGTGGCCGCACGAGAGCGTCGAGTCGAACGTCACGCGGGCACCGGGTTTCAGGTCCGTCACCGCGGCGCCGACCTCGGCGACGACGCCGGAAGCTTCGTGACCCATCACGATCGGCGGCACGCGCCGGCCCGTCGAGCCGTCGTAGCCGTGCACATCCGATCCGCAGATGCCGCAGGCGCGGACCTGCACGAGCACATCGCGCTCCCCGATCACCGGGCGCGCCACGTCCGTCATCTCCAGCTTCTGATACGCGGTCAACATCAACGCTTTCATGCGAGGCTCCGTGCACGGCTCGAAGTCCGATGGTAAGGCGTGGCGCGTGGCGATGCTAGCGTGACGGGAAATTCGACCTCACACCGCGAGCCGCTGACGGATCGCCGCGATGATCGCATCGGGCGGCAGCGAAACGTCCACCGCCACCGCCGCCGGGTCTTCCTGCAGCGTCTCGAACTGCGTGTCGAGCAGCCCCGGCGGCATGTAATGCCCGGTGCGATGCTCCATCCGCTGACGAATCAGCTCGCGGTCCCCCTTGAGATGCACCACGCGCACCTGCGGCAGGTCTGTCCCGAGAATCGCGCGGCTCCGCACTGTCAGCGCCGAACATCCCATCACGATGTCCCGCTTCTCTTCGATCGCCCCGCGGATCATCCCCGCCAAAGTCGCCAGCCACGGCCCGCGATCCTCCTCCGTCAGCGGCACACCCGACCGCATCTTCTGCACATTCTGCGGCGAGTGAAAATCGTCGGCATCGTAAAACGTCCACCCCAGCGCCGCCGCGAGCCGCTGACCGATCAGCGTCTTGCCGCTGCCGCAGACTCCCATTAGCAGGATCACCATGGTGCACCTGAGCGCCATCGTCGGCGACCGCGGCGGGGTGTCAAGTTGGGTCAAAATACGGGGCCCAAAAAAGGGCCGTTTTGCCGTCATATTTCACCCCTTTTTTGCGTTCCGAGCCGTTGGCTATCGGTCCTTAAATTTGCTATAATTCCGGTCCTCCAACCGCCCTGTTTTTGCAGGGTTTTTGAGGGGTTTTCGCCCCCTTACGCCAAAGGCATTCTGAGCATGGACGACTCTCAAGCCACGACCCGCGCCAAGCCCCCTGTGGCGATCAATCACACCGAGTATGCCGAAGATGCCATCAAGGTCCTCGAGGGCCTGGAGGCCGTCCGCAAACGCCCCGGCATGTACATCGGCGACACGACCGTGCGCGGCCTGCACCACCTCGTCTGGGAGGTCGTCGACAACTCCATCGACGAAGCGATGGCCGGCCACGCCGACACGATCTACCTGACGATCCACCCTGATGAGTCGATCACCGTCGTGGACAACGGTCGCGGGATTCCCGTCGGCCCCTACAAGCACGAGAACCCGCTGCTCAACGGCCGGCCCACGATCGAGATCGTGATGACGGTGCTGCACGCCGGCGGCAAGTTCGACCGCGATTCCTACAAGGTCTCCGGCGGGCTGCACGGCGTGGGCATCACGGTCGTCAACGCGCTCTCCGAATGGGTCGAAGCGGAAGTCGCACGCGGCGGCAAGGCCTACGCCATCGAGTTCGAGCGCGGCGAGATGACCAGCGCCCTTCGCGAGATCGGGCCCAGCAAAACCTCCGGCACCAAAGTCTCCTTCCGCCCCGATCCCGAAATCTTCCCCATCATCCAGTTCAACTACGACACGCTCGCCGGCCGCAGCCGCGAGCTGGCGTACCTCAACCCCGGCCTGACGATCATCATCAGCGACGAACGCACGAACAAGACCGAAACCTTCAAGTTCGACAAGGGCATCATCGAATTCGTCGGCCACCTCAACCGCGACAAGCAGGTCGTCCACGATCCGATCTACTTCAAGACCGAGGACGCCGGGCTCGGCCTGATCTGCGAGATCTCGCTGCAGTACAACGACACCTACAACGAGACGATGCTCTCGTTCGCCAACAACATCAACACCATCGAAGGCGGCACACACCTCTCGGGCTTCCGCTCCGCCCTGACGCGCACGCTCAATGCTTACGCCAAGTCCGCCAACCTGCTCAAAAATGACCAGGCGCCGACCGGCGAGGATTGGCGCGAGGGATTGACGGCGGTGGTGTCCGTGAAAGTCGCCGAGCCGCAGTTCGAGGGGCAGACCAAGACGAAGCTGGGCAACAGCGAGGTCGAGGGATTTGTCACGTCCGCGGTGAATGAGCGACTGTCGAGCTGGTGTGAAGAGCATCCCGGCGACGCGAAGCGGCTCTGCCAGAAGGGGCTCACGGCGGCGCAGGCGCGCGAAGCCGCGCGCAAGGCCCGCGAGCTGACCCGCCGCAAGGGCGCGCTCGACGGCTTGGGCCTGCCCGCGAAGCTCGCCGACTGCTCCAGCGACGACGTGGAGCAGTCCGAGCTCTACATCGTCGAAGGTGATTCGGCCGGTGGATCGGCCAAGGGCGGGCGCAACCGCGAATTCCAAGCGATCCTGCCGCTCAAGGGCAAGATCCTCAACGTCGAAAAAGCACGCCTCGACAAGATCCTCAGCTTCGAAGAAATCCGCGTCATCATCCAGGCGCTCCGCTGCGGCATCGGCGAGGAGTTCGACATCTCCAAGCTCCGCTACGGCAAGATCATCATCATGACCGACGCCGACGTGGACGGCTCGCACATCCGCACGCTCCTGCTCACCTTCTTCTTCCGCCAGATGGGCCAGCTCATCCGCGAGAGCCGCATCTACATCGCCCAGCCCCCGCTCTACCTCGTGACGCGCGGCAAGAAGAGCGAATACGTCCTCAACGAAAAGAAGCTCCGCACCACGCTGACCGACCTCGGCCTCGAGGGCACATCGCTCCTCATCCGCGATGAAGCGGGTGCCGAGATCAAGCGCATCGCCGGCGACGATCTGCGCAAGATCGTCCGTCTGCTGGAGCAGTTGCACGAGCTGACGACGATCGTCGAGCGTCGCGGCATTCCGTTCGTCGATCTGCTGGCGCTGCGTGCGCAGGACCCCGAGGGCAAGCACCGCCTGCCGCGCGTCCGGGTGCGCGTGCGCGGCGAGGATCTGTTCTTCTGGAACGAGGAGCAGGAGCAGGCGGCGCTCAAGGAACGCGGCGTCGTCACCGATGCGATCACGCACACCGCCTACGCCCTGACCTCCGCCGGCCAGAAGCTTTCGATCACCCGCTCCGAGCTGCACGAAGGCCGCGAGCTTGAGAAACTTTTCGTGCTGCTGGCCGACGCGAAGCTGCCCATCGACGATTACGCGTTGACGCAGGAAATCTCCGTCT
>JAYVTU010000180.1:0-36750 GCA_043788485.1 Planctomycetota bacterium
CGGCAAGCTTCAAGAGCTCTACACCGAACGCGCCAGCGCCGACCTCCACGTCGGCAACATCTACCGCGGCAAGGTCACCAACGTCGAGCCGTCCATCCAGGCCGCGTTCATCGACTTCGGCCTCGAGCGCTCCGGGTTCCTGCACATCACCGATCTGCACCCCCGCTACTTCCCCGGTGAGAAGCAGGAAGACACCGAACGCGTGGGCATGAAGACGCCCCGCCGCGAACGCCCGCCCATCCAGCACTGCCTCCGCCGCGGACAGGAGATCCTCGTCCAGGTCCTCAAGGAGGGCATCGGCTCCAAGGGCCCGACGCTCACCAGCTATCTCTCCATCCCCGGCCGCTTCCTCGTGATGATGCCCTCGATGGAGCGTCACGGTGTCAGCCGCAAGATCGAAGACCCCGAGAAACGCCGGCAGATCCACCAGATCCTCGATGAACTCAATCCGCCGGAGAACTTCGGCTTCATCGTCCGCACCGCGGGCCTCGATCGGCCCAAGACGGAACTGAAACGCGACCTGGCGTACCTGCTGCGCCTGTGGAAGGACATCGAGGGCCGGATGAAATCCGGCCGCGGTCCCACCGAGCTCTACACCGAGAGCGACCTGATCATCCGCACGCTGCGTGATGTGCTGACCACCGAGGTCAACCGCGTCATCGTCGACGACCGCACCGCCGCGCTCCGCGCCAAGCATTTCCTGCGCATCGCCATGCCGCGCACCGACATCAAGGTCATTCACTACTCCGCCCCGGTCCCGCTCTTCGACGCGTTCGGCATCGAGGACCAGATCAATCTCATCAGCGCCCGCATGGTCCCGCTGCCTTCGGGCGGCGGGCTGGTGTTCGATCAGACCGAGGCGCTGGTTGCCATCGACGTGAACTCCGGAAAATCGCGCGACAGCAAGGACGCCGAGCAGAGCGCGTTCAACACGAATATGGAAGCCGTGGAAGAGATCGCCCGGCAACTCAAACTCCGCGACCTCGGCGGCATCATCGTGATGGACCTGATCGACATGTACGTGCCGCGTCACCGGCGCGATGTCGAGAAGCGATTCCGCGACCTGCTCAAGGACGACCGGGCGCGCACCAAGCCGCTGGCCATCTCGGAGCTGGGCCTGCTGGAGCTGACGCGGCAGCGCATGCGGCCGTCGCTCAAGAAGTCCGTGTATCACGCCTGCCCCGCCTGCAACGGCGCCGGGCAGGTGATGTCGCCGGAGTCCGTCGCGCTCGACGCGATGCGCCGGCTCTCGGTCGTGCTGAGCTACGAGAAGGTGACACGCGTCGAGGTCGTCGCCAACGCCAGCGTCCTGACCGAGCTTTTCAATCGCAAGCGCGAGGCGCTGGTGCGCCTCGGCCAGGCGATCGGCAAGCCCGTCGAGTTCCGCATCGATCACCAGGCCGGTCCCGATTCGCTCAAGATCATCGGGTTCGACAGCCAGAATCACGAGATCGATCTCGTCAAATTGCCCAAACCCAAGGCTCCGCACTTCACCGAGGTCGATGAAGTCTCGATGGAGGACCTCAAGCAGCTCGACATCGTGATCAACGAAGAGGACATGGAGACGATCGAGGACGAGCTGCAAGACACCGAGACGAAAGCGCAGCTGGCCGAGGCCCGCGAAAATGCGGAGCCCGAAGCGACCGAAGCGGCGGAGCAAGAACGCGACGAACGCCCTCTACCGCCGCCGCCGCCGCCGGCGCCGCGTGGGCGTGGTGGTGAACACCAGCGCGTCTCGGCTGCCGATTTCGCCGCCGAGTTCCCGCACTCACCGCAGCCGGTGCCGACCGGTCGGTCATCGGCCGCGTCGTCCACTCCCGCACGCGAACCCGCGGCTTCGGCAACCGAGCCGCCGCAGGATCCCGATGCTCCGAAGGGCAAGCGTCGTCGCCGTCGCCGCGGGCGTCGTGGGCGCGGCGGCGCCAACGCTGCCGGTGGCGCAGCGCAGCCCGCCAGCGGCGGTGCACCCCGCGCCGATTCCGCGGTCACCGGCGCACCACCGCGGCTGCAGCCACACACGCATCATCCCCATCCCCACCCGCATCATCCGCCGCAGCGCCCCCCGCTTCCGGCGCAGCGTCCGCCAATGCCGCGCAACCCGCAACCTCCGATCACCAGCGGCGGATACGAATCCGGCCCGGACAATCCCGCAGACCACGGCAATCAGGCCCCGCTTGCGCCGCGCTCCGGTGGTGGGAATGGCGGTGGTGAGAATGCCAATGCTCAACCCGCGTTCAACCCCGATGGAACACCCATCGAAGGCCAGCCCCGTCGTCGTCGCCGCCGTCGCGGCGGTCGCCGTCGTCGTGGTGGGCGCGGCGGCACCCCCGGCGGACCCGATGCGGGTCCCGGTGGAAATCGCCCCGCACCGCCCAATCCCCCTGATCCGCAATCGGAGTCGGAGTGATGCCGCAGCAATCGACATCCAAGTCGCACGCACCGCGTCCCGTCCGCGCCGTCGGTTCAGCCGCGCAGCCCGGTCAGCGCCGCCGCATGATCCTGCTCGGCTCCACCGGCAGCATCGGAAAGAGCACCCTGAGCGTCGTCGAGAATCTCGCGGCGACGTATCAGGTCGTCGGCCTCGCCGCGGGGCGCAGCGCCGATCTTCTGGCCGATCAGGCGCGGAAGTTTGACGTCAAGAACATCGCAATCACCGATCCCGCCGCCGCCGAGAACCTGCGCGGGAAACTGCCCGATCGCAAGCTTTTCGTCGGGGCCGACGCGGCTGAGAAGCTCGTCGAATCGACCGACGCCGAGGTGCTGCTCGCCGCGATCGTCGGAGCAGCGGGCCTGCCCGGCACGATCGCCGCGATCAAGAAGGGCATGGACATCGCCCTGGCCAACAAGGAGACGCTCGTCGCCGCCGGCGAGCTTGTCATGCCGCTCGTCGAGAAACATGGCGTACACCTGCTGCCCGTCGACAGCGAACACTCTGCGATCTTCCAGTGCCTCCAGACCAGCGACGGCTCCGAGCACGCCCGAGCCGTCAAACGCATCGTCCTCACCGCGTCCGGCGGCCCGTTCCGCAAATCGACGCTCCAGGAAATCCAGTCCGCCACCGTCGATCAGGCGCTCAAGCATCCGACGTGGAACATGGGGCCGAAAATCTCCATCGACTCCGCGACGATGATGAACAAGGCCCTGGAGATCATCGAGGCGCACTGGCTCTTCGGCCTGACCGCAGATCAGATTCAGGTCATCATCCACCCGCAATCGATCGCGCACAGCTTCGTCGAGTTCACCGACCATTCCATCCTCGCGCAGCTCGGCTCGCCGGACATGAAGACGCCGATCCAGTACGCCCTGACCTGGCCCCACCGCGAGGCTGGCTGCTCGGCTCCGCTGGACTGGACCGCGCTTCGGCAACTCGATTTCGAGCAGCCCGATTTCGTCCGCTTCCCGGCGCTGGGCCTCGCCTACGATGTGGTCAGGACCGGCGGAACCTCGGGTGCGATCCTCAACGCGGCCAACGAACAGGCCATCGCCGCATTCCTCGAACGCAAGATCCCGTTCGGGCGTATCGTAGAACTGGCGGGCGAGGCGCTGGCGGCGATCCCGTCACGGCACATCACCGACCTAGGCACCGTCATGGAAGCGGATCAAGCGGCACGCGAGTTCGTGCTCCGCAAAATCTCGGGCTAAAAAAACACAGATCGGACCGCGCGGCCGAGTCGGCAAAACGATTGGATTGCACCCCGGCACGGGCCGATAATGGAACCACCATGGAAATCATTCCCAAGATCGACGGCTTCTCCGCGGCACTGCTCCTGGTCGCGGGCTTCGGATTCATCATCTTCGTCCACGAACTGGGCCACTTCCTCGTCGCCAAGTGGGTCGGCATCCGCGTAACGCAGTTTGCGATCGGCTTCGGCCACTCGCTGCTGACCTACCGCAAGGGCATCGGCTTCCGCGTCGGCACGACCGAGCCGGAGTACCACAAGCGCATCAAGGACCACCTGGACAAGAAGCGCGTCGATGCGCTCAACTACGGCCCGCCCGACAAGGCCGTCACGGCCAAGCAGGAGTTCGACGCCGGGGAAGAACTGGGCCTCGGCGAAACCGAATATCGCCTGAATTACCTGCCGCTGGGCGGCTACGTGAAGATGGTCGGACAGGAGGACCTGGACCCGACGGCCGTCAGCGACGATCCCCGCGCCTACAACAACAAGCCGGTCTGGGCGCGGATGTGCGTCGTCTCGGCGGGCGTGATCATGAACGCCGGTTTCGCGGTGATCTTCTTCATCGCCGCGTTCCTGATGGGCGTCGAGTTCCCCCCGGCCGAGGTCGGTGATGTCCGTTACGATTTCCCCGCGGCGATGACCCCCGCTGACAACGATCCGAAAGCCATCGGCCTCAAGTCCGGCGACCGCATCGTGCAGATCAACGGCAAAGCGCCGTCCGACTTCACCGACCTGCGCCTCGCCTCTGCCCTCTCCGGCCCCGATGAAAAAGTGCAGCTCACCGTCGAGCGCCCCAGCGACGACGGCAAGACGTTCACACGCCTCGATTTCAGCATCAAGCCCATGCGCGAGCCAGAGTCCAAGATGCTCTCGCTGGGCATCGAAGCGCCCGCATCGCTGCAGGTCAACGGCGTCCCCCTGCCTCAGGGCGCCGAGCTCGAGAAGCGCGGCATGACCAAGGACATCAGCGTCGTCGCCGTCGATGGCCAGCCGATCGAACAATACTGGCAGCTCCGCCGGGCCACGCAGAGGGCGGGCCTCGAGAATCGCGCGGTGACGGTGACCCTTGCGGATAAGGAGAAAAAGGACCGTGTGGAGCTCAGTCTCACGCCCAAGACAGGCCTGACGGTCGGCCGCGATGCACAGGGCAAAGCGGATCCCAAGTATCGGAATCTGCTCGGGCTCGTCCCGCCGGGATTCATCAGCATGGTGTCGCCCAAGAAGCCCGCCGACGGCAAGCTCATGGAGGGCGACGTCGTCACGGCGATCAACGGCGTCAAGTGGCCCACAGAGTTTGAAATCCCCGACATCATCCACAACAGTCCCGACGACATTGAGATCACCGTGCTCCGCGGGACCGCCACGATCACCACGATGATCCATCCCAATCGCGGCTGGCACGGATTCTCCGAAGCCCGGATCGGCATCGGGGTCGCCCCGGCCACCAACACGACGCTCATCGCCGGTGTCCTCAAGGATTCGCCCTTCGCATCGCTCAAACTCAGCGCCCAGGCCCGCATCGTCAGCATCAACGACAAGGCCGTCACCGATTACACCGCAATTCGACATGCCCTCGAATCCTCCGGCGGTGTCGCGAAGATCGCCTACACACTGGCGCCCGATCCGAAAAAGATCTGGGAGGAAACCATCCAGATCACCCCGCAGCAGATCGAGGAGATCAAGGCTCTGACCTGGAACCTCGACGAAACGGCCCCCGTGCTCCAGTCCAAGCGCGTGATCCAGAAGGCCAGCGGTCCCCTCGCCGCCGCAGAGATCGGGTTCCGCAAGACGCACCTGTTCATGATGCAGACCTACGTCACGATGCTCCGTCTGTTCCAAGGCACTGTCCCCGCTTCCGAGATGCGAGGGCCAGTCGGCATCCTCGAAGCCGGCACGACCGTCACCAAAAACGGCCTGCCCTACCTGCTGTTCTTCCTGGGGCTGATCAGCATCAACCTCACCGTCATCAACTTCATGCCCATGCCTATCGTCGACGGCGGGCTCTTCGTCCTGCTCATCATCGAGAAGCTCCGCGGCAAGCCCGTGCCCATGCAGCTGGCCAACGCCCTTAATTACGCCGGCGTGGCGATGATCCTCTCCATCTTCCTGTTCGTCACCTACCACGACATCAGCCGCCTCGTCACGGGCTAAAATGCCCCGCGCCTCGGAATCGATCAGGAGGAGACTCATGCTCAAAAGCAAACAGGTGCTTGACGATTACTTCCCCGAGGTCCGCGCCTGGCTGATCCAGATCGCCGCGGTGCTCGACCGCAACGACCGCACTCCCGACGCCTCCGCCACCGCCGCCGACTTCCGCCTCAAGCAACTCCAGCAATCGCTCGAGGTGCTCGCAGCCAAGTCGCCCAAAGCCGACCGCGCCGAACGCATCCAGCGCATCTTCTCCGATCCGGTCTGAACAAAACGTCTCGCGTCCTGCGTCTCGCGTCTCGGGTTGAATCCCAACGCAAGACACGAGACGCAAGACCCGAGACCATCCCATGTTTCTGATCGATCCCCACATCCACTGCATCTCCCGCACGATGGACGACTACGAGCGGCTCGCGCTCTCGGGCGTCGTCGCCGTCAGCGAGCCGGCGTTCTGGGCGGGGTTCGACCGCTCATCGTCCGACAGCTTTGTGGACTACTTCCGGCAGCTCACCGACTTTGAGCCGAAGCGCGCCGCGAGCGTCGGCATCCAGCATTACACGTGGATGTGCATCAACGCCAAGGAAGCCGAGAACATCGCCCTCTCCCGCGAGGTAATCGCCCGCATCCCCGAGTTCATGGGCAAGCCGAACGTGCTGGGCATCGGCGAGATCGGGCTCAACAAGAACACGAAGAACGAATCGATCATCTTCATGGAGCAGGCGGAGTTCGCCGTGAAGAACGGCCACCTGATCCTGATCCACACGCCGCATCTGATGGATAAGCTGAAGGGCACGACGATGATTCTGTCGATGCTCAAGGAGGTCGGCGCCGATCCCGCCCGCGTGCTCGTCGATCACACCGAGGAGCACACGATCAAGATGGTCCTCGACGCCGGCTACTGGGCGGGCATGACGCTCTATCCCGTCAGCAAGATGACGCCACACCGCGCCGCCGACATGCTCGAAACCTACGGCTCGCAACGCCTTTGCATCAACGCCGCCGCCGACTGGGGCGTCAGCGATCCGTTCAACCTGCACCGCTGCATGCTCGACTACCGCCACCGCGGCCACAGTGCGCAGGAACTGCTGGATATCTTCCACAACAATCCCGTGCGTTTCTTCTCCGGCTCGCCGCATTTCAAGATCAAGCCGATCACACTCACGCCCAACGCCGGCTGATTCGCCCCCTTAAAAACACGCTGGACCGCGATCGCCCCTCCGGTCGATAATACGGGGATGCTGCGACCGCTGTCTAAATTCATGCGCACGCTGCAGGGCCAGGTTAGAGTGGTCGGACGACCGCTGCACAAGGCGGAGTACCTCGAGGCGGGCGTGTGCCGGCTGCGATGGGTCGGCGTCGCGGGACTGCTCATCAATGTGGTCGGGCTCATCCTCTTTGAGACAGGGGCGGTGAGCACGCTCAAGGACCTCTGGGTCTCGCCCCTGGCGGCGATGTTTTTCGGCCACATTCTGCCGATCGTGACGATGCTCGCCTTCCTCCTCTGGGCGCACGGCACGATGACGATCCGCAGCGCGCAGTGGCTGTGCGGCGTGACACTCTTCGTATTCACACTCCCGCCCGCGATCCTCGTAGGGATCACCGGCCTCTCGAGCGCGACGATCCCGAACATGACGCTCGCCCTGATGATCTGCCTGATCCTCGTGCCGCTGGGCATCGCCGGCCAGATCCTCATCTCGCTGATGACGATCAGCGTCGCCGTGACGATCTCGCTCATCATGCAGTCGCACAAACTCCCGCCCGAAACGGGCCAGAACATCGGCAATCTCTGGTTCCCCTTAGCCCTGAGCGGCGCCGGCATCACGATCAACACCTGGTACGCGCGGAGCTGGCGGCAGAGCTGGCTGACGCGGCACAACCTCGGCCGGCAGAAGAAGCAGATCG
Organism: Planctomycetota bacterium; assembly: GCA_043788485.1. Classification (GTDB taxonomy): domain Bacteria; phylum Planctomycetota; class Phycisphaerae; order Phycisphaerales; family Zrk34; genus JAYVTU01. The sequence goes on from JAYVTU010000180.1 coordinate 7,731, forward strand.
AGCGGCAACGCCGCGAGGTCGAGACGATGCTGCGGGCGGTGCTGCCCGAGCCGGTGATCCACGAACTGAATCAGACCGGCGGCTACCGCAGCAATCTCGAGGAGGCGTGCGTGATATCCGTGGATATCACGCGATTTTCGGATCACTGCACGAGGCTTCCGGCGGCGATCGTCGTCGAGCAACTCCGGCTTTTCTTCCGGGCATTTGACCGGTGCTGCGCGGAGCAGCGCATCGAGCCGCTGCGCGGCGGCGGCGACGGGGCGCTGGGCATCGGAGGGCTCTGGCCCGACGCCAAGGGCGGCAAGCGCCGGCCCGTGATCGACGCCATCCTCGCCATGCTCGCGTTCCGGAACCAGCTCGGCGTGATCGGCGGAGACGCGAATCCCAACGGTGAATGCAACGCGTCTCTGCCGCGCCTCTGGTCCGCACGAATCGGCATCCACTTCGGGCCCGTCATGATGGGCGTCATCCGCGGGCTCCGCATGAGCTTCGATGTGTGGGGTGAAACGGTCAACAACGCGTCACGCCTTCAGCAGGGGGCAGCGACCAATTCGATCATGATCTCCGGTGCAGCCCTGTGGGCAACACGAGGGCTCTTCGAGCACAGCCCGATCCGCGAGTTGCGCGTCAAGAACACCGTGCTCCCCGCCGCCGCGGAACTCGTCGGCATCGCCGCCCCCTACCGCAATCATGATGGCACGCCGAATCAGGCTTTCTGGAATATTTACCACGCCGTGAATCACCCGCTCACCGAACCCCCCGCCGCCGGCACGATCGTCAGCGACCGCGGCCCGCTGCGCATGTCGGGCGCGTGATCGCGCATTCGCAATATTTTCATCTCCAGTAAAACGCCGCCGCGATGATCAGTAGGATCACGATCAGCACCACAAACGATCTCTGGAAATAGCGCCAAGCCGGAACACCGCCGCGGCGTCGCATCGGCGTGATCCAGTCACCGCACGCCGGGCAGCGCACCGATTGCCAGAAGAGTTCCTCATTGCAGTGCGGACAGCGCGCCAAATCCGCCAGCGGCTCGTGCAAATCGTGCTCGCGTTCCAGCAGGTCCGCGTCGATGTCTTCATCGGGTCCCGCGATGATGCCGTGCGAAGGACCGTGCTCCTCGGCCTCATCCTCTTCGTCATCCTCGCCGCGCGCAGGGTCATACATCCGATACGGCTCGAAGTGATCGGGCTCGTAATCAAATGCCCGCGGCTCATCCTCGTCACGGCGGCGACTCATGCCTCATCTTAGGCATCGTTCATCGCCGGCGTGCGGATTAGAACTCCACGTACGCCATGTCCGGCTCACGCGTGTCACGGGCGCTGGGGACCAGAACCTCGGTAACAAACGCCCCGCCCATCTCGCGCCGCGTAGCCGCAGCGTCATACCGCTTGTGCTCGGCGACACCCAGAGCCGCTGCCAGGTCCAGCGCAATCTGACCCTCCGGACGCGAGAATTCCAGCGGCTGGATCGCCTGCTCAAATGCCTGAATGCGATTGCCCGCATTCTCGAACGTCCCGGCCTTCTCGACCCACGTCGCCCCGGGCAGCACGACATGCGCCTTGGTCGTCAGAATATTCGGCAGCGTGTCGATCAGCAGCACGTAACGGTCGCCGATCGCCTCAAGCAGCGACGTTGTCGCCCACGCCGAGGGATAGTTGCCGGTCAGCACGAGCCCGCCGACGTTGCGGCCGCGCCCGTCCTCGTGGTTGAGCAGCCCGAGCATCCCGGCGTAATCCAGCACGCCACCGATCCCCGCCGCCTGCTCCAGAGCCCGGCGGACACCGCGGGCATTGGGCGCCTTCTCGGCGTGGATCGTGTAGCCGCCCGGATAAGTCTTGTCCTCACCGTCGCGCGGCACCGGGCCGACGCCGAAGATCGCCGCGGGATCGAGCAGCCGCACCGTCTTGGCCAGCAGATACGCCTCTTCGCTGGCAAGCATCGGTGAAACCATCACCGCGATGTGCTGCCCCTTGGCGACGATCGCCTTGAGCCCCGCCGCCGTCTGCGTGAGTGCGAAGTCCCAGTCGATCTCCGCCTGCCGTCCCGCCTCGCGCCAAAGCGGCTTGGTCAGCCGCGATTCTTCCTGCGTGAACTTCCAGCCATAACGAATCTCGTCGCTGATCCACCACTTGTTGATCGCCAGATTCTCGCGCGGCTTGATCCGCCACACGCGCCCCTCATTGTGGTGCACCCAGATGTTGTCGCCCGAAGCGGTGATGCCATCAACGCTCGGCGTCTCGCTGAGGAACCACACACGCTGCTCGAACAGGAAATCCTTGTCGAGCAGTGCGCCCACAGGGCAGATGTCCACCACGTTGCCCGACAGCTCATTATCCAGCGCCTTGCCCGGGAAAATATCAATCTCTTCCTTGCAGCCGCGCCCCTGCACGCTCAGCTCACCCGTGCCCGAAACCTCACGCGTGAACCGCACGCATCGGCTGCACATGATGCAACGATCGCTGTACAGCAGCACGTGAGGCCCGATGTCCTTCTTGGGCTGCTTGACCTTCGTCTCCTCAAACCGGCTGTAAGCCTTGCCGTATTTGTAGCTGTAGTCCTGCAGGTAGCACTCGCCAGCCTGATCGCACACCGGACAATCCAGCGGGTGATTGATCAGCAGATACTCCATCACCGCCTGCTGGTTCGCCTTCGTCTTCTCGCTCTCGTTGTAGACCTCCATGCCGTCCGACGCCATGTGCTGGCACGTCGGCACGAGCTTGGGGATCTTCACCAGCGCACCGGTCTTCGGATTCTTCTCCGCGACCTCCGCCAGACAGATCCGGCACGACGCCACGATGCTCAGCCCCGGGTGATAGCAGTAGCTGGGGATCTCCACCCCATTCTCCTGCGCCACCTGGAGCACGGTCTTCTTGCCTTCGTACGTGCAAACCTTGTCGCCGATCTTGATGCTGGCCATGTGTCATTTACCCGCTAAGTGTGGATCGGCGGGCATTCTAACGGAACCCGCCAAAGGTTTCACGACGCGCCTTTCCTTGCCCATTCCCCAATAGCCGCGCGGCTATGCCGCCCTGGTCCGCCTTGTCTCCCCCGCTCATTCGCATCCCCTCCAGGTCCCGCCCCGTGCGCACAAACCCGTCGACCGGACATTTTCACCCCCTCCCCCCGCGCGCTTTTTCGCACCCGCTCCGGCGAACCTCCCGTCTTAACACCCCGCCGATTCCACACCTTAAGACTGCGAATCCCAATCACGCTCCTCGCTCCTCCGGGAAACCACCCGGACGTCCGGTTTCACGACCACATCTGTGCGCGCTTCACCTCTCCCCCGGGGAGAGGTCGCCTTAATTTACCACCGCCGCCTTCGGCTCCGGCAGCGGTTTGCCGTACACGATGAAATGCCGGAAGTGGAATCGGCCGGTGTTCACGGTTTTATTCTCGCTGACCAGACGCTCGATCCGCACGTAACGGGCCTTGATCCCCTTGCCTTTCAGGTCCACGTTGTACACCGCCTCCGCCTTGTCGTACGTCGCGACATCGGTCCATGTCTTGCCGTCCAGCGAGACCGAGACCTTCAGCGGGGCTGCCCACTGGAATTCGTCCTGAGTCGGCGCGTATTCGTAACGGTTCGTCAGCACGATCCCGCTGACCTCGCTCTCATGCGGCAGAACCACCTGCGCCCAGGGCTTCTCCTGATTGTTCGTATCGAACCACCCGCCGAAGCCGCCCGTGAGAATCTGGTGATAGCTCAGCGGCCGATCGAACTGGCACGCGCTGCTGGTCTGCAGCATGCCCTCCTTGCTGAGCACCTCACCGGGGAACGGCTTGATCACCGGCACCGCCGCGGCCTGCGCCGCGTTGAGATGCACATGCTCCGGCGCCAGCGGCGGCAGCATCCGGTTCGCCATCTCGCGCCAAGCCTTGTAACTCGCCGCATCGCCCTGCTCGCTGGCCTTGCGGATCCCCGCTGAGATCGTGCCCGCCATCCAGCCCTTGTCGACGGCCTTGGCGTTGGCGGTCATGAAGCTTTCCATCGTCTTGGCGTATAGCGCCGCCGTCGCGGGTTTGGCGGAGAAACGATTGCTCCCCCACGCCGCGATCGCATCGAAATATTCGCTCTTAGTCGGCGTGATGTGCAGCCGCAGCAACGCCGCCAGCAGATTCATCTCCATCGCCGGATCGCCGATCAGATTCGCCTGACGCTCGCAGCTCTCGGCGAAGTTGTAGCCCATCTTCTTGACGGTCGCGTCCTGCCGCATGTCGCGATCGAATTCCAGCAGGAAAGCGAGCCTCGCCGTCGGCTTCATCGCCGGCGTCGCCTTCGCATAGCAACGCTCGGCAAGCATGTAGCTGATGCGCGGGTACGCCGCGAACTCTGTCGCCGCCTTCTTGCCGAGCGCGACAAACGTCTCCGTCCGCGCATCGGGCGTCGCTTCCAGCGCCTTGATGTATTCCGCCCACGTCGCGTAATTCAGCGGCTGGGCCGCGATCGCCTGCTCGTAGCTCGCCGTCCAGGGTCCCAACGCCTTGCCGGCCCGCGCGAGCTGCAATCGCGCAAGCCACGTCAGCCGCGTCGCCGCCATGAATTTCTCGCGGTCCGCCTCAACCGGCTCCCACATCGTCGCCGCGACGACGTAGCCCGTGCCGTCCCATCCCGGCGCGCCGAAGCCCGTGCTGTCCGCACCGCCGACATCGTTGCCGATGCCCCACGCTTCGCCGACGCGGACGACATAGGCGCAGTGCCCGGGCTGGCCGACCGTGCAGGACATGATGCCATGCACATTCGCCGCCGTCGCGCCGTATTCCGAGAGCGTGCCGCAGACGCCGCCGACCTGCCGCTGAGCCATGAGCGGCCGGGAGCCGGAGCCGGTGCCGTAGTGATGCAGCCACGGATCGACGTAGCCCCAGCCCTGCACGGAGTAGCCGTAGTCATTGGGATCGCGGTAGGCGATCGCCCAGCACGCGCCGAAGTAATCGCCGAGTGTGGTCTGGCGATCGTCGAGGTAATACTGGTAGTCGCGCGCCGTGCCGGCGAGATACACCGTCCAGCGCATTTCGCGCACCGTGTAGCTTTCAAACGCGATGTGCATCAGCCCCTGCTGCAGTGCACGCTGAATGTGCTTGAAGCGGTCGAAGAAGCGGTAACGCGAAAACGTCTCCGGAGCCTGCAGCGCCATCGCCGTCGCCATGCGTTTATGGATCGGGTTCTCGAAGTCCGCCGCGGCGTACTGGTAGAGGAAACGCAGATTCTCGATCGCCTGCGCCCGATCAGACGGGCCGGAGTTGAGGAACGATTCGAGCCAGTCGGTGTCGCTGATGAAATCGCGGAGGAACCCCGCGCCGCCCGGGGCCTTGGCGATCTTCGCGAGTCGCTCCGGTGTGCAGGCCCGCACCAATTCCGCTTGCGCGAGCGATGCCCGCAGCGGCGCCGAGGCGAGCACCTTCGAGCCGTCCGCCCCGGCCTGCTGCGAAATCGTGTCGCTCAGTGATTTGAACCAGCCCCCGAAATCACCCTTGGCGATGATCTTGGCGATCGCATCAGACTCGGAAGTCGTCTTGCGAGGAGCGGCCGCCATCTTTGCATCCGCCGCCGGAGGCTGGAAAAGCGGCTCAATGCTGATCCGGCCCGAGTTCTTCGGCTTGTCCGTCGCCGATTCGATCTCCAGTCGCACCGCGTATTTATTCTCCGCCTTCCACAATTTCAGGTCCAGCGGCACAACCACATTCTTCCCGGGGCCGAGATCCGCGTTGGGCATCGCCTCGGCGATCGTCATGTCGCCGTCGAGCACCGCGATCCGCTTCACCTTCACCGTATCCGCTCCACCGGCGTGCGCAATGGTGAACTGATACAGCCCAACGTGGTCGATGAAGTACGCGACGTTGTCGGTCATCTTCCAGACGTTGAGCCCCGCTTTGATCTGCGCATCGGCCCAGCCGTATGTCAGCATCGGCGTCTCGGTCTTGTGATACTCGCCGAGGTAGCCGACCGCGCCGATGCCCAGATACGTCGTCGGATCGAGGGCCGCGATCGCGCGCTGCACATCGAACCGCTGCTCCTGATGATCGGGCCAGGCGCGGTAGATGTGGAACTTGGCGAGCATGATGCGCTGGATGCGGTCGTGATCCAGCGCCTTGTTTCGCGGGTCAGCAAGGCGCTCGTCCACGAGTTTGATCGCGTCCTCATACTGCTTCTCACCGAGCGCTTTCCACACCGCTTCCATCCCGGGGGCGCCATCGCGGCCATGCCCGCCGAAGCTCAGCCACTGAACCGCCCCGCTTTCGTCCTTCGGGTCCGCCGCCTTGATCTTCTCGTGGATGAATTTGTAGCAGTCGCCGTTGCCCGGCCAGTTGGCGATCTTCAGCAGGTCCAGGCTCTGACGCAGAATCTCCGCGCGCTCCGGCCCCTCGACCTTCATCGACTCAACCCAAAGCTCATCGCGCTTCTGCCGAATGTCGCGCAGTTCCTTGACCCGGGCCGCCAGCGACTCGGGCGTCAGGTCCAGCCGCGGTTTGTTCTCGCAAGCCACCGCACGTCCCGCGCTGTCCATCAGCGCCACGCGCGGGCAGAACGTCGTGTCCCACCACGTGAACGATGCATTCTTCGATGCATCGCGCTGGGCATTGCCGACCGTGCGCACATCGCCTTCGATCCCCGCATCCGACAGCACCGCGCCGCGCACGCAGCCGGGCACGTGCTGGCTGTGCTGGCTCCGGCACACGAGCTTCACCGTGATCTGAGAGCCGGCCGGCAGCGGCGCATCGAGCAGGAGCAGCAGCGTGCGGCGGACGTGTTGATCGGCCGAGGGATTCCAAAAGTTGTCGCCCTTGTCGGTCACGCCGTCGATCACCTGCCACGCCCCGCTGTTGCCGCCGCTGGCGCTGGCCCACGCGGCGGTGAACTTCAGCGGATTCTTGCCGAGCGTCCCTTCAACCTCGCCGATCACGAAGTTTCCGTTGCTCGCCCGGCCAGGCCCCTTGCCCGGCAGCGCCGCATCGGGCGGGAAATCGAGACGCAGAAGCTGGCCGCCGTGACGCACGTTCATCGTCAGGCTCAGCGTGTCCTGCGCGGGATTCGTCGCACCCTGCGCCAGCCATGCGCCGTCCTCGCGCTGCTTGAACGTCGCGCCGTCCTTGGATTCGACCGCGGCAATCTCGTTGGGCAGCGGCTGCGTCGCGTCCTCGGCCCACTTGGAGAGCCGCAGCGGCGGAGCGCTGCCGACCTGCGTGTCGGAAAGGCCCGTGACACCGCAGTAAACCAGCGAGCACTGCCCCTGCACCGCGCGGCCGCCCATCGCCTCGGGCTTATCCACCGCGACGAGAATGAAACCGCCGCCGAGCGCCTGCGCAAATTCCGGCTTCATCCAGACATTGTTGTAGAGCGTCTCGCCGAGCCGGTTCCAGTCGCTGCCGCGCTGGAACACGACGATGTCGCTGCCCGTCGCCTTGGCACGGATCAATGCCTCGTCGTAATTTGCCACGCGCTCCACGGCCGGTCCGGCGAGCGCGAGCTTGTTGATTTGCTTAGAAAGGTCGTTGAGCCGATCGGGCGCCGCGGCGGCGTCGGCCGTGACACGCCCTCCGTGAAGCACTATGCACACACTCGCCAAGCCCACCGCGAGAGCCAACCTCAACCCGCGCCCGAATATCGCTCGCAACACGTTCATGGAATTCCTATGGATGGTCGGGGATGGGTGAATCGAAGGGTGGGCAAGGCCGGCTTTTCGGCGTGGAACATGATGTTTGCATGCGTCGGAGCCGGAGTCAATATCCATCCCTTAAATCGATACGAACCACGAACCCTTGCTGTAGAATGCCCGCACTATGTCAAAATCCAAAAGCACGTCATCGACACCGTTCACACTTGCGATCGCCGGCGCCGCGGGGCGTATGGGACAGCGGCTGATCGCGCTGGCCGCCGAAACGCCGGGCTTGCAGCTCATCGGAGCGTTTGAGGCGACCGGTCACGCCGCGGTCGGCAGCGACTCGGGGCAGGTCGCCGGATGCAAGGCGAACGGCGTGCAGATCACGCCGGGCCTGCAGTCCAAGCCGAAGGTGATGATCGATTTCACCACGCCGGCGGCGACGCGGAACCTGCTGACGATCGCGACCTACGAGCGCATCGGCATGGTGATCGGCACGACCGGCCTCCGCCCCGAGGACCACGCGGCGATCGACGAGGCGGCGAAGGTGATCCCGATCGTGCAGGCGCCGAACATGAGCCTGGGCGTGAACCTGCTGCTCAACCTCGCGGCCCAGGCGGCTGCGCAGCTCGGCGATGACTACGACATCGAGATCCTCGAAGCCCACCACCGCATGAAGAAGGACGCCCCGAGCGGCACGGCGATGGGCCTGGCCGAGGCGATCTGCGAAGCGACCGGCAAGAAGGTCAGCAAGGATCTCGTCTACACCCGCCACGGCCACGAAGACCTCCGCCATCGCGGCAAGATCACGATGCAGACCCTCCGCATGGGCGACGTCGTCGGCGAGCACACGGTGTTCCTCTGCGGCCTCGGCGAGCGACTGGAACTGACGCACAAGGCGAGCAGCCGCGACACGTTCGCGCGCGGAGCGCTGCGTGCGGCGATGTGGCTCAAGGGCAAAAAGAGCGGGCGCTACAACATGAAGGACGTGCTGGGGCTGAGTTGATTCACGAAATGGCCGGCGGATTGCCGAACATCAGACGCGGAGATACCGCGCCATGATGAGCCAGACGATTCACGAGTTTTTCGCGCCGATGAGCCACTTTGCCGCGTCGCATCTGCACCAGATCGCCGGGGCGATGGTGGCGACGCTGCTGGGCGTTTACGGCGGGAACATCAACCGCTACATCAAGCAAACGCTGGGTAAGCGCCATTTCTTCGTTCGCACCGCGGCGTTCATCGCCATGTGCGCGTTCGGTTACGGGCTGCTGGCGGTGATCGTCGCAGGCGGGATTGCGCAGCTGCTGGCGCAGTGCGATGCGATGGTCGTGCTGATCGTCGTGATCATTGCGTTCATCGTTCTGGGGATTCTGGCCGAGCGGAAGAAGTGCATCTAAAGGGAGCGCGAAGCCGCAAGCGGCGAGGCGAAAGACACACGGGGCGGCGGAGGAACCGCCGACCCGTGGCACCCGGAACTAGATATCACAGAGCTCGACGGCTTGCTTGAGCCCGACCATCGGGTCGATGGTCGGGATGAATTCGTGGCCGACGTAGCCGGCGTAGCCGATCTCGATGAGAGCCCGCATCAGCGCGGGGTAATTATTTTCCTGCTGGTCATCGAGCTCGCGCCGGCCGGGGACGCCGGCGGTGTGGATGTGGGCGATGTAATCCTTGTGTTGCCGGATGCGGCTGATGACGTCGCCGTCCATGATCTGCACGTGATACAAATCGAAAAGCAATTTGAGGCGCGGCGAGCCAACGGCTTTGATGATGTCGATGCAGAAATCGGTGTGGTCACCGGCGTAACCGGGGTGGCCCTTCATCTTCTCGGTGGCCCGGCTGTTGAGCATCTCAAGGCAGATCGTCACGCCCGCTTTCTCCGCGGCGGGCACGATGGTGCGGAAACCTTTGACGGCGTTGTCGAACGCAACGTCGCGCGGCATCGGCTTGGCGGGGATGCCGGTGAAGCTGATGACGCGCTCGACGCCGTGCTCCTTGCACTCGGCGAGACGCTTCGTGAGGATGTCGGAGCAATAGGCCCAGTCTTCGGGGATGCTGTAGCCGCGCGAAAAGCCGTGGCTGCCGGCGATGGCGCAGGTGAGGTTGTGCTTGGCGAGCGTGGGCCAGTGCTCGGGACCGATGAGCTCGATGCTGGAGCAGCCGAGTTGCGTGGCGATTGTGCAGGCTTTTTCGACGTCCCAATATTTGGCGAAACACCAGTGCACGATGGACTGTTTGATGCGACCGCGTCGGGCCGGCGGCGCGGCGGCGGCGGCTGGCGCGGCTTCATCGGCGGCGCGAAGCGGAACGGTCACCGCTCCCGCGGCGAGCATGGCGGCGCTGCCGGTGAGGATCTCACGACGCGTGATCGCATTTTTCATGGTGTGCCCCAATGCGCCACACTTCGGCGCACCGGGATCATACCAAACGGCTCACTTCGTCCCGGCGGTGAATGCACGAATGACCGGGTCGTTCGACGGCTTGACCTTCGCTGAATCTTTCTTTCCGGCGGTCGGCGGAGCCTGCAACGGCGGCGCGACCTCGGCCCAGATCACGTCCTCGACGTGAACCGAAGTGCCGTTGACGAGGTTGTAGAGTTCGACCGTCTCCTGCTGCGTGTCCTGCATGGGGACACGGGCGCGGACGGAGCCGTGGCCGGGGCTGTACCAGAACTCGGCGTGGCCGGTGTCGCCGACGATGTAGCGCGGATTGAAGCGGCGGGCATCGGCGTCGGCAGCGTTTTCGAGCCAGGGGAGCTGCGGGTCGTTGAGCAGGAGATTGATGGGGCGCGGCGAAAACCATTTGGAATCGACGGCGAACGGATAGCCATCGGCGTTGAGGTTGCCGGCGTCCATCGCGGCGTGGTAGCTCGTCTGGCTCTGGATCGCGCGGACGGCCTGCTGCACCGCATCAATCTGCTGCAACCGGTGCTGGCCTTGCTGACGGTAGTAGACGACGCCGCCCAGCAGGCCGACGAGCATCAGCGCGATCAGTGTGTCGATGACGAGGCGCATACGGTTCAATATCGGATGTTTCACCGCGGACCTTGGGCCATGTTGAACCTTGCGGATTTTGCCGTTTGTGACGGATATGACGGCGACCGATACAATGCCGCCGCATGAAAGGGCGAAACGCACGATGACCGGCAAGACTCCCTCAATTCAGACCCACCGCTACGCCAACGGCCTGACGCTGCTCGTCGAGCCGATGCCCAGCGTCGCCAGCGCGGGCATGACGCTGCTCGTCCCCGCCGGCGCCGCGTATCAGCCCGTCGGCCAATTCGGCGTCGCGACAATCCTCAACGAGATGCTCTTCCGCGGCGCCGGCGATCTCGACGCCAAAGCGCACAGCGATGCGCTCGACCGGCTCGGCGTCCACCGCAGCTCCGAGGTGCAGACATATCACATGCGCATCGGCGCGACGTTCATGGGCGAGCGACTGGAATCGGTGCTGCCGCTGATGTTCGACGCCGTGCGCCGGCCGCAGATGACCGATGCGAGCTTCGAGCCGGCCGTCGAACTGGCGCTGCAGTCGCTCGAATCGCTGGAGGATAATCCGCAAGAGAAGGTGATGATCGAGGTGAAGCGCCGCCACCTCGGCGAGCCGCTGGGCCGGAGCGTGTTGGGCGAGACGGCGGATCTGGAAGCATTGAGCGCTCAGCAGGTGCGCGATTATTGGAAGATGCGGATGGTGCCGCAGGGCGCGATCCTCGGCGTCGCCGGCGCGGTGAAGTTCGAGCAGGTGCGCGACGCCGTGGGCAAATTGCTGGGCGATTGGAGCGGCAAAAGCGATATCGCTTTGCCGGTCGCGGTGCACGTGCCGGGCTACCACCACCTGACCGCCGAGACGACGCAAGAGCACATCGGCCTGGCGTATTCAACAGTCGGTGCGGCTGATGAGGATGCGAGCGCCGCGCAGCGCATCGCCGCGGCGGTGCTCTCGGGCGGGATGAGCGGCCGGCTCTTCACCGAGGTGCGCGAAAACCGCGGGCTCTGCTATTCGGTCTACGCCAGCTACGTGGCACAGAAACAGATCGGCAGCGTCTACGCCTACGCGGGCAGCACGGTGCAGCGCGCCGGTGAGACGCTTGAGGTGCTCTCCGCGGAGCTTAAGAAGATGAGCGCGGGCGTGGCGCGCGACGAGTTTCAGCGTGCGGTGATCGGGCTCAAGGCCCGCCTCGTCATGCAGGGCGAGAGCACGACCGCCCGGGCCTCGGCAATCGCCTACGATCAATTCCTGCTCGGCCGCCCGCACACGCTCGCCGAGATGGCCGCACAGGTTGACAGCGTCTCGCTGGAGCAGCTCAACCGTTTCGTCGCCGAACACCCGGCGAAGGATTTCACCACCGTCACGATCGGCCCGGAACCCCTGAAGGTCTGACATGCCCGCAGAATTCAAGCATACGACACTCGAAAACGGCCTGACGATCATCGCCGAGGTCAACCCCGATGCGCACACCGCCGCGGCGGGATTCTTCGTCAAAGCGGGGTCGCGCGACGAGGACAAGCCGCTGATGGGCGTCAGCCATTTCCTCGAGCACATGATGTTCAAGGGCACGAGGCGGCGCTCCGCCGCGGACGTGAACCGTGACTTCGACAACATCGGCGCGAATTACAACGCCTCGACGAGCCAGGAATCGACGATCTATTTCGCCCACGTCCTGCCCGAGCTGCTGGAGCAGAGCATCGACATCCTCAGCGACATCCTCCGCCCCGCGCTGCGGGAAGAGGATTTCAACGTTGAGAAAAAAGTGATCCTCGAAGAGATCGGGATGTACGCCGACAAGCCGTTCTGGGTGGTTTACGAGGCGGCGATGGAGAAATTCTTCCGCGGTCACGCGCTGGGCTTCCGGATTCTGGGCACCAATGAATCGATCACGGCGCTGACCGCGACTCAGATGCGCGGCTATTTCGAGCACCGCTACAGCCCGGACAACATCGTGGTTTCACTGGCGGGGAAGCTGGATTTCGACAAGTGCGTCGGGCAGCTCCGCGCGGCGTGCGGGAGCTGGCCGCGCACCGGCGCGAAGCGGGATGGCGGCGCGATCAAGACGAGCGGCGGTGAGCAGACGATCACCAAGGCCAGCGCGAACATGCACTACTACATCGGCGTGAGCCCCGGGCCGTCGGCACAGGACGATCGGCGTTACGCCGCGGCCGTGCTGTCGCAGGTGCTCGGCGACGCCGAGGGGAGCCGGCTTTACTGGAAGCTGATCGATCCGGGTCTGGCCGACGATGCGGAGCTGGAGCACCAGCCGTACGACGGCGTGGGCGTGTACATGTTCTACGCGAGCTGCGCTCCGGAGAAGGCTGCGGAAGTCGAGCGCGTGTTCGGCGAGGTGCTCGCGGATGCGGCCAACGATCTGACGCAGGAAGAGGTCGATCGCGCGGTCAGCAAGATCGCGATGGACCTGACACTGCAGAACGAGCGACCCGCGGGGCGCATGATGGCGCTTGGGGGACAGTGGATTTACCTGCAGAAGTATCTGCCGCTCGAAGAGGAGCTGCGGCGGATTCAGGCGGTGGATGTGGCGGAGCTCAAGAAACTGCTGGCGGAATTCCCGTTCGAGCCGCGCACGATCGTGCGCATGTCGCCCGGAAAGTAAATCGCGGATTGGTTACGGGTGACACGACTGTGTGGCGTTACGCATGGGGTGCGGCGACCGCGGCCACGGGCGCGGGAGCTGCTGCGGCGGCGGCGGGAGCCTTCGGCGTAAAGATGCGGACGCAATTGCGGCCGCCGGCTTTCGCGGCGTAAACAGCCTGATCCGCGGCCTTGATGATCTGCTGCGCGTTCTTATAGAACTGCACGCCGTCGTACGTCGCGACGCCGAGGCTCGCGGTGATGTGCAGCGTGAGCCCCTCCCCCGCTTCGATGTTCATGGCCTGGATCGCAATGCGGATCGCCTCGGCGAGCTTCGCGGCTTCCTTGCGGTCCGCGTTGGGGATGACGACGGCAAACTCCTCGCCGCCGTAGCGGGCGACGAGAGCATGCTCGGGGGCCGTGGCACGGATCGACTTGGCGAGGGCGATGAGCACCTGGTCACCGGCGAGGTGGCCGTGCGTGTCGTTGACGCTTTTGAACTTGTCGCCGTCGAGCAGGATCATGCTCAGCGGCTGGGTCTGGCGCGTGGCCTGCTCGAAGTGGCGGCGGATGAATTCGTCGAAAGCGCCTCGGTTGGCGGCGCCGGTCAGAGCGTCGCGATCGGCCTTCTGCTGCAGTTCCTTGTTGCGCTGCTCGAGAACGACGGCGTTCTGCTGCGTCTTGAGCGAGAGATCGAGCAGCGCCTCGTTGGCTTCGGCGAGGATCGCGCCGGCGTCGCGGGCGGGGCGGGCGTTGATCTCGAAGAGCTTGGCCATCTCGGCCGTGCCCTCGCCGATCGTTTCGAGCAGCTCCATCGCGGTGCTCTGATCGGTCTGGAAATTCTGACGGAGGGCGAGGAAGAAATCCTCGGTGGCGAGGCGGGATTTTTCGTTGAGGAAGACGTCGGCGGCCTTGGCGCCGACGAGCACCGCCTGGACCATCTGCCGCGCCTCGCTGGGGCAGCCGTCGGGCTGCTCGTGGTAACGGATCGGCGCGATCAGGATCGGCGGAAGCTTCCACTGCTCGGCCAGCGCCCGGCCGACCTGCATGTGGTCGAGGTCGAATTCCTTTCGTTCCTCTTTCCAGAGGTTCTCGAAGCTCGGGCCGATGCGTTTGAGGAGTTGGATGTAGGGTGCGCCGATGCCCTGGATCATCGCGATGACGCCCAGGTCCTGCAGCAGGCCGCCGAGGAAAGCTTCCTCGTGCTGCATGATGCCGACGCGCTTGGCGATGGAGCGGGCTCCGACGGCGGCGTAGAGGCTGCGGCGCCAGACGATGTTCAGGTCGTAGCCCTCGCCGGGGGCGTCCTTGAGATTGCTCATCAGGCTGAAGCCGAGGGCGAGCGTGCGGACGCTGTTGAGTCCGAGGATGACCAGGGCGTGGCTGATGGTGGAGACGGGCTGGGATAGGCCGTAGTAACTGCTGTTGACGGTGCGGAGAATCTTGGTGGCCAGCGCGGGATCATTGCTGATCGTCCGCGCGATCTGCTTGATGTTGATATCTTCCTGGCGGCAGAGGCTGATCACCTCCATGGCGATCGCCGGCAGGCTCGGCAGGCGCGGGCAATCGAGAATTTTGCTGAGCAGTTTCGCGTCCATGCCGGCACATCGTCCTTAAATCGAGTTCATCTTCCGAACTCGACGCCAACCCCACACCCGATCTCGTGTTGCTTTCCGTGATCCGCAATAAATTTATCGTCGAGGCATGCGCAATACTTGAGAGGCACGGTCGCCGTATTAGCCGAATAGGTGGAAAGCGCAGCAGTCATGATAATTGACCAATAGAAACAACACCGGGGGGTTTCCCGGGCGCTGTTATGGGTCGTGAGATGGAAAAAAATCTCCTCAGGTCGAGCTGGGCGCCGAGGAATCGGCGCCGGAGCTTGAGGCGGTGACGGGGCCGGCCGGGGCCGGGGTGTCCGTGGGGATCGGACCGTCGAGCGGTTCGAAGTGCAGGTGCATCTCGCCGGGCAGATGGCTGACCTTCACGCGTGTCTTGCCCTCGAACTCGCCGCGGAGGATCGATTCGGACAGCGGGTCCTCGACGAACTGCTCGATGGAGCGGCGGAGCGGACGGGCGCCGTAGTCGGGGTTGTAGCCCTTGCTCATCAGGAATTCCTTGGCCGTCTCGTCGAGCTCCAGATTGATCTGGCGCTCGGAGAGGCGGTGGCGGACCTTCTTGAGTTCGTAGTCGATGATCTGCTCGAGGTCCGCCTTGTTGAGGGGGCGGAAGACGATGATGTCATCGAGGCGGTTGATGAACTCGGGGCGGAAGTAGCGCTCGATTTCCTTGTTGAGCATCTCCTTCATGCCTTCATAGTTCTTGTCCTCATCGCGCTTGGCGAAGCCGAAGCTGCCGCCGCCGCCCTTGATGAGGTCCGCGCCGATGTTGCTGGTCATGATCAGCACGACGTTGCGGAAGTCGATGTGTCGGCCGAAGGAGTCGGTGAGCCGGCCCTCTTCCATGATCTGCAGCAGCATGTTGAACGCATCGGGGTGCGCCTTTTCGATCTCATCGAGGAGCACGACAGCGTAGGGACGCCGGCGGATCTTCTCGGTGAGCTGGCCGCCCTCTTCGTAACCGACGTACCCGGGAGGGGCGCCGATGAGACGCGAGAGGTTGTGCTTCTCCATGTACTCGGACATATCGATCTGGATGAGTGCGTCCTCGTCGCCGAACATGAACTCGGCCAGGGCCTTGCTCAGCAGCGTTTTGCCGACGCCCGACGGGCCGACGAAGATGAACGAGCCCATGGGGCGCTTCGGATCCTTGAGGCCCGAGCGGGCGCGACGGATGGCCTTGGCCACGCGGGCGATCGCCTCGTGCTGGCTGACGACCTTCTTGTGCAGCTCGTCTTCCAGACGCAGCAACCGCTCGGTCTCGGCCTTCTCGAGGCGGGTCAGCGGCACGCCGGTCATCTTGCTGACGACCTCGGCGATCACCTCTTCATCGACCACGCCCTCGACCTCGCTGGCGCGCTGACGCCACTGCTTCTGCACGCCTTCCTTCTTCTTGCGCAGCTCTTCCTGCTCGTCACGCAGCTTCGCGGCGCGCTCATAATCCGCAGCCTTGACGGCCTCGTCCTTATCAAGCCCGAGACGCTCGATCTGCTCCTCGACCTCGGTGAGGTCCGGCGGCTTGCTCATGCTCTTGAGACGGACACGCGCGCCGGATTCGTCGATCACGTCGATCGACTTGTCGGGCTGGACGCGGCCGGTGATGTAGCGGTTGGACAGATCGACGGCCCGCACCAGCGCATCGTCGGTGATCTGCACGCGGTGGTGAGCCTCGTAGCGATCGCGGAGGCCCTTGAGGATCTCGATGGTCTGCTCGCGGGTGGGCTGCTCGACGATGATCATCTGGAAGCGGCGTTCGAGGGCGCCGTCCTTCTCGATGTACTTGCGGTACTCGTCCATCGTCGTGGCGCCGATGCACTGGATCTCGCCGCGGGAGAGGGCGGGCTTGAGCACGTTGGACGCGTCGATCGCGCCTTCCGCGCCGCCGGCGCCGATGAGCGTGTGCAGCTCGTCGATGAAGAGGATCACGTTGCGGGCCCGGCGGACCTCGTTCATGACCGCCTTGATGCGTTCCTCGAATTGGCCGCGGTATTTCGTGCCGGCGACCATCATCGCCAGGTCGAGCACGACAATGCGGCGGTCACGCAGAAGCTCGGGCACTTCGCTGTTGACGATCTTCGTGGCCAGGCCCTCGACGATCGCGGTCTTGCCGACGCCCGCTTCGCCGATGAGCACGGGATTGTTCTTTGTACGGCGGCAGAGGATCTGGATGACGCGTTCGATCTCGTGTTCGCGGCCGATGACCGGGTCAAGCTCACCGGAGCGTGCCATCTCGGTGAGGTCGCGGCCGAAGGAATCGAGTGCGGGAGTCCTGGACTTTCCGCCGCGCTTGGTTTCGGTCCCGGCCTCGGCTCCGCCCTCGGGTGGGGCTTCATTCGCCGAGCCCGCGCCCAGCAGATTCAGCACTTCCTCGCGGACCTCTTCGAGCTTCAGGCCGAGATTCATCAGCACCTGCGCAGCGACGCCATCGTGCTCACGCAGCAATCCGAGCAGCAGATGCTCGGTGCCGACGTAGTTGTGATTGAGATTGCGCGCCTCTTCGATGGCGTACTCGATGACCTTCTTGGCACGCGGCGTCTGCGGCAGCTTGCCCATGGTCACCATGTCGGGACCGCTCTTAACGAGCTTCTCGACTTCGAGGCGGACCTTGCGCAGATCGACGCCGAGGTTCTTGAGCACGTTGGCTCCGACACCCGAGCCCTCTTTGACGAGGCCCAGGAGGATGTGCTCGGTGCCGATGTACTCGTGGTTGAAACGCTGCGCTTCCTGATTGGCCAGCGCCATGACTTTGCGGGCACGGTCTGTGAATCGTTCAAACATTTTGAGCTCCCATGTCCGCGCGCCCCCTCGGGCATCGGACTTAGCGTGTTCGGCACATTATAGCCGCGCCATTTTTCAGCACAGGCCACCCCCGGGCGCACCCGGTACTCCCCTATCGGCAAAATCGCGGCCACGGCTGCGGCACGATCCAATACGATTTTTCAGCCCCTCCGCGGCAAGCTCTCCGCCGACTCTGCCAAACAGCGCCGCCCCCACCGCCCCGCCGCCATCACGACATGCTGCGGGGTACGGGTGCCCCACGGTGTGGCCGCCCGGCTCACTGCGAAAAGTCCAATAGCCGATTCAGCGTTCCGACGCTCACCGAAATCTTGTCGCTCCCGAAATCCCCGTTGAGATAGGGGCTGTGGTAGGTCTTCGCCGGGCGCAGGTCCACGGGCTTGCCGTTGATGAGCGGCAGCGTGAAGCGGTCGATGGCTTTGGCATCGTAGAGCGTGACTTCGAGGCGGTTGGCGGCCGGGCCGAATTGGTAATCCACCTTGTCGGGGGTGACGCCGAGGCGGCTTGCGAGCACGTCGGCTTTGAACTTGTCGAATGATCCGTGGCTGGTGATGTCGCCGGCGTGGAGGAGGACGCGCGACTTGTCAGTGGCTTTGTTGAAGTTCGCGGGCGTCGCCAGCAGGTGCTTGTCGTCCCAGGCGTAGCCGCCATCGAGGAACTTCACGCCGACGAAAGCCTTGCCGTTGCTGGCGAAGATCCAGCCGCCTTCCTCCACCTTCTTTAATGCCTTGCCCTCGAAGCCGATGCCGATCGCGTCCGTGTTGTAGGAGCCGAGAGTGGTGCGGCCCAGGGGCGCGATGCGCTGGAGGAGGAGGACGTTTTCGTGCTGGACGCTCCAGAAGGAGTGCTGCGGCCGACCGCCGCCGCCGTGGCCGATCTGGGGATACACCGCGCAGATCTCGCTGCTCGCAGGATCATCAAAGAGCATTCCGCATGCGCGGTTCTGCATGGAGATTCCCGCATATTTCAGGGACGGTGTGCCGGTTTTTGAATCGGGCACGGTGAGCGCCGGATTTTGCAATGTGCTGCCCAGCAAATAATGGGGCGTGCGATAGGCGTAGTTGACCAGGGCGGAGTCGGGCGCGAGCCGCTGCCCGTTCGCTTCGTCGGATTTGTCCGTTTCGAGTTCGCCGAGCACGCGGTTGCGGATGACGAAAGGCTCGGCGGCTGGGAAGACTCGCTTGCGCAGCAGGATCGCTTCGGCGGGCAGTTGATAGCGGCTTGTCTCGATGACGCGGGAATGGCTGGAGCCCGCGGGCTGGCCCTCCGGCGCGAAGAGCAGGTTCTTGTAGGGCTCGAAGGGGTTGGCGCCGGGGTAGGCCCGGCTTCGTCCACCGCCGCGGCGGCCTCGCACGGAAATCTGCTCTTCCTCGATGAAGGCCAGATCGAGCAGCAGGCCGAATTGTTTTCGGATGACGGGATCGGGCGCGAGCTCGTGCAGATTGAAAAGGGCCGGCCAGGAGTATTTCTGATAGGTGTTCGAGCCCACCTCGACCCAGAGTCCCGTGCGCGCCCGGCTGGCCGGCCATGGCCGCAGGAACTTCGTGTAGACCTCGGCGTGTTCCGAAACGGTGTGCCCGTCGGCGAGTTTCCGGTCTCTGTAAGCCGGATCGTCCTTGAGCAGCGAGGTGATCAGATAATAGTTGGGGCGCTTGTTGAGATTGTGATTCTCCGTGCCCAGCAGCAGGAACAGATCATCTGGGCGGGCATCGTCGATGCGGCTTTCCTTGCTGACCCAGAGCCAGAGCGCTTCTTTCAAAGCGGCTTCGGTTTCGGGCGTGAGCCGTCCCGGGAAGTGGGGACTCGTGGCGTGGAAAAGGCAGAGCGTCCGCACGTATTCGGTGATCAAGAACATTCCCCACAACCCGCCCTCGGCCTCCTCGGGAAGTGCGGCGTGGTTGCCCTTGCGCTCCAGGGCGATGTAATCGTTGGCCTGCTTGAGCAGCCGGGCGTTGGCCTCGTCCACCTTTTCGTTGAGGTAGAGGGCCGAGAGGCACCAGAGGTTGTCGCCCCAGATTCCCGTGGGCCAGGCCGAGTCCTTGGCGATGGTTTTGCGCAGCGACTCTTCGCGCAGCTTGAGCGAGGCCTTGTGGGTTTCGGCCACGAGCCGCTCGAGGTCGGCGTAGCGGTCGGGGGCCGGGCTGTCGGCGGCATGGATCGGGACGGCGGCGGCCAGGATGAGCAGAGTTGCGGTCAGGGGGCGGATGTGGCGCAAGGAACGGAGGGTGCTTCGGAGCATTTGCAAGGGATTCATTCGGGCTCCTCGGGCGTAGGGGAGCCGGGCTTGAGGTTGATTTGGGCGTGCTTGGCGGCCAGCACGGCGGGATCGAGGAAAGGGTCGCGTGTCTCGACTTGCCAGTCGTGCAGCAGGCCTTGCATCCGCTTCAAGTCCGCGGCGTGTGCCGGGTCGGCCGAGAGGTTGTGGAACTCCCATGGGTCCGCCTTCAGGTCATAGAGTTCCCACTCGGGTGGATCGGCCATCAGTTCCATCGCCTTGCGGATCGGCGTGTTTTCATAGGCCGCGGTTTTGACGACCTCGCCTGCGGGATCGGCATCGATGCCCAGGCCGATCTTCAGTTTCCCGGCGAGCAGGTTGTGGATGATCTTGAAGCGAGAATCTCGGAGCGCGCGGCGTGGGAAGAAGGGGCGCTCGCCATGCTGATGGAACTCGCCGGCGAGCGTGGTGCGCCAACCGGTGTTGTTGCCGGCCCCGACATCGCGCAGCGAGCGTCCCTGCACATGCGCGGGGATTGTCACGCCGACGGCGTCGAGAATCGTCGGCAGGATGTCCACCGAGGAGACGAAAGCCTCACTGACAAGGCCCGGCTTGGTGACGCCCGGCCATTGGAGGATGAACGGCTCGCGCAGGCCCGCCTCATAGCAGGTGGTCTTGCCGCGGGTGAAGGGCGGGCCATTGTCGCCCAGGAAGATGATCAGGGTGTTCTGGGCCTGTCCCGAGGCCCTGAGTTTCTCCATCAACATGCCGACCCCCTCGTCGAGGCGTCGCACGCTGTTGTAATAATTCGCCGCGTTCTCGAGCACGGCTTTGTCCTCGACCTGCTGGAAAGGCCAGGCGGGCACCTCGCCGGGCCGCGTCGGTTTTTCGGGCAGGCCGCTGACCTGTGCGGGATAGGGATGATGAGGATCGACATAACCCATCACCAGACAGAACGGCTTGGAAGCATCGGCCGCCATGAATGCGCCGGCCGCGTCGGCCATGGCGCGGACCTCACGCGCGGCGCTGGGCCCGAGGTCGGCGTTGCGGTTGAGATCGAATTTGAAAGCACTCTTCGGGCTCACGTGCAGCTTGCCGATGATGGCGGTGCGATAGCCGGTGGCCTTCATGAGCGCCGGCAGGGTCTGGTCGCGGTATTCATCGAGCAGCGGCGGATTGTTCGGCTTCGCCAGCCCGAGGTGCCCGTGGGTATGGGGATAGAGCCCCGTGTAGATCGAAGCGCGGGATGGGCTGCACGACGACTGCGTGATGTAGGCGGTTTTGAAACGCGTCCCAGAAGAGGCCAACGCATCGATGTTCGGGGTGTCGATGTGCTTGTCACCGTAGCAGGACAACTGAAGGCCCAGGTCATCGGCGATGATGAGCAGGACGTTGGGCCTTGCCTGCGGAACCGCCGGCGTTGCCGCGGCGCACGGAAGCATTTGGACTAGCTGCAGCACAGCGAAGCAGGCGAGCGTTGTAAAAATTGCGGACTGACTGAAGGTTTTTTTGAGGCTGTTCATCTTGTATGCTTTTTGGTTACGGGACGGCTTGGATAGGCGAACGTGGCGATGAGCGACGCGATTGCGTTTTCGGTCAGGGTGTCGAGCCGATCCGTCGGGCTCGGACATTGGCACCGCCGTTGCGGGTGAAGCCTTCGACGGCTCCCACATTGCCTTCCACAACCCAGTAATTGATGTCGCCGGTGCCGAGATTCTTGGGATCATCGAGGTCGCTGGCCGTTGCCTGCCATGCGTTGTCTGGATTGGTCTGCCCCGGACCGGCCTTTTCGATGTCCAACTGCGCGATCGAGAAACCCTGTTTACCTGTCACCGTGACATGGTAAGTGTTTCGGAAGGCTTCCACCCGGCCGAGGCGTGAGGCATGGTGAGCGGCGGGGAATTCCAGACCGTGGATATTGCTCCCCACCATGATGTGTTCGCCATCGGTGTGTTCGTTGACGACGATGCCCGTGTGATACCCGGTCACCGCGACATTGCTGAGGATCGTCAGGGCGGCGTTGTTGTTGGCCGGCGTGACCAGGCCCTTGGCGTCGTGGGTCGGTTTGGAGGCCTGGACGTTGTAGACGCCGGTGTTCACGAACACATTCTCGATCCGGCATTGCAGGGCGACGTGCAGGTCGATGCCGCCGATGCCCGGGTTGTCATAGGTCCGCACATCGAGGTTGCGGACGACCACATAGACCGCGGAGAATCCGCCATAGAGGGAATTGGGCGATTTGGCGGCGGAGATGACCGCCGCTCCGGAGTCGGCCAGACACTTGACGATGGTGCCTTTGTTTTGCAGCGGGAAATTTCCGATGGTGCCAAACACCGGCGCCGGTTCGCTCTCGCCGACGATTTCCACGGTGATCCAACTCGGGATGGGTTTCGATACCGGTGGAATCGTGATCCGGCCTCGATAGACGCCGTCCGGCAGATACATCCGGCCCCCTCCGGCCGCGATGACCGCATCCAGGCATTTCGAAAACGCGGCGGTGTTGTCGGTCTGGTCGTCGCCCACTGCTCCGTAATCACGGACGTTGAAGGCGCCCCCGTGCACAGGCGCAGCACACGCAAGAATCCAACTGCCAATTGTCACCAAGACGAAGGTCAGTGAATAGGTCTGTTTCATGGAGTTTTTTTCGTTTTTGGGGGCCGGAAAAGTGGGTGGCAGTGAACGCCTCTAACAACTAAATTCGCATGTACGTGCGCAGCAGACGATGAGTTGTGATTGTCGGAGTGGGTCGCGTGGCCTGGTCATGCAGGCGCGGCGTCGCTTGGGTTGCTTGATGACGCGGGGCGTTGTGGAGTATGTGCATGGGACTCATTTGGAGTCGGGTGTGGGCGCGCCGGGTTTCCCGGCTGCGCAGGCAGAATCACTTGTATGCCGACGGAGGCTTCGGAACGATGCCCAGTCGTTTGTAGTCGAAGCCGGCTTCGAGCGGGTGGTATTCGCCGACGATGTCGACGCTGCGGGTGGGCGTGATTTTCGCTTCCATGCCCATACCCCAATATGCGGCGTTGATGATCAGCCGCCGAAGTCCGGCGCTCTGCAGGTCATCGCCGCTGCCCATGGTCGATTGGAACACGCGGGCATCCTTGCCTTCGCTCGTCCGCCAGGTCTTGAACCATGCAACGGGCAGCGGCTCGAGATTGGGGTTGGGCGCGTCGTCGTGCTTCCGCCCCATGAGCGGCTGACCCCAGACGAGCGCGGTGCAACCTTCGGGAAGGCTGCCGCCCTCCTTGTAGGTGCGGTAAACGTCGGAGGTCCCCCAGATATCGGTGACGCCCGCAAGGATCGGGTGGTCCTTCATCGCATCGACGATGATGCCGCGCGTTGAGTCGGCGTGCCACCGGCCGTGGTGGTTCATGAACGACCCGCCCAGCACATCGTTGCCCCAGTTGACGGTTTTGCCGTTGATCTTGTAGGGGAGCGATGAGATGAAGCCGTGGTTGGCGGTGCGCAGCGCGATGATGGGCTTGCCGGAGTCGATGTATTTGACGATGAGCTGCTGCTCGGACTCGGGCAGGGTCAGCAGACGGTTGAATAAGATGACCAGGTCCGCCGACGCGAGGTGCTCCAGGCCGGGGATGTGGTGCGGCTTGAACTCGGCTTCCTTTCCCTTTTCGCGGTAGACGGGCATGGTGGGATCGACTTCGCCCTTGTCGTTGACCGCGAAGAGCACGGTGCAATCGAAGCCGTGGTGCGCGGCGAGGATCTTGGCGAGCATCGGCATGGATTGCTCGCTGCGGTACTCCTGCTCGGCGGCGATGAGCACGATGTGCTTGCCCTTGCCGGGGCCCTCGCCGCCGGGGTAAGTCAGCCACAAGGGGCTATCGGGTACCGGGTGGGCATGCGCCGCGGCGCAGGAAGAGAGCAGTGCGGACAAACCGAGCAGGAGCGCAAGGAGCTTGGGCATCGCGGTTCCGATCGATGGATTAGTTCTTGGGAACTTCGTTGACGGTGTAATAGGCTTTGGTGTGAAGGAGGCGCTCGCCGTCTTTGGACATCATGTTGGCCAGGTCGAAGTCGTGAATGTGGTCGATCTCGAATTTTTCGAGGCGGACGAGTACGGACATGCCGTCGGCGGAGGGGATGGCCTCGGTGACGTGGGCGGTGGTCTGGTCGACCTCGGGGCTTCCGTAGCTGGCGTGGTAGATGTGGGTGTAGGTGGTGATGTTGTAGGTGTCGGTCTTGGCCGCGATGTTTCTGTCGACGGGCTTGGTGAAGTTGATGAGGAAGCCGTCCTTCTTGATGTTGATTTCCTTGATCTCGAAGGGCACGATGCCGTTCCAGTCGATGCGCTGAATGGCGAAGGGTTCGGTGCCTCGCACGGGCCATTGGGCGTTGGTCGTGAAGCCCCCGGCGATCAATTGGCCCTTGGGTGTGAACTCGACGTTCATGATGCCGGTCGCCAGGCCCTCGCGGAATGGATAACACGCGCCCTGCCAGACGCCGTTGACCTGTTCGGTGGTGGCGCGCATCAGGATGCTGAGCGTGTAATCGCCCAAGAAGAGTTGGTTCTCGAAGGGCCCGAATTTCCCGCCGGTCTTGTTGAGGCGGAAGCCGGAGATGGAGCGGCCCATCTTGATGTACGGGAAACGCACCGCCGGGGGCACCAGCTCTTTAACCCGCTTGAGTTCATCCTTCATGCGCGAATCGCTGTTGGGTGTGACCTCCGGCGTCTTCATGCCCGGGACGAATTGATACCAGTTGTAACTGGCGGGATGTCCGAGGAACGCGCCCTGCTTGAGGTGTTTGAGCGAGCAGCATCCGTTCCAGGGCCCCTGGCTCTCGATGGCGAACATCACGCCCTCGGCATTCGGCCCGACTCCCGCCGGGCTCCGCAGACCGCTGCACACCGGGATCATCTTGCCATCGGGCGTCACCTTCACCGCCCAGCCGCGAAAGATGTTGTGCGATTCATAGGAGCTGCTCAGGCCCAGCACGACCCAGATGTTGCCGTCCGGATCGTGCTTGGAGCCGAAGGCGAATTCGTGGTATTCGGCGTAGCCCCAGTTGTTGCTCAGCGTGTCGTAACGGTCGGCCACGCCGTCGCCATCGGTGTCGGAGATGCTGACGACTTCCGCGAAGGTCGTGGCGGTCATCGCGCCGTCTTTCCACGCGAGCCCGAAAATCTCGTCCTGGCCTGTGGCGAAGAGGTGGTACTCGGGTTTGGGCGGGGTCTCGAAAGCCCCCTTGATGAAATAGATGTCGCCCCGCCGCGTGCCCACGGCCAATCGCCCGTCGGGAAGAATCTCGAAACTGCCCGGCCTCATCGGCACTTCCGCTGGGATCGGAATGTTGACGATGGGGTAGTACTTCGCCTCTTCCTTCGCCGTGCCCCACATCCCACCGAGCTCTTCGGCATGGAGAAGGGGCACGATCGAAAGGACTAGGAGAGCCGCAAGCTGAGCCGCGATGTGGCGTGGGCCTACCATTGGTATTCCAGTGTGAGTGTGGATCGCCCCTGCGGCAGTGTCAGCGGGATCAGGACGTCGCTGGGGTTGCCTTCGCGCACCACGGCTTTGTGATCACCGGCGATGCGCAGCTGGAGTTGGTCGACGAGGAACGTTTGAGGCGATGGGGAACTGATTTTTTTGCCGGCGGCGGCGCGGAAATAGAAGAGCGTCTGAGCCGCGGGCGCGTCGAAACGGAAGGTGCGTTTGAACCAGACCTTGCCGTCCTTGTCGCGAACGTCTTCAAAGAAATCCTCCACCGCGATGTCGCCGTACATGTAACGGAAAGTCGGCCTGCGCAGCGCGTCGAGGGAATAGCCGCGGAACTGATATCCCTGATCCTGCGGGAACAGATAATTGGTCTTTCCCTTGTAGGGCCAATTGTCTTCGAGGGATTTGAGGCGGTGAAACGGGATGCCGGTGGGCAAGGTGATCCGCTCGGCGCCTCGCGGCTCAAAGGTGCCGAGGTCGACGTTGGCGAATTCGCCTTTCCAGAGCAGTCGCAGCGCCATCTGCTCGGAATCGAACGCCAGGTTGATGCCCTGCGGATATCCCACGGCGATGCCGCGGTAGCCGATGTTGCTGCGGCCCCGGCACATCTCCGCAACGTCGCCCACGCGCAGTTCCTTCGACTGCCGGGAGAGCCCCGCGGGCTTCTTGGCCCGGGTCCCGTCTTCGAGGTAGAGCCACAGCGCCTCGATCTGCTGCGCGGTGTCGCCGCCGAGGATGTTCGGACGGGTTGACACGCCGCCGGGCCAGAACGCGGGCATGATCACGGTGGGATGAAAGCGCGAGGGCTGCCGCAGGTAAAGGTGGAACCAGTTCTTCTTGAGGCGCTCGGTCGCGCTGACGATGTCCAGCGCGCCGGGACCGGCGGCCTTCTGGCCGTTGAAGTCGTGGCACGCGATGCAGCTGAAACCCGTGACGCCCATCATCTCCCAACCCGCGCTCTTGGATTCCTGGACGTTGGCCACCTTCGGGTAGCTCACCGCTTCGAGTTCATCGAGCTTGCCGAACAGTTCCACGAGGTGCCCGACGTTCGCTTCGCCGAACTGCGGCATGCTCGCATCCAGATAGTCGCGCTGGCGCTTGCCGTGAAGCAGCACCTCGATGATCCACTCCGGCTTCAGCTTCGCGCCCACGTGCGTCAGAGGCGGGGGCAGGCGGCCCTGGTCGCCCAGCGAGCCATGCGTCCCTGTGAAATTCGCGTTCCGCTCCGGGGCAACACCACCCAGGCCCTCGCGCTCGTGACACGCGATGCAGTTGAAAGTGACAAGCGTCGTGTCGAGCCGCTGCCGGTCGTTGAGCGGCTGTTCCGCACGGGGCAGCGCCGCGACGATCAATCCACGCTGCTCGGCGCTCAGATCGAAGTGAGGCCAAGCTCCCGTGGTTCCGCTAAGACATCCCCGGCTCGGATCGAGCTTCGCCAGTGCGGGACCCGATTGGGAGGGAACCTGCAGATCATCGTGGCACCTGGCGCAACCGAATTTGCCGAACAGCTCACGTCCGCGTCCGGCAAGTTCGGCGTCCACATGGAGCGGTTCAAACGCCGCGATCGGATCGCTGGAAATCGAAAGCATCGCCGAGGGGATCGGCTGCCGCTTGAAGCCGGGGCCTTCCATTTCAAAGGAGAACTTCGGCTGATGACCGGTGTGGAAATAGGTCAGTTGTATTTTCCGCCAACCCGCCGACAGCTCCGCCGCGCCCTCCAGTGTTTTGACCCCGCGACCGTCGCTGGGCGCCTGCTGGACGAGCGGCTTGCCATCGACGAGCAGCGACCCACCATTCATTTGCAGGTAGAAGGTGTAGCGCCCCGATTGTGCGATGTTCACGAAGCCTTCGTACTTGATCGCGGCGTGGTGGTGGATCTTGCCGATGCTTTCCAGCGAGAAATCCCTGACCTGCCCCGCGCGCTCGGGCTCGACCTTCTCGCTGTCGAGCCCTTCCCATACCTCGCCGCGATACATCGTGTATGCGAGGGCGCCGGGCACGCGTGTTTCGCGCAGCAGGTAATGGGCGATGCTTTCGAGGTCCTGTCCCGACAGCCGCAGGTCGGGCATCCGTCCCGAAGGCCGGCTGACGAGCGGTTGCCGCAGGAATTCGACGAGGCTCTTGAAGCAGTATTTCTTTTCAAGCGCACCGAGCGGCGCCGAGGTCTTGGGCAGCAGCTCGGCTCCCGCGGCGTCGCGCGGAGAATGGCATGCGGCGCATCCCCGGGAGTGGAAGAGGCGTTCACCACGCTTGGCCGCCACCGCATCGATGGGTTGCAACGAGAAATCGCTCTTGCCCAGCGACTCAAGGAAATGGGTGATGGATTTCGCGGCCTGCTTTTTTCCCGCGTCGCTGAGCTGCGCGAGGACATCGGGCATGGTGGTGCCGGGCTTGGCGCCATGCGGATCGCCGATGAAAGCCTCGATGTACTTCGGGTTCAGCCGGGAACCGACCGCCGAGAGGCGCGGGGCTTTTTTGGATTGACCTGAGATGGGTGATTCAGTCGCGTGACAAGCCGCGCAATTGAGTTCCTCGATCAGGACCCGGCCCTTGAGCTGCGGATCAAGCCGGCCGGAGGCCAGCCCGGCAACGACCGCCTCCGCGTGGGCGGCCCTAATCACGGTGAGCAGCAGCAGGGTTCCAAGGACAAGATGAAGACGGGCGTTTTTTATCATGGGTCGTATGGCAGGCGCTGTGTGGCAAAAAGTGCAGCAATCGCGGCGGTTTCGGTTAACCCAAGACTCTGCATCTGGATCCCGGCCGGCGTGCACCGCCAAGTGTTTCGGGAAACGATAAAGTCCCTGACGAGCATACACAAGCAAAATTCCATGGCGACACCCGACGTCGCTTGAATTTGCTGCGAACAGAACGGAGATCGAGGCATGGATCGCAGATCACGCTCACATCACCGCGCGGCAGGTTGCGGCTGTGGATGCCACGCTCAATAATCGCCTGCGCAAATGGCCCGCAGGGCGTCGCGATTCAGAATTGAGCCTGCTCTTTCTTTGCCCGGAGACATGAAAATGAACACGCATCGAGTCGTCCTTCTCGTTGCCGCCATGCTGTCTTTGCCGGCTCCTCTGCCGCTCGATGCGGCAGCGCCGACATCGTCCGGCGCCCAAACCTCCGTCAAGCCCAACATCGTGCTCATCGTCGCCGACGACCTTGGATACAACGACGTCGGTTGTTACGGGGCATCCTTGGTCAAGACCCCGCGGATCGACGCTCTGGCGGGCCAGGGGGTGCGTTTCACGGACGTGCGATATTCCAAATAAACCGGTTCGTATCGCGGTTTTTCAGTACCGTTAGGCTGGGAACCGTACGTGGGAGTTGCGGGGAGCGGGGCGAGGCACGAATGATGACAAGGTTCGATTGTGCGGGATATTCAGATATTCTGTGCGCAACGATCGGCCTGTCCGATGTTTGTGCGGTGGGCCGTCGCTGATCAATGGTTTGCGGTCGTGGTGGGGAGCGAGAAAGAAAGTTCCTCGCCCTTGGGGGCGGGGGAAGGGGCGTGGGGGAGATATTGTTCTGTGCATCCAAACGAGCTGGTTTGTCTGGTTCAGATTGGATTGGTTGGTCGGGTGAATCAGGCGACGGCTCTGGTTCCGTCAGTGTAGAGGATTCCGGCTACCGCGGTCCTGTCTCAGGCACTCGCGCGCCTTGGGGTACTTTCCGCCGAAACTGGCGGTGAACAGATCGATGAGGGCACCTCTCCGTCTACCCGACGGATGCCTTGAGGCGAGCAAACCGCAA
>JAYVTU010000181.1:0-36790 GCA_043788485.1 Planctomycetota bacterium
CTAAAACCTTCTCGTCTTTGATTTCTTCGCGTCCTTCGCGCCTTCGCGGTTAATCTGGATCCCATTCATGCCCCGCACCGCCAAAGTCCATCGCTCCACCAACGAGACCAAGATCACCGTCGACCTCAACCTCGACGGCGGCCCCTACGCCAATCACACCGGCGTCGGATTCTTCGACCACATGCTCGACCACGTCGCCCGCCACGGCCGGCTCGGACTCAAGATCGAGGCCGAAGGCGATTACCACATCGACGATCACCACACCGTCGAAGACGTCGGCATCGCGCTCGGCCAGGCGCTGACCGAAGCCCTCGGCGAAAAGAAGGGCATCGAACGCTACGGCTTCGCCTCCACGCCGATGGACGAAGCGCTGGCCCGCGTCAGCATCGACCTCGCCGGCCGCGCCGCGCTCGTCTTCGCCGTCAAGTTCCACACCGCCAAGATCGGCACGTTCGAGACGCAGCTCGTCCACGAGTTCCTCAACGCCCTGACCGCCAACGGCAAGTTCGCCTGCCACGTCGAAGTGCCGCACGGCTCCAACGACCACCACATCGCCGAAGCCATCTTCAAAGCACTCGGCCGCGCCCTCCGCGACGCCGTCCGCGTCACCGGCAAGGACATCCCCTCCACCAAGGGCTCGCTGTAATCCCGTTCCACTCCCTCTCCCCCCGGGAGAGGGCCGGGGTGAGGGCTGCTTTTTTCCCCTTCCCATTTTGCAATCGCGCCCCATCCGTGCGCACATGCGGCGACCTCCGTCGCCGCGTCCGTGCGCACAAACCCGTCGACCGGACATTTTCACCCCCGCCCCCCACCACCTTTTTTCGCGCCCGTTCCGTCGAACCTCCCGTCTTAACTCCCCGCCGATTCCACGCCTTAAGGCTGCGAATCCCAATCACGCCTGCCGCGACTCCGGGAAACCACCCGGACGTCCGGTTTCAGAACCACATCCGTGCGCGCTCCAAATCACATGCGCCAGTCCGATTCCATTCCCCGTTTAGCGGCGAACGGGCCGCGTTTCCCCGCGTTCCCCAATGTATCTCCCGCATAACACGCCGCACTTTCATGAAGGGATGCGGGAACGCCCCCGACGGAATATCATTCACTCATGACAGATTTGTCTGAGCAACCTCAAAGTCCAACGACAACCGGCGACCGCCCCGCGAGGACAAACTGGCCCTGGCTGCTTTACATTTCAATGCTGTTTTTCGGATGGCTCACGCTCATAATCACACCCATGCTGGACGAAATGGGCATGAACCAGTCGCGAGAGCAGGCGCAAATCGCAATCTCCGTAGTCCTGACTGTTCGCCTAGCCTACGCGATCATCAACCGCGAACAGAGCAACACGTGGAAGTATTACATCGTCGCCTTGTTTCTTTCTGTTCCAATCTATGTGATGCTGATCACGCCGTCGATCGAGACGCTCGATCAATGGCTCTATGGACGGTGATGCCCGCCATCGCGGCGGGAACTCCGCCGCAACCGTCGTATAATCGCCAGGCAATCGACAAGATGACCGCCGCGTTATCTTGACGTGATCACCGCACCGCAGAGAAATCCCTCCATGCCGAAGCTCTTCACACGCCGCCGCGCTTTGCTTGCGGCGTTGATCGGTTTGCTGAGCGCGGCTTCAGGGATGTCGGCGACGCCGGTCGCGCCGAAACCGACGCCCTGGTCGTTTGCGGCGCTCAAGCCCGTCGCGCTGCCCGTTGTGAAGGGCACGCCAATCGGCAACGAGGTCGATCTTTTCACCGCGGCAAAGCTGCAGGAAAAAGGTCTCGGCTTTTCTCCCGAGGCCGACCGCGTCACGCTGATCCGTCGGCTGCTGCTCGATGTCTGGGGCCTGCCGCCGACGCCCGAAGAGGTGCGGGCGTTTGTCAGTAACAAAGACCCGATGGCGTGGGAGAAGCTGGTCGATCACGTGCTCGCCTCGCCGCACTACGGCGAGCGCTGGGCTCGCCACTGGCTGGACGTCGTGCGCTTTTCCGAGACCAACGGCTTCGAGATGAATCAACCCCGCCCCAACGCCTGGCCCTATCGCGACTGGGTCATCGCGGCGCTCAACAGCGACATGCCCTACGACCAATTCGTCTTCAACCAGATTGCCGGCGATTCGGCCGGTCAAGACGCCGCGACCGGATACCTCGTCGCCGGTGCTTTCGATCAGGTCAAGGGCGACCCGGTGCTCAACGCCAATCAGCGACAGGATGAATTCCACGACATGGTGAGCACGACGGGCACCGCGTTCCTCGGCCTGACGATGGGCTGCGCCCGCTGCCACGACCACAAATTCGATCCGATCCTGCAGAAGGACTATTACTCGTTTCAGGCGGTGTTTCAAGGCGTGAGCCACAGCGACCGGCGGGTGCGCATCGCTCCGCGCGAGGAAAAGAAGCGGGAATTGGCCGAGGTGAAGGCGGCACTCGGCTCGCTGCAGGCGCAGCTGACCACGTTTGAGCCGCTGGCGGCGCGAGTCGTCAAACCCGGGGCGAAGCCGACCCGCGAGGCGGTCAATGCGCTGGGCAATGTCGATCACTTCACACCCATCGCCGCGAAGTTTGTGCGCTTCACGGTGCTCGCGTCTTCGACAGTCGAGCCCTGCATCGACGAGCTGGAGATTTTTACCGCGCCGACGGCGGGCCATGAGCCGCGCAACGTCGCGCTCGCCTCGGCGGGAAGCAAGGCTATCGCCTCCGGCTGCTACGCCAACAATCCGTCGCATAAGATCGAGCACATCAACGATGGCCTGTACGGCAACGAATACAGCTGGATTTCCGATGCGAACGGCGCCGGGTGGATCGAGATTCAGTTCCCCGAAGCCCAGATGATCGACACGATCCGCTGGGCCCGCGACCGCAACGGCCGCTACACCGATCGCGTGCCGACGCGTTACCGGATCGACGTGGCTACGGAGCCGGGCAGGTGGACAACCGTGGCGACGAGCGAAGACCGCATCGAGCCGGGCGACAAGATTTCTTCGGCGGCGCTGGCCGACTCGCTCGACCCGGCGCAGCGCGAGAAGTTCAAGAATTTGACCGCGGAGATCGCCAAGCTCCAGACCCGCCGCGATGAACTGGCCAGCGCTGTTGAGGGTCGCAGCCTCTACGCCGGCGGCTTCACCCAGCCCGGGCCGACCTTCATCCTGACGCGCGGCGATCCGATGACGCCCTCGAAGATCGCCGTCGGCCCCGATGGGATCGTCGCGCTCAATGGCTCGCTCGGTCTGCCCGCCAACGCCCCCGAGCAGCAGCGGCGCGTCGCGCTGGCCAAGTGGATCACCTCGCCGGAAAATCCGCTGACGCCGCGCGTCATCGTCAATCGGATCTGGCAACACCACTTCGGCGTCGGGCTCGTCGAGACGCCCAGCGACTTCGGCAACAACGGCTTCAAGCCTACGCACCCCGAGCTCCTCGATTATCTCGCCAGCCGCCTCATCGCCGAAGGCTGGTCGATGAAGTCGATCCACCGGCTCATTCTTCTGTCCTCGACGTATCGCCAGTCGAGCGCACCGCGAGCCGAGGGGCTCGCCGCCGACGCCGGATCGCGTCTGCTCTGGCGTTACCCGCCGCACCGCATGGAGGCCGAGCCGATCCGCGATTGCGTGCTGGCGACGAGCGGCGTGCTGGACCTCACGATGGGAGGCCCGGGCTGGAGCGCGTTCAAGCCCAACACGAATTACGTCCGCTTCTACGACCCGCGCGACGACTGGGGCCCGACCGAGTGGCGGCGGACCGTCTACATGACCAACGTGCGCATGCGCGTCGATGGCGTGTTCGGCAACATCGATGTGCCCGACGGCGGACAGGTCGCGCCCAAGCGCCCCTGCTCGACGACCGCGCTCCAGGCCCTCAACCTCTTCAACAGCTCGTTCATGATTCAGCAGGCCGACCTGCTCGCCAAGCGCCTGGAGCGCGAGGCCGGCGGCGACCCGGCGGATCAGGTGCGGCGTGCGTACGCGCTCGCCTACTCACGCACCGCCAACGACGCGGAGGTGCGGACGTCCGTGGCGTTCATCGCTCAGCAGGGCCTGCGCGAATTCTGCAGGGCGATTCTCAACTCCAACGAGTTTGTGTTCATCCCGTGATTGATTTTGGTCCGGGTCCATCCCGAGGGGGCGGCGTGGCGGTGAGTCGTTTCGGATCAGCCGCCGATCTGTTAAATTGAGTGCTTCGCAGCCTCCGCATCGCTGCACCCGCGCCCGCCGAATCCGAATCCGCACGGAAAATCGCGCATCAAAATCTCCGTCATCATCCCGGCCCACAACACCGAGCGTTACATCGGCGAAGCGCTCCAGAGCATCGCGCGGCAGACCTACGCGCCGCACGAGATCATCGTCGTCGATGACGCATCGACCGATGGCACCATCGCCGCGATCGACGCGACGGGTATCCCCGTCAAACTTCTGCGCGGCGAGTTCCGCAATGCCGCCGCGGCGCGCAACTTCGGCTTCGAGAACGCGACCGGCGACTGGATGGCGCTGCTCGATTCCGATGACCTCTGGTATCCGCACCATCTGCAGAACGCCGTGAATCTTCTCCGCGAGGGCGGCGACCCGGTCTACATGAGCCTGCACGATGAACTGCGCGAGGATGGCTCCATCGTCGGCCTGGTCAAACGCTGGCCGATCGACGGGCCGACGGCGCGCGTCCCCGGACAGGATTTTTTCGAGTGGTACGCCAAGTCGCTATACTTCACGCACTCGGGCGTGCTGGCGAAGATGGATCTCGTGCGATCGATCGGCGGGTTCGATGTCCAGCAGATCCGCCGGCATGATCTGGATTTTCTGCTGCGGCTCGTCGCGAAGAAGACGTGGGCGGCGAACCCCGTCGCGGGCGCTCAGTATCGCCACCAGCGGGCTGGGGCGCTGTCGCGGAATGTCGCCAGCGGCAGCTACTACATGCTCAAGGCGCTGGTCAAGAACCGCGAGGCGTTCAGCGGGCCGACG
Organism: Planctomycetota bacterium; assembly: GCA_043788485.1. Taxonomy (GTDB): domain Bacteria; phylum Planctomycetota; class Phycisphaerae; order Phycisphaerales; family Zrk34; genus JAYVTU01. The sequence continues at coordinate 4,946 of JAYVTU010000181.1, forward strand.
ATGGACGAGATGATCGCCAAGACGGCCCGCCGCGCGATGGCGACGGCGCTGGCCGACGGCAGCGCGGAGGATCGCCGCCGCGCGGCATCGATCGCGTGGGCCCATTTGGGCGCAAGCGATCGCTTCTTCTTCACCGGCGCGAAGATCTGCCCGCCGCTCTTCCGGTCCGTTCTTCGACTCCGCCGTTCGAAGCTCGCCGCGCTTCATGCTTGAGCGTGTCTTCTGGATGTTTGAATTCGTCTCCGCAACCGATTGACCGTCGCAATGACCCTCTTTATGATCGATCCCGGTAATTGAATTCGTTGCGTCTCGTCTGTGAATCGCGGTCACGAACAAAAGGGGAATTGCACCATGCGATGCACTGGAATCATTGCCACCGGAACTCTTCTCATCGCCTGCGGCGGCGCGATGGCCGACGGTCCGATCCGGACCGTGCAGGTCACGCAGGCCACGCTGCTGGCCACGCCCGCGCCCTTCGCCGACGCCGTCGGCACCGTGAAATACAAAGATGAAGTCCAGGTGAAGACCGAGAAGGCGCCGTTCGTCGAGGTCACCGCCGCGGGCAAGACCGGGTGGTTGCATAATTCGGCGCTGCTCGCATCGAACAAGAAGCTCGAGGCCGCCAACGCCGACCCCAAGACGCGGGCCAAGCTCGCCGAAGAGGGACTGGCCGGGCGCGGCTTCGGCTCGGAGTTTGAGAAGCAGTTCAAAGCCGCACACCCCGACAGCGCCATGGCTTTTGCGGCGCTCGACGCCGCGGTGAAGAGCCCTGCGCAGAATGTCTCGCCGCAGGAGCTTCAGAAATTCGTCAAGGACGGGAATCTCAATCCCGCCGGAGGTGCACAATGAATCTCGTCACACTCCAACGCCATCGCACGCTTCGCACCCTCGTCACGCTCACCCTCGCGCTCTCGCTCTACGCCACCGCGACCGGTTGCAGCGGCGGAGGCGGTGGCGGCGGAAAGGGCTTTGAAATCTATGGTGTCAACGTCGGCAATGTCGCGGGTGCCGGCAAAGCACTGCTCGTTGATTCGCAGGTGGAATATTCCGCCGAGGATCAGAACTTCATCGGTCGCGGGATCAGCGCGCAGGTGATCGCCAAGTACCCCGTCCTCAAGGACGACGCCGCGACGCGCTACGTCGCACAGATCGGTCAGGCGCTCGCCGCCGTGTCGAGCCTGCCCGACACGTACGACGGTTACCACTTCCTGATTGTTGATAGCGAGGAGATCAACGCCTTCTCCGCGCCGGGCGGTTACATCATGGTCGCCAAGGGCGTGATCAAATGCTGCACGCGTGAGGATCAGCTCGCCGCTGTCATCGCTCACGAGGTCGCGCACGTTCAGGACAACCACGGCATCAACGCCGTCAAACAGAGCAGCCAGTCCGGCGCGTTCACCGCGCTCGCCCTCGAGGCCGGCAAGGGCGCGCTGCACGGCAACGCGATCGGTTCGACGGCGCTCAACGCCTTCGGCGACATGAGCCAAAAAATGGCCAGCGATCTGATCACGCACAACTACAGCCGCGAGCTCGAGAGCCAGGCGGACGCCGACGGCGTCGTGCTCATGCAGCGCATCGGGTACGACGGTCACGGCATGACCGAGATCCTCACCAACATGAAGGCGAAGCTCGCCAATCCGTCGGGCGGCCTCATGGCGACGCACCCTGGCCTCGACGAGCGCATCGCCACGGTCAACAAGCAGCTCGGCACAGCACCCGCGCAGGCGAATGACGCCGCGCGTCAGGCACGCTTCAACGCCGCCCTGGCTGGCATCCTTAAGAAATAACCGACAGGCCTCATGTCCAAGAAGCTCCTCAAGCACCTCGGCGGCGCAGCGATCGGCGCCGCCGCGGCGCTGGTGTGCATCCTGCTGTCCGCCGCGGGGCTGCTCGACAGTCTTGAGAATAATCACGCCGTTTCCGACCTGCGCACGCGGCTGCTTGCTCATCCACCGGCCGCGAGCAGCCCCGTCAAGCTCATCGTGCTCGATCAGCCGAGCATCGAGTGGGGCACGCAGAATTATCATTTCACGAAGAACTGGCCGCGTAACGCGTACGCACCGATCATCGATTTCTGCCGCCGCGGCGGGGCGAAGGTCGTCGCGTTCGACGTTGTGTTCCAGGAGCCGTCGGAACATCCCGATGAGGACGAGGCGTTTGCCGAGGCGATCAAGAACAGCGTGCCGTTCGTCGCGGCGGTGATGCCGAGCGACACGCCGGTTGGAGCCGATTCAAAATGGCCGGCCGGGGCGCCGGACAAGTTCAAGCTCAATATCGACGGGATTCAGGATTACAACCTCGACATGTCGGTCGCGGCGTTCTCGATCCCGATTGTGACGAACGCCGCCGCGGTGCTAGGCCACGTGCGCGGCAATTCGTTCAGCGAAGGGGCCGATCCGGTTGTCCGTCGTATTCATGCGATTCAGAGATTCGATGGCCGCGTGCTTCCATCGCTCGGACTTGCCGCACTGGCCGCCGGCGAAGGACAGACGCAGATCAAACTCGGCGATCACGAACTTCAACTCGGCGAAAGACGCTTTCCGCTCGATGGCAATGGGCGGTTCATTCTCCGCTACCGCCGCCCCGCTTCCGGGAGGCATGACGACTTCACCTTCGACACCTACTCCGCCGCGGCGGTGATGCAGTCGGAGCTCAAGATGCTCAAGGGCGAGAAGCCGCCGCTCGATCCCGCGACGTTCAAGGGCGCCTACGTCTTCTTCGGCTTCAGCGCCCCTCGGTTATTCGACCTGACGACGACACCGATCGCGCAGGCCGTGCCCGGCGTCGAGGTGCATGCCACGCTGCTGGACAACCTGCTCGCTGGCGATCTGCTCCGCGTCGCACCGCCCGGCACGGTCGAACTGGCCACGCTCACCATGGCGATCGCAGCGTCGCTGGCGATCCTGCAGTGCGCCCGTGCGTCGCGTGCCGTGATACTCGCGATCGCTGTGCTGCCAGTGCCCATCGTCGTCGCGTTCATCTGTTATGCCGCCGGCATCAACTGGCCGATCGTCGCGCCGACGCTCGCCGTCGCGCTCGCGCTGATCGGCGGCGGTGTCGCCAACTACGCCACCGAGGGCAAGCAGCGGCTCTACATCAGCCGGGCGTTCCAGTATTACCTCAGCCCGCAGGTCATCGAGCAGCTGCTCGATGACCCGTCGCGCCTCTTCCTCGGCGGCGAGCGCCGCGAGTTGTCTATTTTCTTCTCCGACATCCGCGGCTTCACCGAGCTCTCGCTGGCCTGCGATCCGAAAACGCTCGCCGACCTGCTGAATGAATACCTCACCGACATGACCGACATCATCATGGCCCAGGGCGGCACACTCGACAAATACATCGGCGATGCGATCGTCGCGTTCTGGAACGCCCCACTGGATCAGCCCGATCATGCCGCGCGAGCCTGCCGCGCCGCGATCCTCTGCCAGCGCAAGCTCGCCGAGCGCCGCCCCGAATATCTCCGCAAATACGGCCACGAGATCCACGCCCGCGTGGGCTTGAACACCGGCATCGTGAGCGTCGGCAACTTCGGCTCGCGCGATCATTTTGACTACACCATCATCGGCGACGCCGCGAACCTCGCCTCGCGCCTCGAAGGCGCCAACAAGGCGTTCGGCACGATCACCATGGCGTCCGAAACGCTGTGGGACCAGTGCGCCGCCGAGTTCCAGGCCCGCGAGATCGGCCGGATCAAGGTCGTCGGCCGCGATGTGTACATGCGCGTCTTCGAGCCGATCTCGCTCAAGGGCGAGGTGCTCGACGTGCCGACGCAGTCGTTCATGCACGCCCAGTCGCTGTGCAAGCGCGGCCCGCACTACTGGCCCGAGGCCGCCGCGGCGCTGGCGGCGATCGCCGATGACAAGCTCGCACAGGTGTACCTCGAACGGCTGACCGCGCTACAAAATTCGGGCGCGACGGCGTGGGATGATTCGTGGAATATGACGTCGAAGTAGGTCGACCGGCAATTACTTCTTGCCCGGCTCGCCGACCTTGATGGCGACGATGGTCATGTCGTCGGGGCGGTAGTTGAGGCCGACGAAGCGGCGGACCTGCCAGAGGACATGGTTGACGATCGCCTTGGCTGGCTGATCGGCGGTTTCGACGACGGCTTCGCGGATGCGTTTGCGGCCGAATTTTTCCTCGTTGAAGTTTGACGCATCGGACACGCCATCGGTGACCAGCAGCAGCACATCCCCGGGGCGTAGCTCGATGAGGCCCTTGTCGTATTCGGCTTTAAGGTCGATGCCCAGCGGGAGGCCGCCGACCGAGAGCTCGGTGAACTGGCCGTCGCGCAGGAGCAAGCCCGGGTCGTGACCGGCGGAGCTGTAGGTCAGGCGGAGCGTGTTGCAGTCAAGCGTGCCGTAGAAGACGGTGGCGAATTCGTTGTCGCGCGTATCACGGCAGAGGGCGTGATTGACGCGGACCATGACCTCGTCGAGATCGTAGACGTCCTCGACGTGGGCACGGAAGCTGGCGCGTACGCTGGCCATGAGGAGGCTGGCGGCGACGCCCTTGCCGACGACGTCGCCGATGACGACGCCGACGCTCGAATCGAGCGGGATGAAGTCGAAGAAGTCCCCGCCGAGCTCGAAGCAGGGCGCATAGCGGCCGGCGATGTCGAAGGGCGGACAGACGGGCGCGGACTGCGGGAGCAGGCGGCGCTGGACATCGGCGGCGAGCTCGACCTGTCGCTGAACGCGCATGTGCTGGAGGCGCTCGGTGTCGAGCTGGGCGTTGCGGATCGCGGCGGCGGCGAGGTTTGCGACGGCCTGGAGGAAGTGGCGCTGCTCGAGCGAGAAGGTCTGCGGCAGAGCGCTGTAGACACGAAGCGAGCCGATCGGCTTGCCGCGGTAGACCATGCCGGCGCTGAGGTATGAGGCGAGGCCCTCACGCCGCGCATCCTCGGGGTAGAGCACGCGGGGGTCGTTGGCCATGTCGGCGACGTAGACGACCTGGCCGCCCAGCGCGGCCTGGTCGATGACGCTGCGGCTGAGGATGACCTTGCCCTTGGCCAGATACTGGTCCGAGAGATTGTGCACGGCGGCGATGCGCAGCTCCTGGCCCGTGTCATCGAGCAGGCGGATCGCTGCGGCCTTGACGTCCATCAGCTCGGCGACGGAGCGGACGATGGTGTTGAGCACGTGATTCAGATCACGGCGGCCGGCCAGCAGCGTCGAGAGCTCGGCGAGCATGGTGAGCTCTTCGAGGCGGTTCTGAAGCTGCATGCCCTGGCGGCACATCTGCGAGAGCGTATCTGCGAGCAGGTGGAGCAGGCGAACGGCGTCGGCCTGTTTGGCGGGCTTGACCTCGGCAATCGCGGTCGCGCCACCGGCTTCGCCAGCGGGCGGCTGATCGACGCTGGAGGGCGTGCGCATGCGGAGGGCGAGCGTGCCCATCTTCTGGCCGCTGGCTTCTATAGGCGCGACGGCGGGCCGGCGGGTGCCGTGCTTGGCGAGCGTGGCGCCGAGGGCGACATCGCGCAGAGCAGCCGTGTCGCCGCCGGACTCGGCGATGGTGATCCCCGCGTGGTCCTGGAGAGTGGCCTCGAAACCGGTGACGGCGGCGAAACTGTCGAGGATGCGCTGGAGCGTTGCGGGGGGAATGAACTGAGTCAGATTCTTCGAGAGATCGGGCATGAAGGCTTTCTGAACCTTTGATTCAAAGGCTGGGTGGTTTGGCGTGATTCGTGTCGAGACTTCAACGGCTTGGAGTGGGCTTCGCTTTGGGATCGGTCTTGGAATCCGCCTTGGGATCCGACTTGGAATCGGCCGGCGTCGGCTTGGCGGCCCTTCCGACCCAGATCCTCCGGACGACGGCGACCAGCGGGTCATTAGGATTGCGCGAGACCATGATGTCGAGCGCGGTCTCAACGCGATCGGTCTGGTGGCGCTGGTAGGCGAGGTAGGCTTGGACGAGTGCGACGTCTTCGTTGGGATTGCGTTTCTGCAGGTTGGCCAGGTCCTCGTCGATCCTGACCATGCGGCTGATTTGGGGCAGGACGGTGCCGGTGAAACGGGCGGCAATGATCTGCGGATTGTTGAGAAGGATCTGGCGGAGGTTGAAACCGGCCGAGACGTAGAGGCCGGCGCCCAACTGGGCGTGGACCCGGCCGATCTGCGCCAAGGGGTGATTAGGCTGGAGGTTCATCGCGCGGAGGTAGGAATCCTCGGCGTCGAAATATTTTCCGGCGGCCATGCTCTTTTCGGCGTCGCCCATGGCGGTGTTGAAGGGCGAATTGGCGGCGCCGACGAGCGTGGTGAGCGGCGGGAGGTTGTAGGAGAGCTTGCTTACCAGTGCATCGACGTTCAACTGGTCGGCAGTCGGCGGCTTGGCAGTCGGCGAAGCTTCGGGAGCCTTCTTGGTCTTGTCGAACTCTTCGGCGATCTGCTCGGCGCGCGTCTTGGGCGGTTCCTTCGGGGGAGCGACCGCGGTGCCGAGGCGATCGGGCGGCGGTGTGCCGGGGGGCTGCGCGGGATTTCCGGGCTGGGCCGGATTGGGCGGCTGCTGGGCTCCGACGCCGCTGGCGCGAGCCAGCAGATCGGCGTAGACATCCTGGCCCGGTTTGGCGTTGGCCCAGCCCTCGGGGTGAAAGAGCTGCTGATCGAGGACATCGGAGCGGACGTCACCGCTGCGGAGGCGTGCATCGTCGGAGCCGGGCGTGCCACCGAGGCGTGCGGAGATGATGAGCGTGGGCGGGAGAGTGTTACCGACGCGCGAGTCGGGGCCAGGGGTTCCGTCGGGCTGCAGCTGCTGAGTGGGGAACGGGACGGTGCCCGGCAGCGGCGTCTCACCGGGTGTCGGTTGATCGGGGGAGTTGGCGTCAGTGGGTTTGACGTTGCTGAAATCCTTGGGAAGTGGCGCGGCGCCGAGCTGCGTGGTGCGAAGGCCGGTCAGGGGCGTGGCGGTGATTTGAAGCAATGTCCCCGAGGAATCCATCCCCACAGCCAGCTGCTGCGGCGCCTGCGAGAGCGGCGCCATGTTCAGCGGCATCGCCCCGCCGTAGCCCGTGCCCGAGGTCGCGCCGGAAACATTCAGTCCGGCCACATCGTTTCGATAGAGCGGCACGCCAGCTGAGTCGTAGGGCGTGTATTGTCCGGTGATCTGGCCCGCAGTGGCGCCAGCGCCCGTGCGAAACATGATGGCCTGCTGATTCGCCTGAGGCAGCAGGGGCTGGCCCGCCGGCGTGGAACCGCCTGTCGAAGCGGCGGGCAAGGAATTGAGGTAGAAGCGGAAATTATCGTTGGACGGCAGATTGCCCGAAAATTCACCGACAGCCCTGTAACCGATGTTGCCGCGGAACCGCGAGAGTCCGCCGGTGTTGCCTGTGATCAGGGCGTCCTGATAGAGGCCCAGATTGGTGGGTGCCTGGGAATCGTTGCGGCCACCGGAGCCGACGCGAAGGTTGTTATCCAGTGCCCGGCCGTTACCCAACTGATACTGCGCGAGGGCAGCCGACGGCAAACCCAGCGTCAACACCCCGACCGTGAATCCCGAAGCGAGCAAGCGTTTCATGGCGTCACCGTTCCCAGGCCACTTCACAAGGGGACCATCCATTGCCCCGGCCCAGCGTCGCGGCGAGGCACCATGCCACACCGTCCGACCCCTCTATTCTATCCGGTCACGCCTGCCGCCGCTGAATTCATACTCCAAATACTTTGCGACGTAATCGATGATGCTCTGGGCCTCGGGCACGTTCGGATTGTCCGTCATGCCCATCGGCTCAAATCGCATGCCTTTGAAGCGTGCCACCGCCTCCTCCAGGCTCAGGCCGAACTGCAGCGCCAGGCTCAGCGCACGGCAGAACGCCTGCACCATGCCACTCAGCGTCGAGCCGGCCTTTGAAATTTTCATGAATATCTCACCGGGCTGACCATTCTCAAACAATCCGATGGTCAGGTATCCCTCGTGACCGGCGATGGTGAACTTGTGAGTCACCGAACTCCGGGTCGCCGGCATCTTGTGACGGTCCGCTAGCTTCATGTCGAATCCTTCCGTGGACATGCGACCATTGTGACGCCGCGACGCCGCGGCGTCCAGATAGGTATCGGCGCGCGCCCGGCATTTCACTCCAAAATCCATCGACAACAAATCACCAATCCCCACCCAATGTTCCGTGGACCGAGACACGTCTGCCGCATCGATGCGGCGGGGACAGTGAGGCAGCGCGATCAGCTCACCTGCACCACCGCTTTGATCACGCCCGTCTCGGGCTTCGTGTAGCTCGGGAACACGCCGATGAGGTCGTTGAACGTCGTGCGGTGCGTGATCCAGGGGCGGGTGTCGATCTTGCCCTCTTCGATGAGCGAGATGATGCGGCCGAAGTCGGCGGGCATCGCATTGCGGCTCGCCAGCACGGTGCCCTCGGGGCGGTGCAGTGTGGGATGTTTGAACGTGACCTCGCCGGTGGTGATGCCGACGTAGACGAGTTTGCCCGTCGGGGCGAGGTAGAAGAAGGCGTCAGACATGGAGCGATAGGAGCCGGTCGCGTCGATGACGACGGTGGCGAGCTCGCCGCCGTTGATCTCACGCAGGGCCTTGGCGGTCTCCTCGGCGGTCGCACCGGTCATCAGCGTCGCGTCGACGCCCATCGTCTTCTTGCAGAACTCGAGACGCGCGGCGTTCATGTCGAGCACGATCGTCTTCGCGCCGCTGAGCTTGGCGAACACGATCGCCGACAGGCCGATCGGCCCGGCGCCGATGACAAGAATGGTGTCATCCTTCTGCGGCGTGCCTCGGTCAACGGAGTGGCAGCCGATCGCGAGCGTCTCGACAAGGGCGAGCTGCTCGAAACTGAGCTTCGTGGCGCGGTGCAGCTTGCGTGCGGGGACGATGAACTTCTCGCGGAGCCCGCCGTCGGTCATGACGCCGAGCACCTTGAGATTGACGCAGCAGTTGCCGTGGCCGCGGCGACAAGCAATGCAGTTCTGGCAGTTGATATAGGGCTCGACGGAGCAGCGGTCGCCGGGCTTGACGTTCGTCACGCCCTGCCCCACCGCGAGGACTTCGACGCCGAGTTCGTGGCCGGGGATGCGTGGATACTGGAAAAAGGGCATCTTGCCGAGGTAACCGCTGAGGTCCGTGCCGCAGATGCCGACATTGTGCACGCGCACCAGCGCCTCGCCGGACGCGGGTGCGGAGGGTTCATCGATGTCGATGACGCGGAAGTTTTCGGGCTTTTCGAGTTGGATGGCTTTCATGGCGTTGTTCTCAGTTGTTTTCCGGCCGGCCTTCGATGTGGTGCCAGTTGTGGATCGGCTTGAGGATGTCGAGCACTTCGGCGAGGAGCTGCGAGTCCATCGGCTTGGCCGCCCACTCGACCCATTTCCTGACGTTCGCCGGATTTCCCGAGCCGACGATGCAAGTGGCAAGGTCGGTGTTGGCGATCGAGAACTGCAGCGCGAGTTGCGCGATGTCCACGCCCTTCTTGCTGCAATGCTCCGCCGCCAGCCGGGCGGTCTGACGCACCAGCGGCGTCGCCTTGTGCCACACCGGAAGTTCCGTGTTGGTCAGCAGCCGCGCGGCAAACGGAGCCGCATTCATCGCGCCCACACCCCTGCTCTTGAGCAGGGGCAGCAGGTCGGCGAACTCCGTGTTCTGCAGCGTGTAATGGTTGTAGCTGAGCGCGACATCAATGTCCGTGTGCTCCAGCACATACTTGAAAAGCTTCATCGGATAGCCGCTGACGCCGAGGAAGCGTACCTTGCCCTGCTTCTGCAGCAGCCGCATCATCGGCAGCGTCTCTTCGACGATCTGCCGCATGTCCACGTACTCGATGTCGTGGCAAAGCAGGATATCCAGGTGATGCGTGCGCATCCGTTCCAGGCTCACCTCGACGCTCTCGAGCACCCGCCGCGCCGAGAAATCGAAACGCGTCGGGTTGTACCGGCCCAGCTTCGTGCCCAGCAGATACGAATCCCGCGGCACACCCTGCAGCGCGATGCCCAGCAGACACTCCGAAGTCCCACGTCCGTAATAGGGCGACGTGTCGATGAAATTCATCCCAAGATCCAACGCGACGCGCACGCTCTTGATCGCCTCGTTCACATCCACGTTGCGAAACTCCGACCCCAGCGATGAAGCGCCGAAGCTGAGCACGGGGAGATTCAATCCGGTTTTGCCGAGCGGGCGATGGTCCATGATGGCCTCAAGGGTGATTGGTCATTGCTTTCGCGAAACATTATCCTACGCGCCGGGCATGACTACACAACCCAAGCCATCCATGATCGTCACGATCGACGGCCCCGCAGGCGCCGGAAAATCGACCGTCGCACGCCGCCTCGCCAAGCGCCTTGGCCTCGATTTCCTCGACACCGGAGCGATGTACCGCGGTGTCGCCGCGGCGGCGATGAGCCAGGGCGTCGATCCCGCGGACGTGAACCTGCTCGGCGATCTCGCCGAGAAACTGCACGTCACGTTCAACTGGGAAGCCGATCCGCCACACCTCCGCGTCGATGGCATCGACCTGACGCACCGGCTGCGTGATGCGGACGTGACCGGCGCCGTGAGCCTCGTCGCCGTCAATTCTCGGGTGCGCCACGTGCTCGTCCAGGCCCAGCGCTGGATCGGCAAGCAGCACCCCCGGCTCGTCACCGAAGGCCGCGATCAGGGTTCCGTCGTGTTCCCCGATGCCGCGATCAAATTTTATCTAGACGCCTCGCCGGAGATTCGCGCCCGTCGCCGCACCGAAGAGCTCCGCGCCGCAGGGCAGATCGTCGATGAGACGAAGCTGCTGCGTCAGATCATCGACCGTGATCACCGCGACTCGACTCGCTCCGATGGCCCGCTCATCTGCCCCAAGGACGCGATCCGCATCGACACGTCCGGCCTGTCACTCGAGCAGGTCGTCGATGTGCTCGTCACCCAGGTCGAGCAGCGTCTTGGAACACCCGCAACCGCCCCCGCCGGAGGGTCGCGCTGATGCTTCTCCGCCGCATCCGTCAAATGAATCCCGGCGAGCCGCTGTGGAAGATCGTGTGGTGGGAATTCAGCCGCGTGCTGATCTACGTCTGGCTCGTCATTTTCTACCGTTACCGCTACTTCGGCGTCCGCAAGATCCCCGCGACCGGCCCCGTCCTGCTCATCAGCAATCACCAGTCCGTCCTCGACCTGGCCATCATCGGCGTGGGCCTGACGCATCGCCACTTCCACCCGATGGCCAAGCAGTCGCTCTTCGACAATCCGAAGTTCGCCGCGATCATCCGCTCCTACAACGCCTTCCCCGTCGCCGAAGACAAAGCCGACCTCAAGAGCATCCGCACCGCGATCGAGCTTCTCAAAGCCGGCCATCTCGTGCTCATTTTCCCCGAGGGCAGCCGCACACCCGACGGCAATATCGACAAATTCCTCGACGGCATCATGCTGCTGATCCGGCGCGCGAAACCGGTCGTCGTCCCCATGGCCGTCGAGGGCCCCTACGACATCTGGAAGATTCACCAGCCCAAGCCCAAGCTCTTCGGCCGCGCCGCCGCACTCATTGGGGAGCCGATCACATCCGAGGAACTGCTCGCGATGAAAGGCCACGACGGCCTCAAGCTGCTCCGCAAGCGTGTGATCGACTGCCGCCACGAGCTCCGCGAAAAAATGGGGCTGCCCAAGATCCCACGCGAAGATGAGTTGCCCGTCTAATTCACGTCGGGCCGTCGATGCGTTACCATTTCTTACGCAATTTCCACCCCGCATTTCAACCGGAGAATCCCCATGTCCACACTCACCCCCCGCTTCGATCGCTCCAACATGGCCGAGGCCCGCAAGGCTCATCCGAACCTCATCCCCGTCACGCTCGGCCTCGCCGCCAGCTTCGGGTTCGGCGACCGCACCGGGCTCGCCACGCCGGGGCATGTCGAGGCGATGAAACGCGCCGGAGCCGGGATTCAGCCGATGTTCCCGCAGCAGTCGATCCGCGAGATGGCACGCACGAATCGCCAGCCGCGCGGCGTGATGGACGATGCGCAGTTCGGCATGCTCACCGCTGGTTGGACAGGCAAGACCGGCGCCGATGCCGATCACCTCAAAACGCCCGAGGATGTCGACCGCACCGCCGCGGTGGGCTTCCCGTTCTTCACCATCGATCCCTCGGGCCACGTCGATGCACACGCCGACAACTACGACGAGCCGATACTCCGCGCCAAGTTTGCCGCCGTGAAGTCGCAGATCAACTGGTTCGACAAGTACAACGGCAAGAGCATCAAACTCCCCACCGGCTCGACGATCGAACTCACCGAACAGGCCTGCATGCGATGCGCCGTGAAATACGGCATCGCGATCAACGAAACGATCACGCTCGCCGACTACATCAAGAAGGTGCACGACGCCGCGAAGAAGGATTACGAGATCGAGCTGAGCGTCGACGAGACCGAGCAGCCGACGACGCTCGCCGAGCATTACATCATCGCGGACCAGTGCCTCTCGCGTGGCATGAAGCTCGTAAGCCTCGCGCCGCGCTTCATCGGGGAGTTGGAGAAGGGCGTCGATTACAAGGGCGACGTCGCGAAGCTTGAGAAGAGCCTGCACGACCACGCCGCGATCGCCAGGCTGCTCGGGCCCTACAAGCTGAGCCTCCACTCGGGCAGCGACAAACTCTCGATGTACACGCCGTTTGCTCGTGCGACAAAGGGGCTCTTCCACGTCAAGACCGCCGGCACGAGCTATCTCGAAGCGCTGCGCGTCGTCGCCCGTCACGATGAGCCGCTCTTCCGCAAGCTCATCGACTTCAGCCGGTCGCGTTACGACACCGACAAGGCGACGTACCACGTCTCCGCCACGGTCGCCGGTGTCCCCGCGTCAGCGCAGCTCAAGACTGCAAAGGACCTCGAAAAGGTCTACCTCGAATGCTGGCCCGACGTGCCCAAGGGCAAGGGCTTCACCAACCCCGGCCGGCAGATTTTGCACTGCACTTTCGGCTCCGTCCTCACCAGCCCCGACCTCGGCCCCGCCGTCCGCGCCTGCCTCGAATCGCACCCCGCGACCTACACCGAAGTCCTCGCCGAACACTTCGCCAAACACCTCGAGGCCCTCCGCGCGGGGATGTAACCACAAAACGTACGCAATTGCCCCGCTCCCGCGCACCGGCAAAAGATGCTAGAATGCGGGGCTCAACCATGAAAATCCGCAACTTCTGCATTATCGCCCACATCGACCACGGCAAGAGCACGCTCGCCGACCGCATCCTCCAGCGCACCGGCGCCATCACCGAGCGCGAGGCTCAGAATCAGATCCTCGACTCGATGGACCTGGAACGCGAGCGCGGGATCACGATCAAGGCCTCCGCCGTCACCGTCTATTACAAGCACAAGGGTGAGCAGTACATGCTCAACCTGATCGACACGCCCGGCCACGTGGACTTCCACTACGAGGTGAGCCGGGCGCTCAAGGCGTGCGAGGGCGCGCTGCTCGTCGTCGATGCGTCGCAGGGTGTCGAGGCGCAGACCGTCGCCAACGCCTACGCCGCGATCGAGCAGAACCTGCACATCATCCCGCTGCTCAACAAGATCGATCTGCCCGCAGCCCACGCCGACGAGGTCGCCGAGGAAGTCGAGGCTGTGCTCGGCTTCGCCGCCGAGTCGTGCATCCGCTGCTCCGCGAAATCGGGCATCGGCATCGAGGATGTGCTCACTGCCGTCTGCGAGCAGCTCCCGCCCCCCGGCGGTGATGCGAATGCTCCGACGCAGGCGCTGATCTTCGACGCCCAGTACGACGATTACCGCGGCGTCGTCATCTTCATCCGAGTCATCAACGGCAAGCTCGCCGTCGGCGACAAGGTCCGCATGATGGGCACCGGCCGTGCATACTCCATCAGCACGATGAGCAAGGCCACGCCCAAAGAGCTGCGTATCAAGAGCGTCGAAGCGGGCGAGACCTGCTACTTCACCGCGGGCTGCAAGAGCCTCGACGAAATCCACATCGGCGACACCGTCACCAGCGACCTCCGCCCCGCCGCCGAGGCCCTGCCCGGCTACCGCGAGCCGCAGCGCGTCGTGTTCTGCGACTTCTACCCGACCGGCGACTCCAGCTACGAGGAACTCCGCAAGGCCATCGACAAGCTGCACCTCAACGACGCGAGCTTCACCTACGCCCCGGAGTCCAACGAAGCCCTCGGCTTCGGCTTCCGCTGCGGGTTCCTCGGCCTGCTCCACATGGACATCATCCAGGAGCGCCTCGAACGCGAGAGCCACGTCACCATCGTCCAGACCGCACCGACCGTCACGTATCAGATCCTGCTGACCGGCGGCGAGGTGCTCGAGATCCACAACCCCTCCGAGCTGCCCGACATCTCGCAGGTCCAGGAGATCCGCGAGCCGATCGTCAAGGTCGAGTTCATCCTGCCCTCCGAAAACATCGGCGACCTGATGAAGCTCTGCGAGATGCGCCGCGGCATCTACAAGAAGATGCAGTACCTCTCGGCCACGCGCCAGATCCTCGAATACGAGCTTCCGCTCGCCGAGATCATCTACGATTTCTACGACAAGCTGAAGTCGATGAGCCGCGGGTACGCCACGATGGATTACGATCTGATCGGCTACCGTGCGGATCGGCTGGACCGCATCGATCTGCTGGTCAACGGCAAGGCGGTCGATGCGCTGAGCTTCATCTGCCACCGCGACAAGGCGGAGATGCGCAGCCGCGTGATCCTCAAGAAGCTCAAGGAGGAGATCGACCGCCACCAGTTCGAGATCCCGCTGCAGGCGGCGATCGGCGGCAAGGTGATCGCGCGCGAGACGATCAAGAGCGTCGGCAAAAACGTGCTGGCCAAGTGCTACGGCGGCGACGTGAGCCGCAAGAGGAAACTGCTCGAGAAGCAAAAAGAAGGCAAGAAGCGCATGAAGCGCGTCGGCTCCGTAGACATCCCACAGAAGGCGTTCATGGCGGTGCTCGAACCGGGCGAGTGAGGCGAATGTGATTACGCCTTATTAATTGAGGGCAATCCATGCATAGCCTGTATTTCTCAATCGAGTCTTCGATACCCCACTCACAACAAAACGCGAAATGGTGGTGCGTCGCGCGCATTTACTTTCCTGAAGATCGACTTTTTTGGGCTCACCTCGGCGGGTTTCGAGCGGAAGATTACGGCATAACCGATTCCTTTCCTCCGAAAGGGTGGCCAACCGATGTATCACGTACAACGATCGAAGAAGAAGCCTTAACCGTTGATGATGAAGCATCGGGCCTTGATCTGCCGAATACGACTACCTGCGAAAGAGCACAAGAGTCCGTGAAGAGCGGAGCATCGCAGTTCATCAATAACGGGTATGCCATTACACATCCCGATTTTTATCTGAAATCATGGGCCAGTCTAGATGAACTCGTTTCGGTAGCGGCTCGATATAAAACGTCCGGCGGCGGCAATGCGATGCCCACACTTGATGCCGTCTTGCAAATGATGCACGCACTCACAAAATCCGGTGAGTCGGTACGTGCTGTCTATTGGTTCGGGTAAGTTGGAACACTATGCTCAGCGATCTCATCCGGCCCCGGCAGCATGTGCGGTTTTATACGCAGGACGGGGCGCGCGCGAAGTTGGTCAAGGCGGTGCGCGAGAATGAGGCGGTGATGGATTATGAGGTGGTGGGACGGAGCGAGGCCGGGGCGGTGATTGATGGGTTTCGGATTGGGAGAGGGAAGACGAAGATTCTGCTGGCGGCGGGAGCGCATGCCGATGAGCCGGTGGGTTCCGCAACTTTGCGGCAGCTTGTGGTTAGTTTGCCCGCGAAGCCGCAAGCGGCGGAGGTTTTTGAGCTATACACGTTTCACGTGATCCCGAACGTCAACCCGGACGGCGAGGCGATGAACTGGGCATGGATGCAGCGGTGGCCCGATGCGGAGGCTTACTTCCGCGATGTGGCGCGCGAATTTCCGGGGCGGGATGTGGAGTTCGGGTATCCGGAGATGCGCGTGGAGAACCGCTGCGTCGCGGAGTACATGAAGCGGCACGGACCGTTTGATCTGTATGTGAACCTGCACGGCATGAGCATCGCCGAGGGCGCGATGCTTCTGATTGAGAAACATTGGGTGGAGCGGAGCGCGGGGATCCAAGCGGGGTTCGCCGCGGCGCTGGCCGAGGCGGGGCTCGGGCTGCATGACCACGACCGGCACGGGGACAAGGGGTTCCAATACATCGGGCCGGGCTTCACGACGACGCCGGAGGGCGCGGCGATGCGTGCCTATTTCGAGGCGGCGGGCGATATGGATATGGCGAAGTTATTTCACATGAGCTCGATGGAATACGTGCGGAGCCTGGGCGGCGATCCGCTGTGCCTCGTGACGGAACTGCCGCTGTTTCCGATTGATCCGTTGACGAACTGTAAGCCCGGCGCGGCGGAGAATTACATGCGGTTCCGCGCGGCGATCCCGGCGCTGCGGCAGAAACTGCTGCGCGGCGAAACGGTCGCGGCGGAGTTTGCGGAGTACGGGCTGCGGCCGCTGGACTTGGCGACGGCGATTAAATTGCAGTTGCGCGTGATTGATTTGGGGATTGAGGCGGTGGAGAATCGGACGAGTTAAGAGCGCTAAGCCGCAAGCGGCGGAATGGGGAACACGATGGATTACGACGTATTGATGGACGCGGCGTATGAGCAAGCGCTCAAGGGGTACAACGAGGGCGGGTTGCCGATCGGGTCGGTGCTCGCTGACGAGTCGGGGAAGATCGTCGCGCGGGGGCACAATCTGCGTGTGCAGACGGGCGATCCGACGGCTCACGCGGAGGTGGCGTGCATCCGCAGCGCGGGGCGGCGTCGGGATTGGCCGCGGCTGACGCTCGTGTCCACGCTCTCGCCCTGCATCATGTGCACGGGGACTAGCCTGCTCTACCGCATCCCACGCGTGGTGATCGGCGAGAACGAGAACTTCATGGGGGCGGAGGATTTGTTCAAGGAGCGCGGCGTGGAACTGATCAACCTGCGTCACGCGGGGTGCATCGAGCTGATGCGGAAATTCGTGCGGGAGAAGCCGGATTTGTGGAATGAGGATATCGGAGTGTGAAGACAGGGAGCGCGAAGCCGCAAGCGGCGGACTATTTGGCGGAGGCTGTCTTGGTCTTCTCGTCTTTGTCTTTTTTCGGGGCGTATGCGGCATCGGTCAACGCGATGATCTTGTCCATCATCTGCCGGACTTCCCACGGGGATTTTTTGCAGTCGTTGGTGAGGATGCTGAAGGCGATGGTCCGGTCGGGCTCGACGAGGTAGCCGGTGAGGCAGTTGACGCCCAGGATGTAGCCGGTTTTGGCGTGAATCTCGCCGCGGATTTTCAGGTCGGCAAAACGCTTCTTGAGCGTGCCCTCTTCTCCGGGCTCGGCGAGACTGGCGAGGTAAACCTGCGCGGTGGCGGGATTGCTGTGCACGTGGCCGAGCAGCTTCACGAAGGCACGCGGGGAGATGCGGTTTTCCTTGCTGAGACCCGAGCCGTCTTCGATCACGACGTCGGCGGCGCTGGTGCCGAGCACCTTGGCCAGATAGCTGCGGACCGCGGCTGCGCCGGTGGGCCAAGAGCCGGGCTGACCGGTGATCTGGTAGCCGAGGCGTTTGAGCAGGGACTCGGCGAAGAGATTCTGCGAGTTCCGGTTGCAGCGTGTGATGACGACGGGCAGCGGCGTGGTGACGACAGCGATGACCTTGCCGCCGTCGGCGGGGTCCTGGGCGGCGATGCGTTCGACAGAGCCGACCTCGATGCCCTCGGCGCGGAGGAGGTTGGCGAGTGTGCCGCCGAAGAAGAGCGGCGGATCGTTGACGGTGACATCGATGGGTTCGGTGAGGCTTCGCTGGACCGAGCCGCGAAGGATGAAAGTATTGGTTTCGAGTTTGCGTGAAGCCCAGAGGCCGTTGGTCTTGCCGGTGACGGCCTGGTTGTCGATCTGGACGGGGGCCTTGGCGGGCTCGATGGTGATGGAGGGCGTGGCGCCGGATTTTCCGGGAGCGGCGAAAAGCGTGAGGCAGTTGTCATTGAAGGCGATGCCGGCGACCTGGGCGCAGTACCACTTGTGGAGCTGATTGGTGGGCCAGGAGGGATGGACGAACTGACGGTCGAAAACGCGGTCGTCCACGAGGAGGCGGGGAATTTTTTTGAGGCCGGTCTGCTTGACCGCAACGACCCAGGTGGCGAGAAATTTATTCACATCGGAATGGAGGCCCTCGAGGATAACGGGATCGCCGAATGCCGGGTCGCCGCTGCCGCGGACGACGAGATCGCCGCTGGGCATCTGGCGTAGCTCGGTGGTGTAGACGAAATCGCGGCTGAGGATTCCGAGCGCGGCGGCGGTGGTGACGAGCTTCATGTTACTGGCCGGAGCGAGCGCCTTGTCGGGATTTACAGAGGCGAGTTCGGCGCCGGTCTGCAGGTCGGTGATGAGCAGGCCGATGCTGGTGCTGCCGAGAGCGGCGGTGGCGATCTGCCGGTCAACCTGGGATTGCAGGACACCGCCGGCCTGCACCCGGGATGACCAGAGTGTTGCGATGATCACGATGAGGGCGACGAGGGTGTGACACATCGTGCGCCGGGGAATTCGCGGCGCGAGGCGGGTGATGTTGATGAGTTTGGGGAGCGTCAAACCGGGTCTCCGTACGCCGGCGTGGCGGGTGAAGGGGTGCAGGTTTCGTTTCACCTCTCCCTTCAAGGGAGAGGTCGGCGGTCCTCCGCCGGGTGAGGGTGGGACGCGAAGCGTACTGGGCGTGTCATCCGTGCACACGCCTGAAGAGTTCTCACGATTCACCCTCACCCCGCCCTCTCCCTTGAAGGGAGAGGGAGACGGAATGCGCACCCGGTGGATCAACGGCCGTCGATCCTCTTTGCGATGGGGAGCGGGGGCATGGGCTTGAGCGAATCGTCGGTGTTCTTTTCGCCGCCGAGCTGCTGGCCGATGATCTGGAAGTGCTTGAGTGCGGTGTTGAAGTTATCGATGATCGCGTTGGCCTTGGCGAGGTGGATGTCGGCGGCGTAACCGGCGGTGGCCCATTCGGGGCCGTTGCGGAATTGGAGCTGGCTGAATTCATCCTGATACTTCTGCTGGAGTGTCAGGAGCTCGGCGCTGGCGCGTTCGTATTCGCGGCGCAGGAGCTGTGAGCGGTAGGCGGCGACTTCCTTGGCGAGCGACTCGAGGCCCGAGGCGTTGGCCGCATCGATGCGTTTGGTGATGGACTGAAGCTGCTGATCGATCATGTCATACGAGGCGCGGTTGTCGAGCTGTTTGCCTTTGGCGGTCTGAAATGCGGATTCGATAGATTTGCGGAACTCCTCGGAGGCGGGGTTTGCGGCGGGAGTGCCGGTGGAACCGTTGTCAGGGAGATTTCCGGCAACGCGCATCAAGGCGGCAAGCGTGGCGGAATCGCTGAGCGATTTGCCGTTTTTGGCGACACCGTCGGGACAGTCTTCGAGCGCCTTGCTTAAGGCACGACCGCGGGCGCGAACGAGGGAATCGGCGGCGGCGGCGGCGCGCTGGGCTTTTGGCCGTGCGTCGGCGTAACGGCCCAGGAGCGTGAGCGTCAGTGCACGGCGATAATTGAGCTGGTCGGCGAGCGTGCCGCTGGTCAGCGCTTCGATCGTGTCGAGTGTGCTGAGGGCTTCAGCGAATTTCCCGCCACCGATGCGCTCCATCACGAGGTCGGCCTGATCCTGGTTGACGTAATCGAGGAGGCCCGGATCGATCGCCAGTGAAAGCTTGGCGTACTTCATGCGGTCGAGCAGCGGCTTGAGATTCTTGAGCATCTCGGCGGTGTCGGCTTCGGAGAGGGCCGATGGATCTTTCGGAACAGCGGGGACGGTGGGCGTCGGAGTAATGGCGACCGGTGGATCGGTGGCTGGAGGCTTGCGGATCGGAGCGGGAGTCACGACAGCGCCACTTAGCGCCGATTTAATCGCGGCGGCATCGGCGATCTGCAGCGAGTCATCGTGGCGGGTCAGGATGCCCAGCAGCTGCCCTTCACTGTTCCATACGCCGCCGCCGACCATGGAGGGCGGGAGCGGATGATTCACGGGGGCGAATGCCATGTCGCCGCTTCCGGCGAGCAGGCCGGCCTCGATCCGCATGGCGATCGGCGCCGGAGCAGTGTGAAGATTGATCTGGTCCGAACTTAGCGGTTCGGGCGCGATGACGCCGACGGCCCGGGCGTCGGCGCTGATCTCCAGGGGCATGACACGCACTGAAGTGGTGATGAAACGCGAGGTCGCGCTGCGCTCGGATTCATTGATCGTGAGGATCGCGACGGCCGCCTTCGGATCCATCAGGCTGACGCGGACCGGAAACGTGACGAGCTTGCCGGTCGGAGTGTAGTAAGAGACGTAGACCTGCGCGGCGGAGTTGGCATGGACGCCGATCTGATCGGGTCCCTGCGACAGTGCCCACAGACTGGTGGCGATGTGCGTCGAATCGACCATGACGCCGGAGAAGCTGCGTCCGGGCTTCATGTCGCTGCCGGTGTCCACGTAGCTGAAGAGCCCGACGGTGCGCTGCGCCGGTGTGAGATCCGCGGCGGCGGCGATGCCTCCGGCCCAAAGGAACACGCCCAGTGTAAGGGCACAGGCCCGAGCGGCGGAGCGTGTCGGTGTGAGTAGGTTCATGGACGGTATCCGGGGGCCGCGGCGTGCGGAAATCACGCCGATCATCTTATCGGCCATTATAGACAGAATTGGTCACGGATCGGTTCCCGCGGCACGAGGATTTGCGTGAGCATTTCGAGGGGGCAGTGCGGGACGATCCGGGGCTCACCCGAGCCGATCAACGTCCTTGAGCAGTTTCCGCGCGGCCTCGGCGGCGACCTGGAAGGTTTGGGCAGTGGTGAGATTGGCGAATTGAGCATTGGCGCTGCCGTGCGGCCCGGTGGCGATGACGGCGGCGGAGCGGGCGAGGTGGGGCTCGAGCGTGAGCGGGCCGGTCCACCCACGGGCCGCGAGATCGGCCAGCACGCGCAGGATCTGGCCGTCGCCCTGACCGGCGGGAACGTGCTGGAACGAGCCGTCGGCCTGTCGCTTGGATTCCTTGAGGTGGATAGCTTCTACGTCATCGCGCAGAGCGAGCCACGTTTCCCACGTCTTCTCGCCCATCTGATTGAAGTTGTCGAAATCGAAGATGAGTTTGAACCGCTGGGGATTGGGGCGGTGCACAAGGTCACGCAGCGTTTTCACTCGGGCCAGGGTGTCGCCGAAGATGCCCAGTTCGTTTTCGTGGAAGAGCACGAGGCCGAGCTTGTCGGCCAGTTCGATGAGCTTTTGCAGGCGGTCGATCGTGGCGGCCTGATACGTCGCCTCATCCGCCCCGCTTTTCTTGTTGAAGTAGCTGAACATCCGCACGTAGGTCGCGCCGAAAATCTGCTTGAGCTCACCGAGGTGACGGAGACGCTTGATGTCGCTGGCGTGATCGTCGGCGATGTCGATCTTGCCGATGGGCGAGCCATACATGCAGACGCGGATGCCGGCGGCTTCGAGTTTCTTTTGCACGCGCTGGGCGTGGTCGAGCGGGAGTTCGGTGATGTTGATGCCATCGACGTTGCGCAGATCGACGTACTTGATCTGGGCTTCCACAAGGGCGGCGACCTGCTCATCGGCGGTCGGGCCGGATTCATCGGCGAAGGCGCTGAGGGTCCAGGGCATGTTCAACGTTTCCTTTTCGGCGTCGGGAATTGGAGCGGTCATTCTACAACGGCGATGCGCAGGGGCACGCGGCACTCGGGGCAGAGTGTGGTGAGCTGCTTCTGCGCGGGGTCGTCCCAGGTGAGTGGCCCATCGTTGAGCGCGGCACGCGCGGCGTGGACGCAGAAACCGGCGGGCGTGACGGGGCCAAAGGCGTATCGGATGCCGGTGTGGCAATTCGCGGGGCAATCGCCGTCGGGCTCATCGAGGAGTTCGACGGTCCAGGCACTTTGATCGACGGGAACTGCGACACGCGTGTTGATCTGCGCCTCGGTGGACGAAACCGCGGCAGCCGCATCGCACGCTTGGGGCGTTTGCTCCACATCGGCGCCGGCTTCAAGCGCACGCTGCGCCAGTTCCGCAACGAAGCGATTCGCCTTGCGGTCCGCCGCGCGGAGCTTCCAGATGTCCAGCCGCAGCAGCGACGCCGCCGCCTGTTCATAAAGCGGAATCAACGACACATCATCAATATCAATGGGCTCGGCATCCGTGATCTGATTGATCAAGGCTTGACTGGAAACGCGGATCTCCACATCCGATGGCCCCAGCGGAATCACCAGTTCGATCGCCCGGACCAAAGCCACATACGCCGCGGCGTGCGGCGTGGGCAACGCACCGAGCACATACCCCTTCGCATGCAGGTGCTGACCTGTCTCGGCATCAAGCACGACAACGCCCGCCGCATATCGGCCAGCGGCTTCATCGGCGATCGATTCAATTTCCAGGATCAAATTCAACGCGGATCACCCGCAATCACTTGCTGCCCATCGCCTCTTTCATGCTCTTCTCCAGGTACAAGATCCGGCTGCAGCTGGTGCAGCGGACGAGCTTGTCCGAAGTCGAGTATAGACGGTTGACCACCTCGGGCGGCAGCGACATGTAGCAGCCGCCGCATGTGTACTCCATCTCGCGCGGGTCGTTCTGCGTGATCGGGGCGAGCGCTTCGCCGTCGTGAGATTCGGCCAGTCGATCGAACACCGCCAGCACGTCCGCCGGCACCTTCGCCGCCGCCTCGGCCCGCTGACGTTTCACTTCATCAAGCTGCTGCCCCACTTCCGCGCGGCGGGCCTCAAGCTCCTTTTCCGCGACGGCTTTGACCTTCTCGACTTCAGCGATCTGCGTCTCAAACTGCTCGACCTGCTTCTTGAGCGAATCGACCTGCGTGAGCAGTTCCATCGCCTTGTCGTCGACCTTCGTCTTGTCAGCCTTGATCGTGTTCACTTCCACGAGCAGTGCGGAGTATTCCTTGTTGGTCTTGACCGAATTCATCTGGTCGCGGAGCTTGGTGATGCGATCGTCGAAGGCGTTGGCTTCGTTCTCGAAACCGGCCTCGGTCGCCTGCACCTTGTGGAGCTGCTCCGAAACGGTCGCGTACTGGCGGCGAAGCACTTCGAGCTTCGCCTGCTGGCCGACCACGTGTTTGCGGGCGCCGTCCATGCGGCTCTCGAGCCCGCGCACCTGCTGGTCAATCAGAAACAGCTCACGCAGCGTATCGATCAGGGCCATCAGGACCGCCTCCGGGGTGACTTGAATCGAAGTACAAAAGTTTAGCACAATCGCGCCGGTCACGCCACTTTTACACGCCCCATCCCGATCACGCGTTCCCGACAATGGCCCAGCCCGCAAAACGGTTGTATACTACGGTGCGGTTCGTCGGCGAAATGGATTGGGCCTTGCGCCGGGCGACCTGATAGGGAATGACAATGGCTACCAGCTTCGGGGCCCTGTGCACCGACTTCTACGTCAACCAGAAGATCGCCGTCAAAATGGACCTCCCCCACGACCGGGAGACGGTCCTGCACTTCTACGACCGCGTCCGGCAGGACCAGCCGTCGATGAGCAAGTTCCGCCGGTTCACCGATGAACTGGCCCTCGAATCCAGCCGCCGCGAAGGCGCCTACCGCTGGCTCGCGCTCCGCCGCGCCTCCATCCGCACCGGTCACGTCAATCCCGACACGCTCGAGGAAGCCTACGCCCTGCACCGCCTCGTGCTCCGTCTCGCACCCTACCACCTGAGCCTCAGCCCGCTGGACATCGAGTACCAGGAACTCCTCTTCGGCTTCGACCTCGAAGCCAAAGCCAACCAGCACGAGATCATCTACGACGCCCTCTTCGCACGCTCGCCGCTGGCCAGCCTCCTCGAATACGGCAACGCCCGCCCCATCGATCTCCAGCCCGTCTTCGGCATCAGCCTCGACAACCGCCTCGACCTCCAGGCCTTCTTCGAGGTCAAGGCGACGACGAGCCACGGCCAGATCCGCGCCAACCGCTACCGCACCGAGCCCGTGAGCATCTTCCTCACCCTCCGCAAAATCGGCCCCATCGAAAAGCCCGAAGACCTCCTCGAAGGTTTCGAGCTCCTCCGCAAACACGCCGAACGCCTCGCCAACGATCACGTTGTCCCCGATCTGCTGACCCCGATCAGCCGCGCGATCACCAGCGCGACCTGAGCAAATGACCAAATCCCAAATTCCAATGACCAATGGAGGAAAATCTCCCCTCCTATTTTGGTCATTGGGATTTGGGATTTGGTCATTGAGCATTTTTGCACCGGTGTTATCATCCTTCGCTCACCCGCATGGAGCTACTCGATGTCCGTCCCCACCGATCGCCGCTACCTCGAATCCCACGAATGGCACCAGCCCTCCGGCGCGACCGTGACGCTCGGCATCACGAAGTTCGCCGTCGATGAGCTGACCGATGTCACCTACGTCCAGCTCCCCAAGCCCGGCGCCGCCGTCACCGCCGGCAAGAGCATCGGCGAGATCGAATCCGTCAAAGCCACCAGCGAACTCTACAGCGGCATCAGCGGCAAAATCGCCGAAGTGAACCAGGCCGTCATCGACGACCCCTCGCTCATCAACAACGACCCCTTCGGCAAAGGCTGGCTCGTCAAGATCACCCCCGCCGACCCCGCCGAAGTCAACAAACTCCTCGACGCCAAATCCTACGAAGCGAAGTACGCCGCGCACTGATCCCACCTCTCCCCCGGGGAGAGGTCGGCGAGTCCGCGAGCCGGGTGAGGGTGCGTTGAAATTGAATGGCGCATTGATGACATGACGCGGGGCCATGATGACGGAATTTCTCGGCGAGCACGTTTATTCACACGCTGAAAAAAACCAGCAACTTTGCGAATTTATCGCCAGCATCAACGATATATTAAACGATTCCGCGATTCATCTTCACTATCCCCAAGTCGTAGCCAACCATAGGGATTGTTTGGCGCGCGCTAGCTCGCTTCGTGATGCTGGATTCACCCAAGAAGATCTATCGCAGCTCTCGCTTGCATTTCATTGCGTCCTGTGGACACACAAGGAATGGGTCCCTCCGCTTGAACAAACGGCTGATGGAGGGTGGCGCGAAGCCACTTGGTATCCGATGTTTGAAAAACTTTATGAACGTGCCGCGAACGCTGCGAATCGATTGCGGATTCTTGGAGAACTAAAGTATTCGCGTTGAAGCCGTTCGCAATCGCTCCGCAGAACCCCCCGGCGATCCTTATCCCAACCGCATCTTCCGCTTCCACTTCACGCCGTCCTTTGAAATCATCACCTCGACGCCCGCCGCCATCAGTTCGTCGCGCAGGCGGTCGCTGGTGGCGTAATCCCGGCGTGAGCGCGCCGCGGTGATTTCCTGCGCTTTGCTTTCAATCTCCGCGTCGCTCGGCCCGCCCGCCGCGCTCGGCGCCGCCGTCGATGGCTCACATACGCCGAGCACCGCATCGATCCGGCGCAGCGCCGCCGCATCCGCCCCGCCCACCTCCGGCGTCGCGTTCAAGAACTTGAACAACACGCCCAGCGCCTCGGAGATATTCAGATCCTCCGCCAGCGCCGCCGCGAAATCGCGCTCCAGCGCCGTGTCCCCCATCTTCCCGTCAGCCGCTTGCGGCTTAGCGCTCCCCGCCGCTGCGCGGATCCTCTCCACCATCTTCGCCGAATCCTCCAGCCCCTTGAACGTGAAGTTCGCGTTCGACCGGTAGTGGGTCCGCATCAGCTCGAAGCGCAGCACCTCCGGCGGCACTCCCTTGCTCAGGATGTCGCGCACGGTGAAGAAATTCCCCTTCGACTTACTCATCTTCTGGCCCTCGACCATGAGGTGCCGCACGTGCATCCAGTAGCGCGAAAATTCCTGGCCCGTCGCCCCGTTCGATTGCGCGATCTCGCACTCGTGGTGCGGGAAGATGTTGTCCTCGCCGCCGGTATGGATGTCGAGCGACGGGATCGCCCTGCCCGCCAGAGCCGTGTGCACCGCGATCGCCATCGCGGAGCACTCGATGTGCCACCCCGGGTAACCCTCGCCCCACGGGCTGGGCCAGCGCATCAGGTGCTTGCCGTCTTCCTTCCACAGCAAAAAATCATTGGGGTCACGCTTGCCGCTGGTCTTCGTCTCATCGACGCGTCCCCCGGCGCCGGTCTGCAGCGCCTCAAGCGTGTTGCCCGAGAGCTGGCCGTAGCGCGGGAAGCTGCGCACGTCGTAATACACCGCGCGGCTCCCGGGCTCACCGGCGACGTAGGCATGACCGCCGCGGATCAGCGTGCCGATCATGCCGATCATGTTGTCGATATTCCCCGTTGCGCTGGGCATGTGCGACGGATATTCGTCCACCAGTTTCATCCGCAGCAGCTTCGCATCTTCGAGAAACGCCTTCGTGAAATATCCCGCGACCTGGTACGGATCATCGGGATTTTCGACATTCGCGGTGCCCTGCTTTTTCGCTTGCTTGAGTCGCTCGGCGGCGACCTCCATCTTGTCGCGGCCCCCGCCGTCCGCCTGCGTGTCCTCGGTCATGTGCCCGACGTCCGTCAGGTTCATCACCTGCACGACACGCCGGCCCGTGAACTCGAAAAACCGGCGCAGCAGGTCCGCCATCAGAAACGCGCGGAAGTTTCCAATGTGCGCGAAGTCGTAAACCGTCGGCCCGCAGTGGTACATGCGCACCACGCCCGGCTCGATCGTTTCAAAGTCCTCGACACGGTGCGTCAACGTGTTGTAAAAGCGGATGGTCTGCTGCATAGGGCGGGGATTCTAACGTTTTGCATAGCCGGGACGCTACCGCGTCCCCGTTTCGATCCCGCGGCACTTTGCGGATTTACGCTATTTCATCGGATTACATGCGGGGTTGGCCGTGATTTCTGGTAAGATGGCTCGTTCGCAACCATTCAAAGACCGCGCAAAGACTCGGCCGGCGAGAGCGCCAGCCGCGATTGTGTGAATTTGATCCCCTCTCACCCCGGAGCTCGATGACCATGGCCAAGAAATTCCAGTTCGTCGGCGGTAGCCGTGATGGCGAATCGATCGACCTCGGCCGCGAGCACTTCGAGATCGACTTCGCAGTGACGCTGAACTCGATGACCGAGCCGTCCGTCAAGGGCACGTACCGCATCAAGGGCGACGGCAAGTTCCACTTCCAGGAACCCGTGCGCAAGACCGTACGCAAAGCCGAGGGCAAGGTCGCGACCGCCCCGGTCCGCAAGCGCCGCCCCCGCGCCGTCGCCGCGGCGGAGTGAGATTCAGGAACTCAATACGCATGTGATCCACCTCTCCCTTCAAGGGAGAGGTCGGCGAGTCTTCGAGCCGGGTGAGGGTGAGACGTTGCGAATTGTATTGTGCACCCGCACAAAACACTCGTATTGTCCCAGCGATAAGACCCTCACCCCGGCCCTCTCCCTGGGAGGGAGAGGGAGCGGAATCAATCCGTTGCTTCGCTCGCCGGAACTTCGTCGCGCTGGAGCTGTTCGACGCGTAGCGTGTTGACGCGTGTCTTCTCGGCGTTGGTGACGGTGAAGCGCAGGCCGCCGAAGTCGAATGTTTCGCCGGCGGCGGGGATGTGGCCGAGCGTGGCGAACACGAAGCCGCCGAGCGTGTCGTAATCCTCCTCGTCGGGGATCTCGACGCCGAGTTCGGAATTGAAATCATCAACATACACGCGGGCAGCGACCTCCCAGTTGTGGTCGTCGAGGCGCGTGATGCCGGGCCTGGCGTCTTCTTTTTTCTCGTACTCATCGCGGATGTCGCCGACGATCTCCTCGAGGATGTCCTCGATGGTGACCAGGCCCGCGGTTCCGCCGTATTCGTCGAGCACGATGGCGATGTGCACGTTCGACTGCTTGAACTGTTTGAAGAGGTCGCGGACGGTTTTCGTCTCCGGGACGAAGATCGCCTCGCGGAGATATTTTCGGATGTCCAGTTCGGTCAGCGCCTCGCCGAGCAGCGGGACGAGGTCCTTGACGTAGAGGATGCCGACGATGTGATCCAGATCATCCTCGTAGACGGGGATGCGCGAGTGGCCCACCTCGGCGACGATGCGCTTGACCTCGGGCAGACTGGAGCCGAGCGGCACGCCCTCGACCTCGGTGCGCGGCGTCATCACCTGGTCCACCGTGAGATTCGGGAATTCGACGACCGCCTCGATCATCTCCTTCTGCGACTGATCGACGAGCCCGGACTTCTCACCCTCGGAGACGGCGTCGAGAATCTCCTGCTCGGCGGCGGGCGCATCATCGCCCTCTTCGGGCAGCGGGACGCCGAGCAATCGGCGGATCACCGGATCGAAGAGATGCAGCACGGCCATGATCGGCGTCATGCCGATGTAAAGCACATTGAGCAGCGGCAGCGCGCGGGCGAGAAGCGCCTCGGCTCCATAACGACTCCACGAGACGGGGATCGCGACGCCGACGACGGCGATGATCAGGCCCGAGATGAGGAACGCGGACAAAAGCTGCGTCCATCGGTGAGGCTCATTGGGCGGGGCGAAGAGTGCGATCATGGCCAGCAGGAGGGCGAGATTGCAGATCGTGCGGAACAGGCCGGTCATGAGCATCAGGCCGTCGCGGCGGTCGTCGAGCGTGACGAGCCGATGTTCGAGGCCTCGCGCTTCGAGCAGTTCCTGCAGGCGGCGGCGCGAGAAACCGAGCAGCGCATAGTTGCAAGCGGCAAAGAAGCAGCTCAGGGCGGTCGCGATCAGGATGGCCCAGCTTACGGGGGTCACTTGCGGCCTCCGTTGGTTATGCGTTTGCGAGTGGCGGGACGGCGAGCCGCACGAGTTGCGGGACGCGCGGCGAACACCGGGCCGACGCCGATGGCGTGGAGGATGCGGTCCTCCTCTTCGTGCATCAGGCGGTGGGAGGCGGCGGTGTGGTCATCGTGGCCGAGGAGATGGAGCGTGCCGTGCAGGGCGTAGAGCAGGAGTTCGCGATCGGTGTCGTGGCCGAGGTCGGTGGCGCGGCGGCGTGCTTCATCGACGCAGAGATAAATTTCCGCTTCGAGCAGCGGCGAGGCGGGATCATCGCGCAGGTCGAACGTCAGCACATCCGTCGTGCCGGGGATTCCGGAGAATTGCCGGTGCAACTCGGACATGCGTTCATCGGCGACGATGACGTAGCTGATCGACGGCTCGACGAGCGACAGCTCCTCGACGGCGGCTTTGAGCATGCGCTTGAGCCAGCGCAGATCGGGGGCCGGCGCGGGGATCGGCGCGGCAACAGCTAATTGAATTTGTGACGTGGAAGAGCGCAAAGGTGTTGAATAACGCGGAATCAAATCGCGGTACGCTCCTTGGGCTTCTTGTCGGCATCGGACCTGGATGCCGGGCGCGATTCGGTGGGGTAGCTGATGCGGCCGTGGTAGATGGCGCAGAGGCTCTTGGTGATGGCCTGTTCGATGAGATGCAGTTCGCCGAGCGTCAGGTCGCAGTGGTCGAACTGGCCATCGAGCAGGCGCTTGGTGGCGAGTGTGTGGACGAGCTGCTCGATGCGGGCGGCGGTCGGCTCGCCCATGGCGCGGCAGGCGGATTCGATGCAGTCGCAGATCATCACGATCGCCGCCTCACGCGTCGTCGGCTTGGGTCCCGGGTAGCGGTACTCGAACTCGGCGGGCTTCTCATCCTCGGTCTTATTTTTGGCGGCGGCGTGGTAGAAATATTCGGCGAGCGTCGTGCCGTGGTGCGCTTCGATGAAGTGGATGATCGCCGACGGCAGGTTGTATTCGCGCGCCATCTCGACGCCATTCTTGACGTGACCGACGACAATCAGCAGGCTCATCGCGGGAGAGACTTTCTCGTGCGGATTGACGCCGCCGGCCTGATTCTCCACGAAATAGGCGGGTTTGTGCATCTTGCCGATGTCGTGGTAATACGCGCCGACACGGGCCAGCAGGCCGCTGGCGCCAATCGCCTCGGCGGCGTGCTCGGCGAGCGATGCGACCTGCAGCGAGTGGTTGAACGTGCCGGGGGCGGACTGCGCGAGCTTGCGGAGCAGCGGCTGATTCATGTCGCCGAGCTCGAGCAGCGTCATCGAGGTCGTGACTCGGAAGGCCCGCTCGATGAACGGCAGGATGCCCAGGGCGAAGAAGCCGACGAAGAGCGTGGCTCCGGCGGCGAGGCCGGACTCGATGGCGGCCATGCGGTAGATGCCCTCGACGTGCTCGCGTGCGGCCATCTCAGCGGAGTAGACGCCTGCGGCGACGACGATCGCGGCTGTGAAGCAGACGCGGATGAGCGTGCCGCGGTGGCGCACCTCGCCGAGCTGAGCGATGGCGGCGATGCAGCCGGTCATGACGGCCAGATACATCGGTGCACCGAGGTTGAGTGCGAGAGCGATGAGCAGTGCGTGGATCGCGACGATTGCGGCGGCGAACATGCGGTCGTAGGCGATGGCGAGAATGACCGCCGAGAGCATCGCGGCGCCGATGGCGGCGGCGGCGTCGCCCCCGGGGATTAACGGGCGTATGGCCCAGGCGATGGCGAGTGTCGAAAGTTGCAGGCCAATGAAAGCGAGGCCTCGCATGGGATTCTGCACGATGCGCGGGCGGAGGCCGAGGATGGCGAGCGATCCGACGAGCGTTGCGAGACCGACGAGGCCCCACAAGCCGGCGCGACGCGAGAGCTGCGCGGCGGGCGGGAGATGCTGCAGGTGTTCCTTGAGGAGGCGGTAGCCATTGGGCGTCAGCACTTTTCCGGCGGGGACGAGGATCTGGCCCGGGAGGTAGCTGATCTGCCGCGTTTTCTCGCTGTCATGCGCGGCGATCTGCTGCTTGCGGGTGAGCTGCTCGTTGCGTGAGTAGAGCGGCAATTGTTCGTGGACGATGTAGGTGGCGACCAGCGAGCGGATCGGCGCCGGCAATGCACGGCGGGCTTCGACGGCCTTGCGCACCGCCGCGGTGTTCTTGATGTTGATCAGCTCCGCGCGCGGCACGCGCACCGGCAGGTCCGGGCCGATCTGCAGCAACGCCGCGTCCGACAGCCCCTTCTGCATCTGCTGATACTGCGCATCGCTGAGGACCGTGACGAACTGCACTTCGGTCATGAAGCGGTCCACCAGCGCGACCCACGCCTCGCTCGGCTTACCGTTCCGCTCGTAGCTCTTGAGCAGCTCAAAAGCCTCGACCGCGCTCTCGTTGAGCCCGAAACCCGTGCGCAGCGCATCGGGCACATCCTGCACGGTCTGCGCCACGGCGACCTTCTCGGGCAGCGTCAGCAACGCCTGCTTGAGCTGATCCTGGAAACTCTCATTGGGCGTGAACACCGGCGGGGCGCCGCGTTCGGCGTCTCGCTGGGCGGTCTCCGTGCCCTCCACATCGACCGAATCGAATGCAACCTGCGCGAGCTGGGCCTTGTCGACGAGCTGCGAAGGCTGATACGCCGGCTCATCCTGCCCGCTCGTGACGATCAAACTCGCCACGCACCAGAACACCAGCGCGAGCATCAGCCCCCACACGACCACACGCCGGCTCAGCACCTCGCGCCAATGCGCGCGGTGTCTCGGGATGGTCTTGCGGACCTCGCGGCGCCTCGACGTGCTCGGTTTAAACATGGACATAGCGATTCACCACCCGTCGCCGGACCGTCCCGGCGAAGCGATCATTATAGATCGGTTGTCGCGGATGGGGCGTTTACGACTTCTCC
Source organism: Planctomycetota bacterium (assembly GCA_043788485.1). Lineage (GTDB taxonomy): Bacteria > Planctomycetota > Phycisphaerae > Phycisphaerales > Zrk34 > JAYVTU01. Next base: position 36,453 of record JAYVTU010000181.1, read on the forward strand.
ACAACATTATCAGACGTCTCGCGGCTGTAGGCATGCACGATGCGCTGCACAAGATCATGTCTGACAATATCTTGCCGTCCGAGAGCCATGAGGGCGATGCCCGGCACTTTCTGCAATCGCTCGGTCGCGTCGATCAGCCCGGACTCGACGCCCTCTTCCAAATCGATCTGCGAAGTGTCCCCCGTGACGATCATTTTCGACCCCTGGCCCATGCGCGTCAGGAACATGAGCATCTGGCTCTTGGTCGTATTCTGCGCCTCATCGAGGATGATCGCGGCATCATTCAACGTCCGGCCACGCATAAAGGCCAGCGGCACGATCTCGATCACATCGCTGTG